>JAXELM010000087.1:0-2786 GCA_034100525.1 Agathobacter sp.
AGAGTAGAGTTGGCCTTTGTCCAGCAGACCAAAGAGCAGACGTATAAATTTACGGGAAGTCAACGCGAGTGCTCGTTTATGCTGATGATTTCTTGTTTCAGCATATTTCTTTTGATAGAAGGCTTTATATTCGGGACAGTGGTTAATCACACTGCCAGTAGCCTCTATTATGTAATAGCGCAGGTAGCGGTTTCCGGCTTTGCTCATTCGGGAGTCTTCGGATTCAAAGTCGCCTGAGTCGTTATCATTCCAAACGATACCGCAGTATTTGGCGAGCTGATTGGAATTTTGAAATGCTTTGATTGAACCGAGCTCTGCGAGAATGCCTGCCGAATAAACCTTACCTATTCCAGGTATGGAATTAAGCACAATGTATTCCTCAGGGTTTAAGCCCTGAACTGTTTTAAGGATTGCTTTGTCAATAGCCTTTAATTCCTTTTCAAAAGAACTAATGCAGTTAAAAGAGGAAGCTATTGAAATCGTAAGTGGTTCATAAAGACATTTATCAAGTCTGTATGAATTACGAGCTGCAGCCTGTACTATTTTTGCTGTTTCTTCTGGATCAGCAATACGCCCCTTGCTTTTAGAATTAATGAATTCAACCAGTTCCTCAATAGATGAGTTTACGATGTCTTCATTAGTCGTGTATTCAGTAAGGATAGCTTCTGCTGTGGCACCATATTTGTTTGAAAATGGGTGTTCCCCATTTCTAAGTAAAGCATACTCACTGAACTTGAGATAGATGTTATTTAACATGTAAGTTTTCTCTCTGGTAATGCATTCAGTGATGTGCATGCGATGTCTTGTAAGACGTTGTAAGGCAAGGTATTGAGAACCACGCCATGGTTTGATAGCAATACGCCCAACACGAGCAAAATCAGCTATCACAAAGGAATCAATACCATCATTTTTTCCTATATCGTTAAAGGACTTCTTATAGTTCTTAACTTCTTTAGGATTAAGACAGTAAACACGGACAGAGAATGGAGCAAGTAGTTCACTAGTTGATAAATAGTTAGCCAAATGTACTCCATAGAAGCCGGTAGATTCCATGCCAATGACAACGTACTTGAACTGATGATTATCAGCAAGGACATCAGCAATCATTTTTTCAACAATACCTGCACCTTCTTTCGTGTTTTCAAAAGGCTTCATTTTGATGTAAAAGTCCTGGTTGAAATCAAGTGCAGATATGACATGAATACGGGATGCAATATCAATCCCAACAAAAAGCGTTGAGAGGTAATCGATATGTTCTTTCACGGATGGTCACCACCTTTCATAGCAAGAATAAAAGAAAATGTAATCATGGCTTATCCCAGATCACTACGCCGCCCTAAACCTCGCGTTATTAGCATTATCTGGTAAGAAATACCCTGCTGGTGGCTAGATACCAGAATGCAGCATTTGTGTAATAAGTCTTAGCGTAGCATTAGGGCTGCAGGCTTTCTTGGCAATAGCAAAAGCTTTGCTGGAGATTGAAAGCAGTGACCATAGCTACAGTTCTTATAGAACTTATTGTAACATCTGGGACCATGACTATAAAGTAACTTATTAACTATGTGGGTATAAAAGGATGTCCAACAATTCATCCAATACCTGCATCATAAAAAAATAAGTCTATAGCCTCTTTGAATGAGGACTATAAACTTATTATACGAGGAGATATGCAGATGAAGAAGTTGAAAAAGAAACTATTGTGTATTATGTTAATTTCGTCTCTGGTTTTGACGGGTTGTTCAGGCGGGAGTCCTACAGACGATGGAGAGGATGAAGTTCCTAAGGATCAATATGAGATACTTGTTATGAATCAGTATGGCGAGTGTGTTTCCGGAGCAGATGTCAGTATTGCCGGTGGAACATATGCTACAAATGATCATGGAACTATTAAGCTTGATAAGCTGGCGGCCGGAGATTATGCGGTATCTGTAAAATGCGATAAGTATTATGACTACAATGGTACTTATAGTATTAATGAGGGTGAACACTCCGGACAGATTACCATTAAGGCAGCAGAATTGTCTTCTCATAGACTTCAGTCGGCTATTTATAAAAGAGGTCTGGGAACAGTGGATCTGGTAGATAAATATAAAAAGGTGAATAAAGGAACGGCAGGCTGGAAATTTTCTATTACGGCAACTGTCTGTAGTGATGCGGCCTCCGTTACCCAGTACAAGCTTTTTCAGAAAACAGAAGGTGAACCAAAAGAGATTGCAAGCAGCACAACAGGAAAATTTGAAAATATAAATATTAATGATTTTTCGGTTGGAACAGGTGTGTATATCACAGTATATGATGTAAACGGATTAAGTATTTCTACGTCGCTGCGTCTAGAGATAGCAGAAGATCCAAATTATTCAGAACATTCGGAGATCAGTCTGGGCAGTGAGAAAAAGCTGACTGTAAGTGATAATGTTCCAATATTTGGTGGTACGGAAATAAATTTTGGATTTCCTTCTATTCCGTTGAGTTATAAAAATTCCGGGGATAAAGTTCAAATAGGATTTAATGTGAATGACGATACTTTTAACGATGATGAAAAGCGTAAAGAATACAAAGAAATGTTGAATGAAGTTAAAGCGAAATCCACAAACATGAAGAAGGCCGTAGAGCAGTTAAAAAAGGAACAAAAGAAAAAAGGCATTATGGGAATGGCCGGATTTGAAAAGGGCGTGGAGGTATCAGTCAGCGGATATGCAGAAACAGGAGTAAACAGTGACGGGACATTGTCAACAGGAACAGGGTATCTGTGTATTACTGCAGAGGCATCTGCTAATTTTGACTGG
>JAXELM010000213.1:0-5749 GCA_034100525.1 Agathobacter sp.
ATTTTCTTTAATATATGTTATCAAATCCTCTGCCTGTTCCTTACTTCCTACAATTGGAGCAATTTCAGTCTCAATATTTGCTCTTATCATATGTATTGATGGTGAAATTGCATTCATTTTGACTCCAAATTTATTACCGTGTGAAATTAGAACAGGATCTTCCATTATTATATCAGACAAGGACGGCATAACCACTCCATACCCTTTATTTTGTACACTGAGAACGGCATCTTTGATTTTGTCAAATTCGTTCTTCGTTGTTGTAAGCTGTTTAATCAGTGAAATCAACTGGTATTCACTTGTTATCTCAACACCTGCCATCTCTGATATATTCTGATAGTAGTATTTATTATTGATATCCAGCTTAATATTTATACTTCCGTCGCTTCGATTTTGCGAAAAAGTAGTACAGCATGAAATCACATCCTGAGTGCTTTCTTTCTCAAATTCCGTTGTTTCTATATATTTCCTGTAATCATTCATAGTGTTCACTGCATTAATTATTTTGGTTGCAAATGAAATTATGTATTTTTTTATTTCTGAATCATTACTAAGCATTTCTACCCATTTCGGGATATTGAAATTAATTTTACTAATCGGAAATTCCATGAGTATTTTTTCTAAGACACTAAGTGCATTTTCTCTTTTCATCTGAAGACAATTTATTGGAATAACCTGAACCTTGTATTTTTCTTCTAATTCTTCTTTTAACTCAATTGTATCATTTGAATACGGATGTATTGTATTTAGTACTATTATGTATGGCTTCCCTGCTTCGTTTAATTCTCTTACTGTTGTCTTTTCAGCTTCGATATAATTTTCTCTCGCAATATCGCCAATTGAACCATCCGTTGTAACCATTACGGCAATTGTCGAGTGATCCTTTATAACTTTTTCGGTTCCGATATATGCAGCATCCTCAAATGATATATCCTCATCATACCACGGAGTTTTTATCATTCTGTGGTTCTCGCCCTCCATGTATCCGTTGACTCCATCTACGGCAAAGCCAACGCAATCCACAAGTCTTATTCTTACAGATGTATCATCTTTTAGCTTTACAGATACAGCTTCCTGAGGTACAAATTTTGGCTCTGTAGTCATAATAGTTCTGCCCTGTGCAGATTGCGGCAATTCGTCAACCATTCGTTCTTTTGCAAAATTTTCTTCTACATATGGAATTACACATTTTTCCATAAACTGATTTATAAATGTAGATTTGCCTGTTCTAACTGGTCCTACTACTCCAATATATATATCACCATTCGTTCTGGACTGAATATCTTTATACAAATCAAATTCTGTTTTTTCCATAAAAAATACCCCCTTACGTCATATACCTAAATATATGACGCTGGGAGTAATTTTATTACTTTAATTATTTAGCCTTTGTATCAGTCTTTTTATCGTCTGACTCAATCTCTTCTTCTACCTCAGGCTCGTTAAGACGCGCATACATCTTCATACATTTGCGAAGCTTCTTTGCAATACTATTATCAATCTGATCAGCGGTAGCTCTCCACTTCCAGTTTTCACCAATAGTAGATGGTGTATTTATTCTAGCCTCTGAGCCAAGTCCAAGAATATCTTGCATTGGAACAATTGCCATGTCAGCGACCGAAGACCAGGCTGCACGCATCATACCCCAATTGTATCCCTCTTCCTTTGTAAGATTAAGATACTCTTTTGCAAATTTCACTGCGCTCTTTGGTGCAGTCTTCATCCATCCCATTACTGTATCATTGTCATGTGTACCTGTATATACAACACAATTCTTTGGATAATTATGTGGCAGATAATCACTGTCTTCTCTTGAGTCAAAGGCAAACTGTACTACCTTCATTCCAGGGAATCCTGAATCCTTTAACAATTTAATAACAGATGGTGTAAGGAATCCGAGGTCTTCTACGATGATTGGAAGCTTTCCGAGCTTCTTCTCCAAAACCTTGAAAAGATCCATACCAGGTCCTTCCTTCCACTCTCCGTTCTTTGCTGTATCATCCTCAGCAGGTATTGCATAATATGAATCAAAACCTCTGAAATGGTCAATACGAATGATATCATAAAGATCTGCCATAGCAGATATTCTCTTTGTCCACCATGCATATCCGTCCTTCTTCATTACATCCCATCTGAATAATGGATTACCCCACAACTGACCATCAGCTGAGAATGCATCTGGAGGACATCCTGCAACCTCGATTGGATTCAAGTCCTCATCAAGATAAAACTGCTTTGGATTAGCCCATACATCTGCACTGTCTCCAGCGACATAAATTGGAACATCTCCAATTATCTCAATGTTCTTTGAGTTAGCATATGCCTTCAGCTGTCTCCATTGTTTGAAGAACAGGTACTGAAGCATCTTGTAAAAGTCAATATCATCTGCATATTCTTTTTTGGCAGCCTCAATTGCTTCCGGCTTTCTTTTCTTTAAATTCTCATCCCATTCAAACCATGCAACACCATCATTGGCATCCTTGAGTGCCATAAACAGAGCATATTCATCAAGCCACTCTGCTTCTGTCTTACAAAACTGTTCATAATCGTCTGGAATATTTTTCACAAATCGTGCGTATGCTTTCTTTAATAACTTATATCTTGATATGTACATTATTCCATAATCAATATATTTTTCACTTCCGCCCCAATCAAATGAGCCACATTCCTTTTTTGTAAGCAGCTTATCTTTGCACAGGTACTCTAAATCAATAAAATATGGGTTGCCAGCAAAGCTTGAAAAAGACTGGTAGGGAGAATCACCATAGCTTGTAGGACAAATTGGAAGAATCTGCCAGTATTTCTGACCTGCTTTATCCAAAAAATCCACGAATTTCTTTGCCTGCTTTCCCATTGTTCCTATACCATAAGGTGATGGTAAAGAAGAGATAGGCATAAGTACACCACTTGTTCTCATCATTATTCCTCCTGAAATTTGTATTAATTTATTATAACATTCTTTGAAAGCCACAACAATTATATTGTAAAAAACTTTTATAGATGCTAGTATTTTATATTATAAATACGAGGTGTGGCATAATGAATGATATTATCAAGCATAAGATATTGCACAATTTACATCGCTTAGTCGTATCTGCAAAATGGGTGATTTTCTCCATTATAGTAGGCATTATTGTAGGACTTTGCGGCATTGCATTTTTCTTTGGATTATCCAAAGTTACATCAATCCGACTTAATAACCCATGGCTGATTTACCTGCTTCCATTAGGTGGTCTGATCATAGTTGGTCTTTATCATCTTTTTAAGGATGAAGATGATACCGGCACTAATCTGGTTATTTCGGCTATTCATTCCGGGGACAGGCTTCCCCTTAGAATGGCTCCGCTTATTTTTGTATCGACATTAATAACTCACTTATTCGGCGGTTCTGCCGGTCGTGAGGGTGCTGCACTGCAATTAGGCGGCAGCATAGGAAATGCCATCGGTAAGCTCTTCCGCTTTGATGAAAAAGATAAACATGTAATGATAATGTGCGGAATGAGCGCTGCATTTTCTGCACTATTCGGAACCCCTATGGCAGCTGCGATATTCTCAATGGAGATGGTCAGTGTCGGTGTAATGTACTACACTGCATTAGTTCCATGTGTAATAAGCGCCCTCGTCGCAAGAGGTCTTGCTACAAATTTCAGCGTAACCAATGAATTCTTCATAATCGAAAACATCCCGAATTTTGATATCGCAAACGCAATCAGGATATCAGTTCTTGCGATTTTATGTGCTCTTATAAGTATTTTGTTTTGTGTTACTTTACATTTATCAGAAAAACTATATAAACGTTATTTCAAGAACAAATTTGTTCGTATTTTTGTCGGTGGATTCCTTGTAATTTTGATGACATTGCTTCTACGTACTCAGGTTTACAGCGGTACCGGTATGGAAATAATACAAAAATGTATTGATGGAAGTGTCCGTCCTGAATCCTTCATCCTGAAGATAATTCTTACTGCACTTACAATCGGCGCAGGTTTTAAGGGGGGAGAAATCGTTCCTTCATTTTGTACCGGAGCCGCATTTGGTTGCCTGTTTGGAAATCTGCTGGACTTTTCCCCAACACTTTGTACCGCTGTCGGCATGGCTTCAGTATTCTGTGGAGTAACCAATTGCCCTATCACTTCGCTACTTATAAGCTTTGAATTATTTGGCTATGATGGTATGCCTTATTTCCTGCTTGCTGTATCATTCAGCTATATGCTGTCAGGATATTTCGGATTATATCACAGTCAGCGTATCGTTTATTCAAAATACAAAACAAATTATATCAACAAATCTACTCACTAATTTGAATTGCAACCAGACACGAAACTTTGCTTATCTGTGTCTGGTTTTTTATTGTATATAAAACCTTGATTCCAGCATTCTCAGAGTTCACATAAACATACCACTCTTTATCATCAGGCAATTTGAAATCTATATCTTTTTTACCTGCATTATACACAACAAGTATCTTCTCCTTTGGTGAATCTATTGTGTATGCAACCACATTTTTTTCATCAACATCAATAAATGAAATATTATCAAGAATATCTGATACTATATTCATTCTAAAGCCATCATGCTCTTTTCTAAGCTCTATAAGACCTTTATAATACTCTCTTAATACATTATTTCGAAATGCATGGTCATACTTTATGCTGTTTATACTAAGAGGCACGTTGTAACTGTTTTCTAATATATTTCCATCTTCATCATGTTTTATTCTTCCAAATTCCTCTCCCATCTGGAAAAATGGAATTCCCTGTGCTGTAAATATCATTGCTGCGGCAAGCTTATTCATATACATGCGCTCTTCATCAGTTGCCTTAGGACATGAAATAATAAGCTTATCCCAGAGCGTAAGATTATCATGACATGAGACATAATTAACCATCTGATCTGCCCTGTCTGCCCAATCACAACAGCTTATGCACTTCTTTACATCTTCCTCTTTTCCATCTGCACCATTTACAAAGCCTGGAAGCTCAAGTTCGAAAACATGACCTTTTACGCAATCCCTGAAGTCATCCGAGAATGCTCCAATGCCATTTAGCTTTTTAGTGTTGCATTTTAATGCTCTTAAGTCTGCATCCAATGTCGAATCTCCACCTGTCCAGCCTTCTCCATAAAGAATAATGTCAGGATTAATCTTATGCAGCTCTTTTGATGCCTGATTCATTGTTTCGATATCAAGTACTCCCATCAGGTCAAATCTGAACCCATCAATATGGTATTCCTGTACCCAGTAACATAAAGAATCAATTATGTATTTTCTTGCCATTGGCATATCGGATGCAAATTCATTGCCACATGCAGATGCATCAGAATATCTGTCTCCATCTTTTCTAAAATAATAGTCTGGATTTGTCTTCTGGAAACAGCTTCCATTAACTTCATAAACATGATTGTAAACAACATCCATAATCACACCGATTCCCTTTTTATGAAATGCTGCAACCATCTGCTTGAACTCTTTTATTCTTACTTTGCCATTAAACGGATCTGTGGAGTAAGAGCCTTCAGGGATATTATAATTGTATGGGTCATATCCCCAATTATATTGCGCTTTCTTAGAATCGGCTTCATCAATACTTGCAAAATCATATGATGGCATAATCTGAACATGAGTCACACCCATATCTGCAATATAATCAATACCAGTTGAAATACCATCCTTTGAAGTAACATTTTCTTCAGTTAATCCTAAATATTTGGCATTATTCTGTATATTTGAAGACAAATCTCCTGTACAATC
>JAXELM010000265.1:0-5777 GCA_034100525.1 Agathobacter sp.
CTGCTTCAATAAATTTCTTTCTATTGTCTGAGACATTTCAGGATTCAGAGCACTAAAGCCTTCATCTAAAACAAGCAAATCCTTTTCTGCATATAAGGCTCTCGCAATTGCAATTCTCTGTTTCTGTCCTCCTGATAACTGATCTCCATTGGTACCTACTACAAATTCAATGCCTTTTTCATCAATCATTTCATCCAACGAAGCTTGTGAAATAATTTCATCAAAGTTTTCCCGTTTACAATCTCCCATCAATATATTATCAGCAATACTTTCATTAAACAGATAAACATTCTGCCATACAGCAGAAGAAAGTTGCTGTAATATCTGACTATTATCAATCACGTTTATTCCGTCAACCATCAACTCTCCTTTATCAGGTAATAACTTGCCACATAAAATATTAATTAGTGTTGTTTTTCCGCCACCACTTTCTCCAATAATCAGATATTTTTTTCCACGCTCTATCTTCAAATTTATATCTCTAAGTACCTTCTTTTCTTCATTCTGGTATGCAAATTCTACATCTTTAAGTGTAATCTCCCGCCATTCTACTTCTAGATTTTTATTATCTTTTGTCGTAACTTCACATCTTGTATATTCTGCTATTTTGTCCCAAATTGGTTTAAATGATTTTAATACAGGTATCAGTGCAAACATCTGAAAAAGAGGAGTTGTTATGCTTCCAGAAGCCTGTATTACTCCTACCATACTTCCATAGCTTAATCTTCCCTGGTAAATAAACCAACCTGCTAGAATACAAATAACCATTTGCATGAAAAATGCCAAAACAGTAGACGTACCTCCATTTGCCTGTTTTAATAACTCTAACTTTCTCGCGCTTCTTTGCATTAAATTATTACAAGTTTGAAATCTTTCAATTCTGTATTTTTCCTTCTGAAAAGATTTAGTCACTTCATAACCAAGTACAACCTCACTGATTCCTTCTGTCAGAAGCTGCTGGGCTTTTGAAACAGCTTCAGTGGACTTTGACAATTTTTTAGAAAAGACTGCAGGTACCACAAACATTAAAGCAGTCATTCCTGCCATAACTATTGTAAATACCCACGAATAATGTGTCATAACTATAATTGCAAAAATCAATTGTGCCAATGCACAAATAATCGAAAAAAATGTATTCAGGTATGTATCTTCAATCTTCTTTACGTCGTTTTGGACTAATGAAATATAATCTGTTTCTTTATACTGATAAAATGACATGGCATCCTTATAAAGCAATTTTCTAACAATATTTTCTCTTAGTTCTCTAATAACTTTTTGATTAAGCTTTACCAAACTTGATGCCTGCAGCCAATAAACAACTGCAAAAACCACTATAAAACCAGCAGATAAATAAACCGCTTTATCGACACGTCCGGCTATTGCGTTATCAATTGCATACTGAAGAACCAGACTTATTCCTACCCATAATGCCGAAAATAATATCGCACTGATTCCTACCCATATAAACTCCAACAAGTGCCTTTTACCATATTCTTTCATATCCATCTCCTTCATTCATTTCAATTAATTCAAAAGTGAGTTTAATTGATTGGGCAAAGGCAATGTCAATATATCATTTTTGTAGATTTTTTATCCAAAATAAATAAAACCTTGAGTTAACCCAAGGTTTTAAATGAGTATATCGCATACTCCACTTCCATATCACCATTTTTCTCTATAATAGAAAAATCACACGAATCTTTTTTGTTAAGAATTTTTCCTGTATAATAAATATTTTCCTTCTGAAAGCCCATTTCTGCCATATCTTCCAAAAAGATTTTCTCATTTGGAAACACTTCCTGTTCTCCATAAATATATGTCTTGAAACAATCTATCTTCGCATTCGGTGCCAAATAAGGATAACTATCATATCTCTTCTTAAAATAAGTATCTATGTCATAATCTTGAAGAAACATATAATCCATAGGGACTTTGAAAGGTACATTCTGTATATCCCCCACATAGAAAACTGTATTCTTCGGAAATAAGTCCTCCAAAAATGCCTTCATAGTAATATTTTCTCTAACGCGTGCAAACAATCTGGCATCTTTGGGAATCGTTCTTAATATAGAACTATTTATAAACTCTGTGCTTTCTCCATCAATCAATATATTTTTAGCACCAACGCTATTATTTTTTGTAATATCTGCAACCTTCTGAAATATCTCTCGCATCTTTAAAACATAATTTTCATCATTTCGTTCTAAATAATGCTCAGCCAGCTCTGCAACTCCGCCTAAATACTCCGGTTCATCAATTGGTTGGTCTGACATAAATCCATATCTGATATAGTAAGTTCTTCCACATTTAGGACAAACCAGCTTACCTTCTATTATTTCATTGTGAGAAATTGAAGTGGCATCTAACTCCAACTCTTCGCTACAATCAGGGCAAATCAAATCCGAAAGCATACTAAGTGCAATTCCTCTTGTAAATTCTACATCATGAGATGTTCCAATTTGTTTTTCTATCAAATCATTCATATGTTGAAGGCGCTTTATCTCTTGCTTGTTTTCCTCTAACTTATCTTCAAATTTTTTTCTAAAATTACCAAGATATGAAAATGTATTATTTGTATACATAGTTTGAAATAATAAATATGATTTCATTTCCTCGAGCTTAAAATTCATGCTCTTCAACAATATAATCGAATCCATAACCCTATCATCGATTTCTGAAAAACTAAATTGTGTATTCTCACGCAAAGGCGTTAGCAATCCTTCATTTATATAATGACGTACAGTATCAACTGTAACACTATGCTTCTTTGCAAATTCACCTATTTTCAATTAATTCGCCTCCTGCCATACAACAATACAGCTAATTTACTTTTTCGCCTTAATTTTGCTGCTAAACAAATCCTTCCATACAGCAGGGTGCAACAGTATCAACAAAGGAAATAATTCCAATCTGCCCGCCAGCATATCAAACATCAATACATATTTTGAAAAAACCGAGAACCCTCCAAAATTCTGTGTAGGTCCCACCAGTTCAAGCCCCGGTCCAATATTGTTGATTGTGGCAACAACCGCGGTAAAGTTTGTAACTAAATCTTTTCCTTCAAATGAAATTGCAAAAACTGATATTGAGAACACAATCATAAATGTAATAAAGTAAACATTTATGGCACGTACCACATCATGTTCTACCGGCTTGCCGTCAATCTTGATTTTCTTGATGCTTTTCGGATGTATGTAAGAATTTAATTCTTTTACAATTGTTTTAAACAATACTAAGAAACGTGAAACTTTTATTCCACCACCTGTACTTCCTGCGCATGCCCCAATAAACATCAGCAGTACCAGAATTGTCTTCGAAGTCTGGGGCCACATGTTAAAATCCGCTGTTGAAAAACCTGTGGTTGTAATAATAGAACCAACCTGAAATGCAACCTTTGTAAGTGCATCGAATGCATTGGCACTAATATCAATGACCTCCATAAAGATAATTCCGATTGCTGCTAAAATAATTATGAAATAGCATCGCACTTCTTCCATCGAAAATGCCTTTTTAAAATTGCGAAACAATATAAAATAATAGGCGTTGAAATTGACTCCAAATAAAATCATAAATACAGTTACTACCCACTGTATATAAGTGGAGTAACTCATCAGACTATCATTTTTTATGCCAAATCCACCAGTACCAGCTGTACCAAAACTCGTAGTCAGTGCATCAAATATCGGCATTCCACCTGTCAGAAGGAAAATTATTTCCAAAACTGTAAGTGCCAGATATATTCCATACAAAATACGCGCCGTGTGCTTTACCTTCGGAACCAGCTTACCAACTGATGGACCCGGACTTTCCGCGCGCATCAGATTAATGTGCGAGCCTCCGCTCATAGGAACAATTGCCAGAAGAAAAACCAATACTCCCATACCACCAATCCAATGGGTGAAGCTTCTCCAGAACAAGGAGCAATGACTTAAGCTTTCAACTTCAGACAAAATACTTGCTCCTGTCGTGGTAAATCCCGAAATCGTTTCAAACAGTGCATCTGTAAAAGAAGGAATCTCTCCGCTTAAAACAAACGGAATACATCCAAACAAACTTAGAAATATCCAGCTAAGTGCCGTAATTACACAGCCTTCTTTTAAATAAAAAACAGTACTTTTTGGCTTGCGATGCGTCATTGCCGCTCCCAGTATCATACACGACACTGCTACTGCAAGGAAATACACTCCAATTTTCTCACGATATATGACAGCAACTACACATGGTAAAAGCATCAGGAAGCCTTCGATTTTTAATACATAGCCCAAAATATATCGAATAATCGAACTATTCATGTTTGCTCTCCTTTTTGCTTAAAATATCCAAAATATCGTTAAATCCCGTATGAGTTGTTACAATCATAACGGTATCTCCAACCTTGATGCAATCCCGTCCACTAGGAATAATAATTGAACCATTTCTATTAATAAATGCGATTAGAAGGTTCTCCTTCAATGACAACTCTGCAAGCGATACATTTGTAACCGCAGACTCCTTGTCAACACGAAATTCAATTGCTTCTGCCCTATAATCAAACATGTGATACAGCGTCTCAATATTGCTGCCCATCGATGCTTTTTTCGCTCGAACATAGGCAATAATCGCCTCGGAAGTTATCATACGAGGATATATCAGACTTCCCAAATCGAGCTTACTTATAACATTTTTAAATGTAATTCGGTTAATCTTGGTAATGACCTTGGCTTTTGAAACCTGTCTTGCATGAAGTGTCAGCATAATATTTTCTTCATCAATTCCTGTCAGAGGTACGAAGGACTCCATATATTCGATTCCTTCTTCTTTTAACAATTCCTCATCAGTACCATCACCATTTATGATGATTGCCTTTGGCAAAAGCACACTAAGCTCCTCACAGCGCTCTTTGTTCTGCTCAATGATTTTGACCTGAATTCCTGTATTAATAAGCTGCTGTGCGAGATAATATGCCGCCTTTCCGCCACCAATAATCATAGTGTTTTTAACCTGATTGGTCTTAAATCCTATGTCTTCAAGAAACTTCTTTGCTACTTTGTGCGTTGCAGCAAATTAAATAATATCCCCTTTTTCCATTTGGAAATTTCCTGAAGGAATATGAACCTCTCCGTTTCGCTCAATTGCGCAGATTAGAATATTAGGCGCAATATTTTGTCCTAAATATGAAATCTCCATGCCATCGAGAACATTCCCCTCCGGAATCTTAAATTTAATCATCTCCGCCTGCCCATGCGCAAAGGAATTAACCTCCAACGCAGTTGGAAGATACAGGATTCGCGCTGCTTCCTTGGCTGCCTCCATTTCCGGATTGATAATCATGGCAAGGCCAAGCTTCTCGCGAAGATATGTTACCTCCATACTGTAATCCGGTGTTCGTACTCTGGCAATGGCTGCGCAGTTACCCACACGCTTTGCAACCGTGCAGCACAACAGATTTAATTCATCGGAATCTGTGACTGCAATAATCAAATCTGTACTCTCGATTCCAGCTTCCATCTGCACACTATAGCTGGCACCATTTCCTACAATCCCCATAACATCATATAAATTCGCCATGTTCTGAATCTTGTCTGCTCTTTTATCAATAATGGTAATGTCATGACCTTCCTTGCTAAGCTGCTCAATCAAAGTCGAACCGACTTTTCCACAACCAACAATAATAATTTTCAGGCCCTGTTTAACCCCGTTTTTGGTCTGAAACATATTAGGCACCTCCATATATCTGTTCTATTTATTTCCATTATAACACATTAGTCTTAACTGTATATCTTATACTTATGCAATGC
>JAXELM010000253.1:0-2081 GCA_034100525.1 Agathobacter sp.
GAAATAGATGAGCATTACAAGTCAGTTCCAGTTATTGCACTGACAGGTAATTATTCTCCGACGGCAAGAGCCGAGTACATAAGTATGGGATTTGATGATTATCTTGAAAAGCCAATTGTATTAGATAGTCTTGAGGAGATATTGTATAAATATTTATGATTTGAAGTAGAGGACAAAAGGATGAAATTAGAGATAATTTCGTCCTTTTTTAGTTGAATAAATAAGAATAATTATTATTCATTTCCACATACTAACTCCATATCCATTGAGCTGAAAAGTTATAAAAATTCAAGTTAAAATCAATATAGAGGATAACGGAGGAAAAATAAGGAATATGAAGGCGACAGGTATTGTTAGAAGAATAGATGATTTAGGAAGAATTGTAATTCCAAAAGAAATACGAAGAACGCAAAGAATTCATGAGGGCGATCCTATAGAGATATATACAAATAGAGAAGGGGAGATAATGTTAAAGAAGTATTCACCGCTGGTTGAGCTTGGCAAATTTGCATCTGATTATGCGGAGAGTATAGCGATGGTCACAGGAGGTTTAGCGTGTGTCACAGATAGGGAGAATATAATTGCAGCAGCCGGACAAAAGAAAAAGGAATATTTAGGAAAAGATTTGTCAAAAGAACTTGAAAATTTAATAAATAATCGTGTGAGATTGAAAAAAAATGAGTCTTCAAACGATTGTATTAAAATATATGAAAATGATGAGCAACAATATAGTAAGCAAATTGTGTCAACAATTATTACAAATGGTGATTGTATGGGGGCGGTAGTGTTATGCTTGGGTGGAAGTGGAATTGAAAAGAGTGATATAGATATGAGAAGTGCTGAAAAAATAGTGCAGACGGCATGTGATTTTCTCGGAAAACAGCTTGAATAATAAAAAATGGTCACATAAAATGCAAAAAAAGTGAAAAACTTTTTTCTGTGTGACCGCTGTGTGACCAACGGGTTGTATAATGAATATATAAACAAGAGAAAATTGATTTGAGATTGACGTTTTAGGAGGAAATATCTATGAGAAAGGTCTCAGGAAACATTAGGAGAATGCTTGCATTTGTTTTGGCGGTAATACTTACAGTGCAAATTGGAACAGTAACGCCAGTATTTGCAGATGAAAGTCGCCAGACATTAGAAGTCGAGATATTCATTTCCAAGAGGGATATGACAGGACCAGCAAGAGATGATTATTATTATATAGGAAAAGCAATGGTATCATATCCTAGTAATATTTCATTAGATGAAATATATATTAATAATCCTCAATATAAAAAGAATGGAATTCCATGGGGAGATGCTGCTGAATATGGAGTTCAAGTAGAATTTGATATTAAAAATGACGTGTTCGAGAAAGCAAAAATTTGTCAGAATACGAAGCAGTTTTATACTTTAGATGGAATAAAAACAGCTGAAGAGAGCTCGATGAATGCATCTGTTTCATGGATTATTCTTAGAAGAAGAGATACAAATCATTGGCATATTGATGGTGCAGTTGATTTCACATATACAGTTAGATTTTTGGATTCAGATGGTACAACAGTGCTAAGCACTCAGGAGATAAAGAAAAATGAGGCAGCAACAGAGCCAGATACAAGCCTGTTGACGAAAGAAGGATATACATTCACAGGCTGGGATAAATCCTTCGATTCTATAACTGGACATACCGATGTAACAGCTCAATATCAAATTAATACATATACAGTTACTTTTGTTAATGAAAATGATGAATTAATAAGTACAGCAGAAGTGACATATGGTGACGGAGTTGAAGAAGAGCAAATGCCAGCATCAAGCCTGTTGACGAAAGAAGGATACACATTCACAGGCTGGGATGTCGATTTGACAAACATTACCGGGGATGTAACTGCAAGACCTATATATCAGAAAAATGAAGAGCCAGAGACACCAGAAGAGCCGGAGACACCAGCACAGCCGGAAACACCGGCAGAACCAGAGACACCAGCACAGCCGGAAACACCGGCAGAACCAGAGACACCAGCACAGCCGGAAACACCAGCACAGCCAGAGACGCCAGCACAGCCGGAAACACCAGCACAGCCAGAGACACC
>JAXELM010000001.1:0-2599 GCA_034100525.1 Agathobacter sp.
TAAAAATTGGGTTGAGATACCATGCAAGGCACCCCTTTTAGATGGTAGAGAAAAGTTGAAATTTCCGAGGAAAATACCTCGATTTACATTTCATCAGCAAAAGTCAATAAAAAGCTATTTTTACTCAAGTATTTTCTAAGACCTACTAAATGACTATGATTTCAAGCATACTTTGATATGATTCTTAAGCCAGATTATAAGTACCATCATTATTAAATTTGGAGGTAAAGTTTCATGCAAGAGCAAGTAGTTTATTCAGTTCCAGAGTTTACTGGGGGTAACATTCCGGTCACAGAGGCAGCTAAGATTATGAAAAAAGATCAGATGTTTATCCGCCAAGGTATGATTAAAGGTATTTTACCTATTGGTACGGTTTTTAAGAAGGAGGGTTCAAACCAGTACGATTATTATATTTCTCCTAAGTTGTTTTGGGAGTATACAGGCTATATTTACAAAGAGTAATATTCGAATGGCAGATTTCAGTTATGAAGTCTGCCATTCTTAGTATATGATGGGGTATCCGATACTTGCTTTTCTTCCTGAGATGAGTTAATCTGTTTTTAGTTGAATATTGACAAACAGCAGGAAACTCTTTATATCGAAATATGGTGTGTTATGGTGTGCGTTGGTATAGTATGTTTTACACAATACTCAAAAAAGACCCAAACGGCTATAAAACCTTGATTTATCGGCACTCACCGTTTCCATCGAGGAAGCTCATAAGGCTGGAAAGTGCTAAGAAATATATTATGAAATTTAATAAAAAGAGTTTTGGCATTAAAACCAAAACTCTTTTTATTGATTTATAAGGTCTAAAACGATATAATTTTAACAACAGTAGATGTCGAGGTATCAATCATGAAAATGCTTATTGATAAAATTAAGTTAAAATTATTGCTGGAAGAAAAAAGAGATTATATAAAAAATTCAGTAGACGGTGTAGATACGGTAATTACAGTTATAGTATATGTTATTTCGTTGTTGTGTTGTGAGTTTAAGCCGATATTCGGGATTAACCCCATAGTTTTGCAAACGCTTGCATGGGTGATTGCTGTTTTGTTACTCATATATGGAATTATAAAGATAGTGAAAAGTTGTAAATATAAATATAATCACAATATTTTGTTTCATGATATTGAAAATTTGGATGAGATATTACACAAATTTTCAATTGTTGCAATTAAAGATACATATCAGGATTTTGCAAATCGTTTTTTGTTATATTATGATAACGCATGGAAATGCTGGTTCTTTTTTAGTTTTCATACAGAGGAATATCAGAATGAGGAACAACTGATTCAACGGTTGTCTAACAGTTTGAAAATAGATAAAGATTATATAAAGATACGTTATATTTCTGACAGATTACAACCTAAGTATTCAGAAAGAGATCATCAGAATAAAGTATATCAGCACAGTTTATATCAGGGAGTTGTGAATCAGTTTTCGGATGAAATGAAACAATTGGAATTCACAATTGATGGTGTGAGATATAAATGGTTTACTATTTCAGAAATGGAAGCTGATTCGAATATTATGAAGAAAAATGCGGATGTTATATCTTTTGTAAAAGAGAAAATTGGTTAAAAAGTTTGATTTTTGACATAAAAGAGGAGGGTTCACATCTATGAAAAAAATGAAGAAAATGCTGTATGTATTATTGATCGTAGTGTTGATCATGCCCGTCATCCCGGCGGTGTCGGTCGAAGCGGCGGCGAAAACACCGGCTCCCGCCTATAACGGAAAATGGACGTATTATGCGATATATAATACGATCTATAAGCTCAATTCCCAGGATGGTACGGCAAAAAAGGTGAAAGAGCTCAAAGATGTCGGCAGAATTTCAGATATTTCTTATTATGACGGGTATCTGTATTTTACAGCTGATTACTATTATGGTACCGATGCTTCTGATTATTTTGTGTGCCGAATGAAGGCAAACGGAACATCCTTTGAGAAACTTGGCCGAGGTTTCAGACCTGTCGTTTACAACAAAAAGATATATTATCTGAAGACAAAGCATGTGCAGGATCAGGATGGTGGGTATTATGATGAAACTACATCGGTTTCAGAGATGTCTCTTATGGGGGAAAACAACAGGGTGCTTGTGAAAAATAATGAAACCAATTATCTGCTGTGGAGTCTCGGCGTTGCCAACGGAAAAGTTTATTATCAACGGTACATAGCTTCTTTTGGACAGTTTGCGGCAATGTCCTGTGATATCAAGAGCGGGAAAACGAAAAAGCTGTTTACAAAATCAGACGATATCCAGATTGTGGGCACAGACGCGTCATACCTTTATTATAGTATCGCGTATGATACGGTTGGTGTCTACGAGATGAAAACAGGTAATCTGTATACCAAACATTATGACGACTCCGTCAATGTGATTGGCGGAAAGAATGGCACCGCCTATTTTTCTCGTTATGGCACGCATTCTACCTATGCATACCACGCGCGCAAGGATGCAGTCACAACGATCATTAAAAACAAGTTATTAACAGGTATGACCTTTAGCAAGTCGGGATATCATGTGGTACAGAATACGATGACGCAGGAGGAATTTGAGGCCAGCGGATATCAATATGATATGGCGATA
>JAXELM010000048.1:0-6701 GCA_034100525.1 Agathobacter sp.
AATTCAATTGGGAGTAAAACTTCGCATAATACACAACAAAATAGATAAGTATTTTGACCGAAGAAAGAATGGTACTGATTTTTGTGTGCCGAAAGGTCAGGGAATGACGCTTCATTATTTAATGTTACATCAAAACGAGGAGGTGTATCAAAAGGACATAGAGAGTCATTTTGGAATATCTGGAGCCACTGCTACTAATATATTAAAAGGGCTTGAGAAAAATAACCTTATTATAAGAGTGCCATCAGAAAAAGATGGGCGTCTGAAGAAAATTGTGGCGACAGAGAAAGCATACAAGAGACAGGTTCATATAGATGACAGCATTAATATGCTAGAAGAGAGTCTGATTAAGGATTTTTCTACTGAAGAGCTAGATAGTCTGTTTCGAATGGTAGACAAAATTATACAAAATATAGATGACCTAATACTATATATAGATAATTGCGATAAAAATGAAGAGTGAAAAAAACTTACAAAAAATCCATAGAAAATTATGAAAATTAAACAAAAGGGTCGAAAAAACCTTGATTTTATAAGGAATACAGCACGTGCGATTTTGAGAAAAAGAGAATGTTTTGCCACAGAATATAGAATTATCTAATTGACATTACCACAATATATAGTATAATGGGTATTGCCAACACAGAACGTATATTTTAGGAGAGGAACTATTTTATGAAGATTATAAAACGAAGCGGTAGTGAAGCTGTATTCGATGTGGACAAGATTGTAAGTGCTATTAGAAAGGCAAATGATTCAGTTATAGATTATGAGAAGTTAAAAGACGAACAGATTACTGAGATTGCTGAGAATGTTGAGATTGCATGTGAGAACATGAAGCGTTCGCCCAGCGTAGAAGAGATTCAGGATATGGTGGAGAACCAGCTGATGAACCAGAGGGCTTTTACGGTTGCACGTAACTATATCACATACAGATATAAAAGAGCATTGGTTAGAAAATCAAACTCTACAGATGAGCAGATTCTCAGCCTGCTTGAGTGCAATAATGAGGAAGTAAAACAGGAGAACTCAAACAAGAATCCTACTGTGAACAGCGTACAAAGAGATTATATGGCTGGTGAGGTAAGTAAGGATATCACAAAGAGATTCTTACTTCCAGAGGATGTTGTTGAGGCTCATGAGAAGGGAATTATCCATTTCCATGATGCAGATTATTTTGCACAGCATATGCATAACTGTTGTCTTGTCAACTTAGAGGATATGCTTCAGAATGGTACAGTAATCAGCGAGACAATGATAGATACGCCTAAGAGCTTTTCTACAGCCTGCAATATTGCTACACAGGCAATTGCACAGATTGCAAGCTCGCAGTATGGTGGACAGAGTATTTCACTTGCTCACCTAGCACCATTCGTACAGGTTAGCAGAGAGAAGTTCAGAAAGAATGTCCGTGCTGAATTTGAAGCAGCCGGAGTTGAGATGAGTGAGGAGAAAATCAATCAGATAGCAGAGCTTCGTGTAAAGGAAGAAATCAATCGCGGAGTACAGATGATACAGTATCAGGTAATCACACTTATGACTACAAATGGACAGGCTCCATTTATTACTGTATTTATGTATCTTGATGAGGCTCCTGAAGGACAGACAAGAGCAGACCTTGCCGCTATTATCGAGGAGATGCTTCATCAGAGAATTCAGGGTGTTAAGAATGAAAAGGGTGTTTACATCACACCGGCATTCCCTAAGCTTATTTATGTTCTCGAGGAGGACAATGTAAGAGAAGATTCTAAGTACTGGTATCTTACAGAGCTCGCTGCGAAGTGTACAGCAAAGAGAATGGTTCCTGATTATATATCTGAGAAGAAGATGCTTGAGCTTAAGGTGGACAAGAATGGAGAAGGACATTGCTATACATGTATGGGATGTCGTAGTTTCCTTACTCCATATGTCGACGAGAATAATAAGCCAAAGTATTATGGTAGATTTAATCAGGGTGTTGTTACACTTAACCTTGTCGATGTGGCATGTTCATCAGGTGGAGACGAGGAGAAGTTCTGGAAGATTATGGATGAAAGACTTGAGCTTTGCTACAAAGCACTCATGTGCAGACACAAGAGACTTCTTGGTACACCATCCGATGTTGCACCTATTTTATGGCAGAATGGTGCACTTGCCCGCTTGAAAAAGGGAGAGACAATTGATAAGCTTTTATTTGGCGGATACTCAACTATCTCACTTGGATATGCCGGCTTATGCGAGTGTACACGCTATATGAAGGGCGTATCACACACAGAGCCTGAGGTTGGAACACCATTTGCAATCAAGGTAATGGAGAGACTTAACCAGGCATGCAGCGAGTGGAAAGCAAAGGACAATATTGACTTTAGTATTTATGGTACACCACTCGAGTCTACGACATACAAGTTCGCAAAATGCCTTCAGAAGCGTTTTGGACGCATCGAAGGTGTTACAGACAAGAACTATATCACAAACAGTTATCATGTTCATGTAACAGAGGATATCAATGCATTTGATAAGCTCAAATTCGAGGCTCAGTTCCAGAAGCTTTCACCGGGAGGAGCTATCAGCTATGTTGAGGTTCCAAATATGCAGAACAATATCGATGCTGTACTTTCAGTAATGCAGTACATTTATGACAACATCATGTACGCAGAGCTTAATACAAAGAGCGATTACTGTCAGAAATGTGGATACGACGGAGAAATCCTGATTAAAGAGGAAGAGGGCAGTGGAAAGCTCATTTGGGAATGTCCATGCTGTGGAAACAGAGATCAGGACACAATGAGTGTTGCGCGCCGTACATGTGGATATATCGGAACACAGTTCTGGAATCAGGGACGTACGCAGGAGATTAAGGAAAGAGTACTTCATTTATCAAACAGTGTTATAAAGGAATAATCAAGAATGTCACCTCATCAGAGGTGGCATTCTTGATTTGTTTTTTCAAAAGAGTGTGGTAAAATATGACCATGAATGCAAAGTTTACACATATTCTAGGGGGAAAAATGAAGATACATAAAAAGATACTACTATTTATATTTATATGTATATTGACAATAGTCCAGATGGGAGCGACTTTTGTCAGAGCAGAAGGAAATAGTGGTGAGGAACTGTCCGGGCAGATAGAAGTCATCTTGAATGTAGATGATGAATTGATGAAGAAATACATAAAGGATTTCAATAAGAAATATCCAAATGTGAAAGTCAAATACATCAGATACTCAGATTATGAGACTGACATAATGAAGCGAATTGAAAGTGGTGATTATGGCGATGTTCTTTTTATTCCTGCATCAATTGACTCGCAGGGCGTAGAGACATATTTAGAGCCTCTTGGCAAAGTGGAGGATTTTACTGACAAATACAATTTTGTCGAAAATGCATATGTGTTAAATGATAAAGTGTATTCACTTCCGTCTAGTGCATACCTCAAGGGAATATTATACAATCGTGAAGTGTTTGATAAAGCAGGAATTACAAGTATTCCTAAAAGCCATGAAGAATTTATTAATGCACTTCAGATGATAAAAGACAGAACTGATGCAGTTCCATTTTATACAAATTATGAGATGGAATGGGTGTTAAATGACTGGTCATTTTTCCCATATATTGAGATGAGCGGGGACACGAAATATAGAGGTGAGAAGTTCGTATATGAGAAGAATCCCTTTACAAAGGGGAGTAATTACTATGAAGTGTACAAGCTTTTGTATGATATTATAGATCAGGGATTATGTGAAAAAGAGCCTCTTGTATCAGACTGGGAACAGGTGTGTACCAAGGTAAATAATGGTGAAATAGCATCAGTTGTTGTAGGAACATGGTCATACAGTCAGATGAAATATGCTGGAGATAATAATGACACAGTAGCATTTATGCCATTCCCTAGCGAGATAGATGGCAAGCAGTATGCGACAATTGGAATTGACTACGGCTATTGCATAAGTAAAAATAGTAAGAACAAAGAGCTTGCCAGAAAATTCATTGACTATATGATAGACGAATCAGGCTATGCGGTTGATAATGACAGAATATCCATTGTAAAAACAGATCCGTTACCGAATTTATATAGCAATGTAAGCAATCTTGAAGTTGAAATAAGTAAGTCAATGACAGAACAGTCCTATTATTATTATAATATTTTGGCGAAAGACAGGAATCCGGAGAGTGCGCAGAGTATTCGTGAAGTAATAGATGAAGCGCGAAAAAAAGACGGAGACTATGATGCTCTGATGAAGTCATGGAACGACACATGGGAAGCAGCAAGACCTGTAAATATGAAAACCTACAGTTATGAATATCTGCTGAAAAAAAATGATTTTTCCCAGAATATGTCGCAGGATAATCCGCAAAGTTTTGTAATGAATAATTTCGATGTAGAGTATTCAAAGACAGAAAAAGAATACATGCGAGAAAAGAAACAGGTAAAAGTAGGTTATCTGACAAATATGGCACCTTTTCAGTATCAGGAGAAGGATTCAAATGGAAGTGACAGTTTTGTTGGTTTATCAAAAGTAATATGTGACTCGGTAAAAGACAGTACAAACCTGAAGTTTGTATATGTGGCTTTTGATAATTGTGAGAAGATGATAGAGGCGTTAAATGCGGGCGAGGTTGATATAGCAGCAGGTATAACTGGAGAAGAAAAAAATGCCGAAGAACTTACTCTTTCCAAATCATATCTGGAGCTTTCAAATGTAATCATTAAAGCAGATACACTTGAGCTTAACGAGTTAAGCGATAAGAAGGAAGGATATGTTAAGGGAAGTGAAATAAATACCAAGATTTCTACTGATTCAAAAAGGGTTGGATTTGATTCGATGGAGAAATTGGTAAATGCGGTGGAGAAGAAAAAAGCAGATTTTGCAATCTGTAATTATTATAGTGCCAATTATTATATAAAAGATGGTGACTTTACATATGTTGCCCTGGTTCCACTTACAGAAAAAACAGAATATTGTATGGCTTTTTCAAAAGATGTGGACACCAGACTTGTATCAATATGCAATAAATGTATATACAGTTTTCCAGAAGAAAGCATACAGATGATGCTCATGCAGTATATGGACCCTCAGGCGAAAAAGATTACACTTAGAAGATTTATTATCGCTAATCCTATCCAGAGTGCTTTGTTTGTTGGTGTGCTGGTACTGTTTGTTTTTGGAGTTATTTTCTTAATTAAGCATGAGAAAGACAAAAACAGGAAAAATCATGAGATGGATATAAAAAGGTATGAGATTTTGTCGCAGCTAACGGATGAGTATGTGTTTGAATATGATTTTGAAACTGACATAATTCATTTTGATGAGAAATTTGTTGGCAAATTTGGTTTCATGCAGGATGTAGATATGTCAGAAAATCTCACTGATAACACTGCATTGATTGAGTTTGTAAAAGAATTCATAAATGCCAAAACAATGGATACCATAAATGGAGAACCATTCCAGCTTGTTGACAATGCCAATGAGCAACAATGGTATCGGATGATTTCATATCGTGTTATGGATGAAAAGCAAAAACCACAGCATATAATCGGAAAGCTTATTAATGTTCAGGATTTAGTTGAAGAAAGAAAAGAGATTGAGAAAAAAGCAGATCAGGATTTCCTGACTTCTTTATATAATAGAACCGGCTTTGAGAGAAGAGTTGGACAAATGTATGAGAAGTATGTAGATGCTGACCACTTTGTATTTGCAGTACTTGATCTTGACAATTTCAAATCAGTCAATGATTCATTAGGACATTTGGGTGGTGATAAAGCATTAATGAAGCTTGCAATTGAGCTTAGCAAGATTTCATCAGATAAGATTGTATGCGCGAGATATGGAGGAGATGAGTTTGTCATCAGTATGTTTGACGTTTCAAAAGAAGATGCTGATATGATTTTTGATAAGCTTGTTTCGGATATGAATTATACAATGTACTTTGAAGGAAAGAGTCATGTACTATCAATAAGTCTCGGCGCAGTATATAGTGACAAGATAAAAACAACTCAACAGATGTTTGAATGTGCAGACAAAGTATTATATTCAGTTAAGCAGTTGGGAAAGAATCAGTACAGAATGTTAGAATATGAGGAAGTAGGTTAATTATGCATTACGGACAGATATTTACGGCAGACAGTGCAAATGGAATTGGAATAAGAGTAAGTCTATTTGTTTCTGGATGTACAAATAAATGCAAAGGCTGTTTTCAGCCAGAGACATGGGACTTTAATTATGGGCAGGAATACACTCAGGAGACCGAGGACTTTATTATCAAAGAATTATCGAATGCCTATTACACAGGACTTACTATATTAGGCGGAGAACCTTTTGAACCAAGTAATCAACGCGAGCTTATCAAATTAATCAGAAGAGTAAAAAGGGAATGTCCGAAAAAGACAATCTGGATGTATACCGGATTTACTTATGACAAAGATTTGATTCCGGGCGGATGCAGATATACAGATGTTACAGATGAAATTCTCGGCAATATCGACATCTTAGTGGATGGAAAATTTGTTGAAGAACTCAAGAATATACTACTCAATTTCAGAGGTTCAAAGAATCAGAGAATCATTGATATGAAAGCAACTCGAAAGGAAGGAAACGTGATACTCTCCGAACTCAATAACTAAATTTCTGTTTAGCTTGGGGGCGGGCAACCGCTTTGGGGTTATAGAAGACATGAGTCGAGGCACTCTGGGTGAAGGGGCTATTGTAGTTGTATGTATGATT
>JAXELM010000084.1:0-7580 GCA_034100525.1 Agathobacter sp.
TAATGTCTGATCATCCGGTATTTCTTCCTTGCCATTATAAAATACGATGTACTGTGGTGTTGGCAGCTTCACAAGCTTTCGACCATATACATCAAGGTCATGAAGCTTTATGTATTCATCATACAGCTGCGCAAAATACAGTAATCCACGTATCGGCATATTGGGATTGGCTGTAGATTGATGCTCATACAGATTCATGGTTGATGAGATTATAAATGACTTATCATTCTTCATCGACATGAATATAACATCTTCTAATGTAGTGATTTCCAAATCGTCGGAATTGCTATAATTCGTTCTGTTTATTGCATTATACAATTCCAGAAGATATTCCTTATCTCGAAACACTCTTTGGAAACTTTGGCGATTTGCCTGTGATTTGCCAAGCGATAGAATAAATATATACTATATGTCATATGTTATTATGTTCATGTGCGTAAGTATATATTTTCTCATTTAATTTATACTTATTAAAAATGTCTTTTCTTGTCATTATTTTCGAATCAAAATACAGTTGAAGTAATTTACAACAGTCTGATGACGAATATCCCTCTACAATCATTTGTACCGCATTAATTACCTCAGAATAATATTTTTCGTAACTATTCAGTTCCTTCATAGTTACGAAGTAAAAATGCATTCAAAATCGCTTCGCGATGGCATTTTTACTAATTGAATCATATTTTTACGCCCTAATCAGCAAGTGATTAGGGCTGTACTGAACAGTCACTATTTTTCATATAATGTCAACTCTTGGCTTTGCGCCGACCGGAGCGAAGCGGAAACGAGAACTCGCACCGCGGGTGAGCGGCTCCTCTTCGCTCCTTGCAACAAAAAAAGGATATCCTATCGGATATCCTTTTTCGTTGCAAAGAGCGATAGACGGGCGCAAGACGTCCAGTGGACGTCTGCTTTGCGCCGACCGGAGCGAAGCGGAGACAAGAACTCGCACCGCGGGTGAGTGGCTCCTCTTCGCTCCTTGCAACAAAAAAGGATATCCTATCGGATATCCTTTTTGTTGCAAAGAGCGATAGACGGGGCTCGAACCCGCGGTCTCGACCTTGGCAAGGTCGCGCGTTACCAACTACGCCACTATCGCATTTATTATATTGTCGTGTTCGTGCTGAACACAATGAATATATTACCTAATCCAAGAACATATGTCAACTACTTTTTTTATTTTTCGTAATCATATTTTTTTTAATTATACATATTATATACTAATAATTCATTGGAGGTCCTTATGAGCGCAAAAACAAAAATAGTTGTTCTACACATGAAAAAACTTATTCTAACTGGAATTCTAATTGGTCTTGTCATTCTAACAGCACTTTTGCTATTTATACTACTCAGCCCATATACGAATTCAGACCCGAAGAGTGTCCCAACAGCTACATACATACCCGGCAAATACACATCCACCATCCAGTTAAACGATACAACGTTTGATGTTCAGGTAACAGTGGATTCAGAAAATATCAATGATGTATCTCTTGTCAATGTGAACGAAACTGTTGAAACAATGTATCCACTTGTTGAACCGGCCATGGCGGATCTCGCCTCTCAGATTATAGAAAAACAGTCAACCTCAGACATCTCATATTCTGCCAACAATCAGTACACTTCTATTGTATTAATGGAGGCAATAAACAATGCTCTTGACAAAGCAAAAAGACCAGGCTCCTAAACACCTGGTCTTCATTAATTAATCCTCGTGATCATGCTCATCAGCTGATAAACCGCTGATGTAGTCTGATAAAGCATCCGTCTTACAATAATATGTCTCACTTGGCTTCTTGCTCTCATAATAATTGTATCCTGACACACCTGCCCAGGCTACAATTGCAACAAGAACCGCCCATCCACAAACTATTGCAATCTTACGCTTTATTTTATTCATCGCTAATGTCTTCTTACGATTAGCTTTTTCTTTTTTATATCTGTCTACCTTTGCCTGACTCATGTAATTTCTCCTTTAAAACTCAATATGAATATTTTACACAGAATCACTCCAAAATGCAAGTCCATTACTCGCTCTTTCCAGAAATCTTCTCAAGAAAAGCCTGTCCAATCCCCATAAGCTTATTTCTGAAAATATAGCTTATAATAAATATGCCTAATGAACCAAAACAAATAGCCATTGTAAGACCAAAATATCCATTGAGAATCAAATCTCCACAACATACGAATATAAAAATTCCAGGCGCACAACCAACTGCTACTGCAATAATAAACTGCTTAAGTGTCATGTTCGACTTAGCGGCTATATGTGGAATAATACCATTTGGTATAACCGGAATTACACAAAGTGCCGCAATAAGTCTGACTGGATGCTTAGCTTTTCCCATAAGTGAAGAGATTCCAGCTTCTTTGTCACCCTTTATCAGCTCGTCTGCTGCCTCTCCAACATTCCTTGAAAAAATGAATACTGCTATGTTAATAATCACATATGTCACATAACAAAGTAACGTACCCATTTTTCTTCCAAATATAATTCCGGAGCACATATAAATAGGAACTCCCGGAAATACAATCGTAATCGTCTGAAGCACCTGCAATAAAACAAGTACACCAGCTCCATATTTGCCGTTACTTCTGATGTACGCTTCCATCGCTTCCTGGTCACCCTCTTTTAGGATATACAAAACATCTGGAATAAATTTGTATGCTGCATAAAAAATTACAACTAATACAAATATACTAAGAGCAAGCTTGACAAGACACTTAACCTTTTCTATTTTTCTCTTATCTAAAACTTTTACCTGTGAGCTATCTACAAACATTTTTCACCTCATATTTGATATTTAAAACATCCTCTAAAAAACTCCGTAGTATGATAGCACAAAAGAGTGCGCAACAGCAACACTCTTTTAAATCTTTGGTAAAATCGTATTAAAAAATCGTTTTTTTATTACATATTTCGTGAAATATCAAGACATTTCATCATAGCTTCTATGACTGCACTTCTCATCCCCTTATCTTCTAACACTCTCACAGCCTCAATTGTTGTACCCGCCGGAGAGCAAACCATATCCTTAAGCTCACCTGGATGCTTGCCAGTCTCAAGAACCATCTTGGCACTTCCCATAACTGCCTGTGCAGCAAATGTATATGCCTGTGCCCTAGGCATTCCACCTGCAACAGCCGCATCAGCCATCGCCTCTATAAACATAAATACATACGCTGGCGAGCTGCCACTTACTGCTGTAACCACATCCATCAAATTCTCAGCAATAAGCTCAGTCTTTGAAAAGCCCTGACACAAATCACGTACAAGTGCAACCTCATCATCTGTAAGTGCCTCTCCCGGACACATGCCCATCATGCCTTCCTTAACCATAGCAGGAGTATTTGGCATTGTTCTGATTATCTTAAACTGCTTTCCAAATTTCTCATATAACCACTCAAGACTTTTGCCCGGTGCAATTGTAACAATAATCTTCTCGTCAGTAACTACATCCTTTATCTCAGCAATAACTTCCTCATAGTACTGTGGCTTTACAGCCAGAAAAAGTACATCAGCAAATCTTACAACTTCTTTATTATCATCTGTCATTGTAATGCCTAAAAGCTCGCCCTTACTCTTTCTAAAGCTCTCCGATTTATCAGATGCCATCATCTCTGATTTAGCACATTTGCCTGAGTCAAGCATTCCCTGAATCATCGCTGTGCCCATGTTTCCACAACCTATAAATCCAACTTTTGTTCCCATTTCTAATCCTCCAAATATTTAACACTTTAGCTTAGTGTAGCACATTATGCTCTATTTTCCAAATATTCTTCAGACCAGGTTCTGACAGGCACACTCCTATGCTCCACAGAAGTTGAAAACACAATCTGTGTTCTTGTTTTTCCAAAATGCTGCAGCTCATTGATAAACTGGTCAAGCTCATTCGTATCCATAAATCCAACCTCGATAAGCATAGAATATTCGCCTGTCACACAATTACACTCAATAACATTTGAAATATTTTCTATATAAGGATAAAATTCATGCTTCTGCGTTGGTTCCAAATCGAGATTGACAAATGCCTTTATCTTGTAACCAAGTGCTTCTGAATTTATCTGAGCATGATATCCCAGTATTATTTTGTTCTTTTCAAGCCTCTCAATTCTGGCAGTCACCGCCGGCGAAGATAAAAATACCTTAGCAGCTATATCCTTTATTGATATACGTGCATTCTCCTGCATCAATTCAATAATCTTCTCATCTATTGCATCTATACTGGCTTTCATAATTTCCTCGCTTCCTGTGAAAACAAAAAAGAGGTCCAAAGACAATATTCCTGTCTTCGAACCTCATCGTTCACTTAATTATCTAAAGTTTTTAATAGAATAACATCATATTTTTCACTTGTCAAGTAATTATATCAGAATTTTCCACCGCCACCGCCGTGCGTCGCTCCTGACGATGACCTGTGCGTGGAAGAACCACCGCCACCACTGCTGCTACTATTGTTCGTCTGTCTCGGGGTCTTAGTCACTCTACTATAGAGATATATTCTTCCGCCATCATTTACATGCACACTTCCCGGCACGACATAATCTGCTGCACTATTCTTCGGTGCAACACTCATTAACTGATTTCTTAGTATAAATGCATAAACAAAAGCTACCACAAGACCAATTATAAGACAGATAACAAGTCTTTCAAAAAATGGAAATGGCTGCTTTGGCATATGCCCTTTATCATACGGCTTTCCTTCTTTTGCCTGCTTGATAAAATCCTCACTACAGTCTACAAATGTCTCAAACGCATCTGCATACTCAGCATCTCCCAAATCAGATGTAATCTGCTCACCTATATACGCAATACCGGCATCAGTAAATGCAGTTATTCCATAGCCTCGTGTAGAAATATGCCAGTCTCTTGTCTCTATATTTACATACAAAACAACTCCAGACCTGTCTGGACCGACACCATATCCATTATAGTCAAAGAAATCGTCTGCGGCTGCCTCGGCATCATATAAACTTGCGTCATCACTTGTATAAATGACTACATCAAAATCATATTCATCACTTATACCAGCAAGTCTGTCATTTATCTCTGAAGCCTTATCCTCATATACAAGTCCTGCATTATCTACAAAGTACTGCTTCGACTGCGTATCTGCCGCCATTACCATACTGCTTGAAATAAAAACTACCTGAAATAAAAATATAGATATAATTGCCAAAATATGTATGTATCTGTTATTTTTTACTCTTATCATATCGTCTGTCCTCCTACATTATTACCCATATAATTATCATAATGATATATAGAAGGGCAGAAACAATACCAAAGGTTGCAAACAAATATCTGACAAATGCGCCCTTATCCATCGGCAGATTACCGACGAATTTGCCTGTCTGTCCATTCATGGCAAACAAATAATTCTCATCATTCCATTTAGTCGTAAGCAGCCATACCGGATACATGGCATATGTAGCTTTTCCGCCTGAAAGATTGATGCTTCCTCCATCAGGAATAACAGATGAGTAGCCTGTAACCGACTGCATAAATCTATCCTCTGTCGCATTACGCACTCTCTCGTTTGCACGATTAGCACTTATATTTTCATCCATATCATATTTATCTGCATAGTATCCGGAAAAATATGCACTTTGAAAAGGAACTGCCTGAGTAAAGTCGAATGGCTCAATTGATTCCATGAGGTCATCCGGCATCTTTGACGATCCATCTACCGGCACATGCTCAAACGTTATATCTCCATTTTTCATAACAGCATAATAGCTGGTTTTTGTATAATTGTATCTCGAATCACTCCAGCATTTGACCTTTGTAGCTTTATACCGCATCTTGGCATCTGCCTTTGTATCAAAAAGCCAGTATGGCACATAGATTCCCTTTATCTCCTCTATGTGATTCTGATCCTTAAATACCTTCGGCAACAGCTTCTTTCCTTTTAAGTGATCAGCAAATTTGTTCACCGCAGCCTTTTTATCAAGCTTAAAAGGAATAATAAATTCAGGCTTCAGGCTTCCTGCAATACTGCCCTTCATCACTACCGGATTGCCACAATACGGACAAAAAGATGCTGCGGTATTCTCATCTGCCATCACTTCACCACCACATGACTGACACGAGTATACTCCCATACCATCAGCCTCGCCATCACTCCATTCATCTGTACTTCCCATCTTCCATTCCATGTGATCTTCTGAATTCTCCGCAAGCTCATCATCATAAGCCTTAAGCGATTCCATCTCAAACTCAGAGCCACAATATGGACACTTCATTTTCTGGCTGGCACTGTCGAATTCAACATCAGCTCCGCAACACGGACATTTAAATTCTTGTAAAGCTCCCATCATCATCTCCTTAATTTAACTTCTGTAATCAGCATTAATCTTCACATAATCATATGTAAGGTCACATCCCCATGCAGTTGCCTCTGCATCTCCCTCATGCATATCCACATAAATTGTAACCTCTGCTGCTTTCATTATTTCAACTGCCTTCTCTTCATCGAACTCTAAAGGAGTTCCCTTGTCAAATACCTGAAGTCTACCTGCTTCGCTCTCGAAAAACAATTCAACATCATTCTGGTCAAACTGAGCACCTGAATATCCCATCGCACACAGGAAACGTCCAAAATTGGCATCACATCCATATATCGCTGCTTTAGAAAGGTTTGAGCCTACTATAGCTCTTGACAAAGTTCTTGCATCTTCCTTGCTCTTGGCATTTACTACCTTTGCCTCAAACAACTTGCTTGCACCTTCGCCATCTGCTGCCATCTTGCGTGCCAGATATCTGCAAACAATAAATAGTAATTCTTTGAAATTCTCATAATCACTATTCTTCTCCGTTATTTTGTCATTTCCGGCAAGTCCATTTGCCATCAGAATAAGTGAATCATTTGTAGATGTATCTCCATCCACTGTTATCATATTAAAAGTATCAACTACTACTTCACTGAGTGCCTCCTGCAAAAGTGCTTTGTCCATGTTTATATCAGTAGTTAAAAAAGCAAGCATTGTACACATATTTGGATGAATCATTCCAGAACCCTTACTCATTCCTCCGAGTGTAACCTTCTTGTCACCTACCATAAATGTATATGCGATTTCTTTGTTAACTGTATCTGTAGTCATGATTGCTTTAGAAGCCTTAGTTCCAGCTTCAAGGCTCCCCTCAAGAGTTGCACTCATGCTCTTTACTCCGCCTACAAGCTTCTCTACAGGAAGCTGCATTCCGATAACACCAGTTGATGCTACAGCAACTGAATCGTATGGAACACCAAGCTCTTTCTCAACGGCTTTGGCTGTTGCCTCGCAGGCATCCCAGCCCTCTTTACCGGTACATGCATTGGCGATACCCGAATTAACAACTACCGCATGCATCGGTTTACCTGAAGCCACTATCTTCTGATCCCACTGTACACATGCCGCCTTTACAACATTGCTAGTAAATGTACCGGCACATTCACATGGTGTCTGGCTAAACACCATTGCCATATCAGTTCTGTCTTTATACTTAATATTTGCCTCACAGCTTGCAGCCTTAAAACCATTAGCTGCACAAACTCCACCTTCGATTTTAGTAAATTCCATGTCTGCCTCCTTTTGCA
>JAXELM010000217.1:0-8016 GCA_034100525.1 Agathobacter sp.
GGAATAATGAAAAGTTATGATATATTTGAGTAGTTTCAAGTTAAGTGATAGAAAAGTAAATAATCCGAATATTTATCCCTACAATGTATTTAGGGATAAGTATATTGAACCATTTGTTTTTAGTACTATAACTGTTTTTTATGGGAACAATGGTTCAGGTAAATCAACACTCTTAAATATTATAGCCAATTGTTTAGAACTAAAAGGTAAGGAATATGCAACAAGTAATTCATATGGAATAGTTGATTATTGTGGTTCGTTTTCGGGCGAATGTTCTTATTCTTTTGGGGAAGATGATTATGGAAATACGATAAGAAACATACCAAGCAATAGTCGATATATTAAAAGTGAAGATATATTGTATGAAATTAAGAAGATACAACAAAAGCAGATATTATCAGATGGCATGGAATATGATTATGTTAAGAGTGGTATGTCTTTATTTGAAGCAAAGAAATTTTTAGCATCAAAAGAAGGGTGTAAGCAGGAAGAATATATAAAGTTTTCACAAGAAAAATATTCTAACGGAGAGACATCAATTCAATATTTTGAGGAATATTTACAACCAGATGCATTATATTTATTAGATGAACCAGAAGTATCGCTTTCGCCTGCTAATCAGGTTATTTTAGCAGAAGAAATTAATAAAATGGCAAGGTTGTTGGGATGTCAATTTATTATTGCAACACATTCACCATTTATGCTTGGAACATTAAATGCGAAAATATACAATCTTGATACTGAAGAGTATGATGTTACAAAATGGAGTGATTTAGATAATGTGCGATACTTTTACAATTTCTTCAAAAAACATGAAAATGAATTTAAATAAATTTTTTTGCACGGAAACAGTGAAAACAGCTCCTACTTCAAAAAACAAATAGATTATCTCTAGCGTTCTTGAATCGGGTGCTTTGCATTTGTGGCATTTTTAGATATACTAAATTCATAACTACGGCACATATTTGGAGGTGCATTATGGCAAGAACTGTAGCAATTGGAATACAACAATTTGATGAATTGATTAAAAAGAATTGCTTTTATGTAGATAAAACGGATTTTATCAGAGAGTGGTGGGAGAGCAATGATAGTGTGACGCTGATTACCCGCCCAAGGCGATTCGGTAAAACACTGAATATGAGCATGACAGAACAGTTTTTTTCTATAAATTATGCAGACAGAAGCGATTTGTTTGAGGGGCTTTCTATTTGGAAAAACGAGAAATATAGAGACCTTCAGGGAACCTACCCTGTTATAAGTCTGTCTTTTGCCAATATAAAGGAGAGGGATTATCAAACAACTCGAAAGAAAATCTGCCAGATAATTGTTGAATTATATACAAATTATTCGTTTTTGCTGGATAGTCAGAAACTAAAGGACGGGGATAGAGATTTTTTTCAAAGAATATCCGTAGACATGGATGATGTGGATGCTACAATGGCGATTCATTATTTGTGCAAATATTTGTATATGTATTATGGGAAAAAGGTTATTGTACTTCTGGATGAATATGATACACCTATGCAGGAAGCCTATGTGGATGGTTACTGGGATGATTTGGTGGCATTTACCAGAAGCATGTTCAATTCTACTTTTAAGACAAATCCATGGCTTGAACGTGGGCTTATGACAGGAATCACCAGAGTAAGTAAAGAGTCGATTTTTTCTGATTTAAATAACCTTAAGGTGGTTACCACTACATCAGATGAGTATGCTACATCCTTTGGTTTTATGGAAGAGGAAGTATTCGCAGCACTTGAAGAATGTGAATTAATAGAGCAAAAGGAAGAAGTAAAAAGATGGTATGATGGTTTCATCTTTGGAACTCATAAGGATATCTATAATCCATGGTCTATCTTGAATCTTTTGGATACAGGAAACTTTACGACCTATTGGGCCAACACCAGCTCTAACAGTCTGGTTGGAAAACTTCTTAGAGAAGGAAACCGTGGGATAAAAGAAAAATTTGAAAATTTACTGCGTGGAGAAGCGATACGTACACCTATCGATGAGCAGATTGTTTATAACCAGCTGGATGGAAGTGAAAAGGCAGTCTGGAGTCTGCTATTGGCAAGCGGATACCTAAAGGTGCTTTCCTATGACCGTATGGAACTTTTAGAAAGAGGACAGAAGCAGATGTACGAGCTTGCACTTACGAATTATGAGGTGGAGTGCATGTTTGAAGGAATGATACGCGGTTGGTTTACAGAGGCGGAAGAGGATTACAATGAATTTATCAAAGCGATGCTTCAAAACGACCTCAAGGCAATGAACGCCTATATGAACCGTGTTGCCCTAGGTACTTTCAGTTATTTCGACACAGGAAAAAGACCATCCTACGACCAGCCAGAGAGATTCTATCACGGCTTTGTACTTGGACTTATAGTAGATTTACAAAATAAATATATCATCACCTCGAACAGGGAAAGTGGATTTGGCAGGTATGATGTAATGCTCGAGCCCAAAAGACCACAGGAGGATGATGCAATTATTCTGGAATTTAAAGTGTATGACGAGGATGATGAAGAAAACCTTAAAGAAACAGTACAGTCAGCACTTGCACAGATAGAGGAAAAACAGTACGCAGCACAGCTGATAGCCCGTGGAGTTCCGCAGGAACGCATACGTTGCTACGGCTTTGCATTCGAAGGAAAGAAAGTGTTGATAGGATAAGCAGCTTTTATAGCTGCTTTTTTGTAAAGGCAGAGCAAGATGAGGTCTAGATTGTTCTAGTCAAAACTTGAATTTTATAGCACGAATTAAGAAGTTTATTAAAATATACATCTCTATAATTGGTATCAGAAAAGGAGATGTAATTATGAATGTAAAAAAAATCAAAGAGAACAAATTAAAAACAATTCTTCAGTTTTCAATTCCAAGCATTATTGCCATGCTGCTTCAGACAATAATAACAATAACAGACGGATATTTTACTGGAAACTATGTAGGCGAGAATGCATTGGCAGCTATCAATCTGGGGTTGCCAATCCTGTATTTTTATCTGGGCCTGGGTTTATGTATAGGTGTCGGAGGAAGCGTAATCTGTGGAAGACTTCTTGGTGCAAAGGAAAAGAAAAAGGCGTCAGAAGTTTTCTCACAGACTACGATAACATCAGTTGCAATATGTGTCATAACATCAATTGTTGTCATGTTACTATTTACACCAATCCTAAAGATATTAAGAGCTGACGGCACGCTTGCTGTTTACTTCAGGGAATATTATAAAATAATGCTCTTTACCTATCCTCTTATGGTAATGGGTACAATCTTTGGAATGTTTATCAGAGTAGACGGAAAGCCACAAATTTGTATGTTAATTAGTATAATAAGTTGTATACTTAATGTAATACTTGATTACATTTTTGTAGGCAGACTTGGCATGGGCGTGCAGGGAAGTGCGATAGGTTCTCTTATCGTCCAGCTTGTGGTAGCAACAGTTCAGTTTTCATATTTCCTAAAAGCAACATCAGGAATACGCCTATGCAGGTTTAGATTTGACAAGGCAATAAACAAAGAAATAATCTTTAACGGTTCATCTGAATTTATAGGTGAAATGGCCAGTGCAATATCAATGTTTGCCTTCAACTATGTACTGATGAAATATGTTGGAACAGAAGGCCTAGCAGCATTTACAATACTGGGTTTTGCGGTGTATGGTTATAGCATGATCTGCATCGGTTTTGGTCAGGGGATTACACCACTTGTAAGTATATGCTGGGGTGCAAAAGAAAAGCAGACAGCAGTAGAATTAAGAATTATCACAAACAGGATATTGTTTGTCACAGGAACTGTTTTTGCAATGATATTCTTTTTTCTTGGAAAGACTTATGCAGGAATGTTTGGATGCAGCAGTACAGTAGCGGATATGGTAGCTATGGGATTTAAGGTGTTTTCAATTACTTTTATCATAATGGGCTATGATGTAATTAATTCAATGTATTTCACAAGCTGTGGAGATGCAAAATCATCCGCGGTAATTTCATCACTAAGAGGAATCATATTGCTTTTGGCTTTCACACTAATTCTACCAGCCATCCTTGGAATGACAGGAGTCTGGCTTGCAACACCATGCACAGAAGCACTTACAGCAATTGTGTCAGTGGCACTTATCACAAAGCAATCAAAGCAAATAAACAGAGGAGATTGTAATGCAACCTGTTATCAATAAAGCAATAAGTTACATTTTTGATCACTTAGACGAAGACATAACGGTAGACGATGTCGCACGTCACTGCTCGTATTCGAAATATCACCTCACCCGTATGTTCAAAGAGGATACTGATGAGGCACTATATCAGTTCATCAAGCGAGTACGATTAGAGCGAAGCGCATGGCGCCTCAAGGTCGAAAAAGAAAAAAGTATAACAGAGATAGGGGAAGGATACGGATATTCTTCCTCTAATTTTGCTACTGCCTTCAAGAAGCACCTCAATGTTTCGCCCGCCGATTTTAGAAAACAAAGTGAAAAGCTGGTAGAAGAAAGTTCATTTTCACATGGAATATCAATAGATGAAATCGAAAAATCAGAGAAAAATATTACTATAGAGAACTTAGAAAGCTTTCTCGTAATATATGAGCGAAAAAAAGGAAACTACCACAAGCTCCCTGAGGAATGGTGCAGATTCATAGAAAAATACGAGCATCTGGCAACAAAAGAAACAACCTATATAGAATGTACAATCGATGATCCATCAATAACTGATGAAGACAACTGCATGTACGAACTATGCCAGACAGTTTCACCAGACCACCCGGCACTGAAGACCAATCCTGATATTCTCACTCATTATTTCGAGGGCGGCAAATATGCAGTATACCATTTCAAAGGATATCCACAGTTCTTATTCATGGTATATCAGGAAATTTTTTGTCGCTGGTTATCAAAAACCAGAAACCAATTGGATGAACGTCCAATACTTGATATTTATCGTAATGTAGGAGACAATGGGTATATGGAAATTGATATATGTTTCCCACTGAAGTAGGTCATTGGGGACGGAGTTTTCTGGCACATTTTCTTGAAATAGCAAATAATTTAGGAGAAATACAATGAAGATACAAACATTGATGGAAGACAACATATCAGGTGAAAATCTGTGTGCCGAGCACGGACTTTGCATTTATATTGAAACAGGAAAACACAAGCTTTTAGTTGACACAGGTCAGTCTGACAGAACCTGGGACAATGCAAAAACAAAAGGAATTAATCTTGAGGAAATCGATACGGTTGTATTAAGTCATGGACATTATGATCATTCGGGTGGTCTCATGGGTTTTGCCCAGATTAATCCGAATGCAAAAATATATATGAGAGCAAACGCGGGAGGCGATTATTATAGCGCCAAGGGCCAAATGCATTACATCGGCATCGATAAGCGGATTGAGGGACTTCCTAATGTTACATTGGTAGAAAAAGATATGGAAATTGATTCTGAATTAAGTGTTTTTACCGGAGTTACAGGGAGACATCTATGGCCAGCTGGAAATAAAATTCTTTTAAAGAAAGAAAATGACGAGTTCATACAGGATGATTTTTCCCATGAACAGTATCTGGTAATAAAAGATGATGACAGCCAATATGTCCTGATTTCAGGGTGTGCCCATAATGGAATCCTTAATATTCTGGACAAATTCAGAAGCATTTATCATTGCAATCCCAAACTGGTAATCAGTGGATTTCACATGATCCGAAGAGAATATCGCGAGGCTGATATTAATGAGATTAAAAGTGTGGCCGAAGAGTTGAAAAAGATGGATACCACATTTTACACAGGGCATTGTACGGGTGAGCAGGCCTATGACATTCTTAAAAATATAATGGGTGATAAGCTGCAGCCACTGACAGAATTATATTGAAAAAGAAGGTGTGAATATCGAGGAGTATAGAAAAAGTTATAAGGGATTTTATATTTGGTTGATTGGTTTTTGTTTAGCATGTTCTGCATGTGTATAAGAAAGAACAACCACATCACAGCGACCTTAATTACCTGTGATGCGGTTGTCACCACTTTATTTCAATATTTCAGCCAAATCCTGTTGCGGTGTTGTAGTTGGATGAATCTCGAAATTTTTCACCAGAAAGTCTACTACATTATCCGACAAAAATGCCGGCAGTGTAGGTCCAAGATAAATGTTTTTGATTCCCAGGTGAAGCAGTGTCAGCAAAATGCAGACTGCTTTTTGCTCATACCATGACAATACCAAAGTAAGTGGCAATTCATTGACACTGCACTCAAAGGCTTCAGCTAGTGCAATGGCTACTTTGATTGCACTATATGCGTCATTGCACTGTCCCATGTCCATGATTCTTGGCAATTGGCCGATTGTTCCTAAATCCAGATCATTGAAACGGTATTTGCCGCAAGCCAGTGTAAGTACAGCCGTGTCTGCTGGAGTCTGTTTTACAAACTCTGTATAATAATTTCGTCCCATGCGTGCTCCATCACAGCCACCGACCAGGAATATGTGCTTCAAAGTTTTTGTTTTTACCGCATCAATGACAGTCTCTGCCACAGACAAAATTGCGTTATGCCCAAATCCGGTAGTGACCTTTTTTCCGCCATTAATACCAGTAAATTCGCAGTTCTCATCGAATCCACCCAGTTCCAATGCCTTTTCGATAACAGGAGTGAAGTCTTTATCCTCTCCTATATGAACCATTCCGGGATATGATACTACTTCTGTGGTAAACACTCTGTCAGAGTAGCTTTCCTTTGGAGGCATCAGGCAGTTTGTTGTAAAAAGGACTGGTGCAGGAAGCTTATCAAATTCTTTCTGCTGGTTCTGCCATGCAGTACCAAAATTTCCTTTAAGATGAGAATACTTCTTAAGTTCTGGATATGCATGAGCAGGAAGCATTTCGCCATGTGTATAAATGTTAATACCTTTCCCCTCTGTCTGTTCCAATAAGAGCTGAAGATCTTTCAAATCGTGTCCGGAAATGACAATGAATGGACCTTTCTCTATTGTCAAAGACACCTCTGTAGGAATTGGATGGCCATAAGTCTCTGTGTTTGCCTTATCAAGAAGTGCCATACACTTAAGGTTCACTTCTCCAACTTTCATTACGACAGGCAGAAGCTGTTCCATATCCCAGTCTTCTCCTACAGCAAATAGTCCCTCGTAGAAAAAGTTATTCACATCTTCATCTGAATAGCCAAGCACCAATGCGTGGTAAGCATAAGCGGCTACGCCCTTAAGTCCAAACAAAATCAGAGATTTAAGGGAACGGATATCCTCATCATCAGTCCAAAGTCTGCTTATATCGTATTCATCGTTTCTGCCACAAGGAGATGCACAAGCACTGCATCCTGGAATAAGAAGGTCTCTTTCATGGCGGACTGTCTCAATCTGGGACAAAATCGTTTTCTCGTTGAAATTTACATTAGTTAAGGTCGTAAACAACCCTTCTATCATTGCCTTGTGAGTGGATGCTGCTGTTTGATGACCATCGGAAGCTCTGGCAAGACCAATCAAAGCACCTACAAGCTCATCCTGCAATTTAGCTACATCAGCATTTTTACCACATACACCAATATTACCTGTGCAACCGCCACATCCTGCGGTCTGTTCGCACTGAAAACAAAACATATTATTCATTATAAAATTCTCCCATCTGTCGAAATCGTCACTACATTCCATGGAATAAACTTTCCACTAGTTTGCAATGCTGTTTTAACGGCATGTTCTATACCTCCACAGCAAGGAACTTCCATACGCACCACAGTGACACTTCGGATATTGTTATTACTTATTATCTCAGTCAATTTGATAGCATAATCTACTGCATCCAGTTTAGGACATCCTACCAATGTAATATGTCCTTTGATAAAATCCTGATGAAAATTGGCATAGGCATAAGCTGTACAGTCAGCTGCTACCAATAGATTTGCATTATCAAACCATGGAGCATTCGTAGGAACAAGTTTTATCTGAACCGGCCACTGTAGAAGTTGTGATTGCTGAGGTATGTTTGTTGTAGAAATCGTCTGGCAACGTTCTATACTTTTGGCAGCA
>JAXELM010000268.1:0-7289 GCA_034100525.1 Agathobacter sp.
TATATAGGTAGAAAAAAGGAACGCCCTTCAGCGGAGGAACGAAGAAGACAGCGCGAGGAAAACAAAAAGAAATAATAAATAATAAATAATAAATAATAAATAATGCACATGGTAATTTTTTATATTATAATTATTTAAAGATTAATAGACAGAAAGGATGCACGAATTATGAAGAGAATCGGTATGTTAACTAGTGGTGGTGATTGTCAGGCTTTAAACGCAGCGATGAGAGGCGTGGTAAAAGGTCTTTCGGCAAATGTGGATGAGCTTGAAGTATATGGATTTGAGAACGGCTACAAAGGTCTTATATATGGTAATTATCGTTTGCTCACATCGGCGGATTTCTCAGGAATTCTTACAAAAGGTGGAACAATACTTGGCTCATCACGTCAGCCTTTTAAGCTTATGAGAACACCGGATGAGAATGGTCTGGACAAAGTGGAAGCTATGAAGCAGACATATCATAAGCTTAATCTTGATTGTCTTGTTATATTGGGAGGAAACGGAACACAGAAGACAGCGAACCTTCTTCGTGCGGAAGGACTTAATGTCATTCATCTTCCAAAGACTATTGACAATGATATTTACGGAACAGATATTACATTTGGTTTCCAGAGTGCAATCAATGTAGCTACAGATGCAATCGACTGCATCCATACAACAGCTGCATCACACAATCGTGTTTTTATAGTAGAAGTAATGGGTCACAAAGTAGGATGGCTTACACTTTATGCCGGAATAGCAGGAGGTGCTGATATTATCCTCCTTCCAGAGATTCCATACGATATTGACAAAGTAGTAGATGCAATTCAGGCAAGAACAAAGGATGGCAAAGGCTTTACAATTCTTGCAGTAGCAGAAGGTGCCATATCTAAAGAGGATGCGGCTCTTCCCAAAAAAGAATATAAAAAGAAAATTGCTGAGCGCAAGTATCCATCAGTTTCATATGAGGTTGCAGCACAGATTGGTGAGAGACTTGGAAGCGAGGTACGTGTAACTGTGCCGGGACATACACAAAGAGGTGGAAGTCCATGCCCATATGACCGAGTGCTATGTACAAGACTTGGTTCAGCAGCAGCAAAGGCAATTATAGACGAAGACTATGGTTATATGATTGCTATGGTCAATGGCAAAACAAAGAGAGTGCCACTTGGCGAGGTTGCAGGAAAGCTCAAAGTAGTAGACCCTGACAGCCAGATGATTAAAGAAGCAAAGAGAATCGGAATATGTTTCGGTGATTAGAAAGCAGGTGAACAGGCGTGTCGTATCAAGCCTTATATCGTAAGTTCAGACCCCAGGAATTTGAGGATGTAAAGGGGCAGGATCATATAGTTACAACCCTAAAGAATCAGATAAAGGCAGACAGGATAGGACACGCCTATCTTTTTTGCGGAACGCGTGGAACAGGAAAGACTACCGTTGCAAAGATTTTTGCAAAAGCAGTAAACTGTGAGAATCCGGAGGATGGAAGTCCGTGTGGCAAATGCCCGACCTGTCAGGCGATTGCAGATGGAAGCTCTATGAATGTTGTGGAGCTTGATGCAGCATCTAACAATGGTGTAGATGATGTCAGACAGATAAGGGACGAGGTGGAATATCGCCCTACAATGGGTAAATACAAGGTATTTATTATAGATGAGGTGCATATGTTGTCAAAGGCAGCATTTAATGCACTTCTGAAAACACTCGAGGAGCCACCGTCATATGTGCTTTTTATTTTGGCGACCACAGAGCGCCATATGATACCGGCTACAATTATGTCCAGATGCCAGAAATATGATTTTCACAGAATCAGCATCGATACAATTGCAGGACGATTGTCTGATTTAATGGAACAGGAAAACATACAGGTAGACCCAAAGGCTATACGTTATGTCGCAAAAGCAGGAGACGGCTCAATGCGAGATGCACTGAGTCTTCTTGACCAGTGTATTGCGTTTCATCTTGGGGAAGCACTTACCTATGACAATGTACTAGAAGTATTAGGCGCAGTAGATACAGAAGTTTTTTCGAATCTTTTGCGCCAGATAATAGACAAGAACATAACAGGAGCAATAGGAGTTCTCGACGATTTGGTCAATGAAGGAAGGGAACTTGGTCAGCTCGTTACAGATTTTACATGGTATATGCGCAACCTCATGCTCATTCAAAGTTCTGATGACATGGAGGAAGTGCTTGATATGTCAACTGACAATCTTGCCGCATTAAAAGAAGAAGCGCAGATGATAAAGCCGGAAGTTCTGATACGTTATATCAAGGTCTTCTCGGAAGTTGGAGCGCAGATAAGACGTGCAACTCAAAAGAGAATCCTTATAGAGATTGCAATAATCAAATTATGCAAGCCTCAGATGGAACAGGATTACGATTCGATTGTCGACAGATTAGCCAGCATTGAGAAACAATTGAAAAATGGAGTGCCGGTTGCCGCTGGTGCAGTAACTGCAGCTGCGGTACAGACAGAAGCAGAACCGGTTGTAAAAAAAGAGCTTCCGGCAGCAGTTCCGGAGGATATAACAAATGTGATAAAGAACTGGAATTCCATACTCTCAGAAGTGGGAGGGACTTCAAAAGTATATATGAAGAAGGCAGTGCCTACGCTCGGCAGCAACAAGGAGCTACAGTTAGTGCTGGATGATGAGAATGCATTCGCATTCTTAAATGAGAACCGTGCTGACTGCATCAGTACATTGTGCGAGAGAATTGCAGAGCGAATAGGCAAAAATGTGGAAGTTTCAGTCAAGAAAAATGAATCATCTTATACGGCAAAAGAAGTAGTGCCTGATTTGAGAGATATGATTCAGTTTGATATAGAAGAAGAGAATTTTTAAGGAGGATGCCAAGATGGCAAAAAGAGGAGGATTTCCAGGCGGAATGCCAGGAAACATGAACAATTTAATGAAGCAGGCTCAGAAGATGCAGCGTCAGATGGAAGAGGCACAGAAGGAGCTTGAAGAGAAGGAGATGACGGCTACTGCCGGAGGTGGAGCTGTAGAGGTGACTGTCTCAGGAAAACACGAAGTGACAAAGGTTAAGCTTGCGGAAGAAGTTGTTGACCCTGATGATATTGAGATGTTAGAGGATCTTATTATGGCTGCAACTAATGAGGCATTAAGAAAAGTAGAAGATGCATCGCAGCAGAATATGTCTAAGATTACAGGTGGTTTAGGCGGATTATTCTAATGGATTACTATAGTAGTGAGATATCAAAGCTGATAGAGGAGCTTTCGGCTTTGCCGGGTATAGGTGCCAAATCAGCGCAGAGATTAGCTTTTCATATTATTAACATGCCGGAGGAACAGGTGGAATCCCTTTCTTCGGCTATTTTGAGTGCCAAGAAGAATGTCAGATACTGCAAATGCTGTTATACACTTACGGATGACGATATATGTCCGATATGCAAGGATGCAGCAAGAGACCACAAGACAATCATGGTTGTCGAAAACACGCGAGACCTTGTAGCATATGAAAAAACAGGCAAATTTGAAGGAGTGTATCATGTATTGCATGGTGCAATTTCACCGATGCTTGGAATCGGTCCAAACGACATCAAACTAAAGGAGCTGATGATCAGGCTGGAGGGAGATGTCGATGAAGTGATTATAGCCACAAACTCAAGCCTGGAGGGCGAGACCACTGCTATGTACATAAGTAAGCTTATAAAGCCTACCGGCATAAAAGTTACCAGAATTGCAAGTGGAGTTCCGGTTGGTGGTGACTTAGAATATATAGATGAAGTCACTTTGCTTCGAGCATTGCAGGGAAGAACAGAGATATAGATTGTGGGTAAGTGTCATATTCGAGAGAATATGGCATTTTTTGCGTTAAAAAGATATTTTTATATTACAAATTACATCAAAAAGCTCGCTTTATGTGTGATAGCATTTTTTCAAAAAAGGAGCGTGTTTATGATAGAAATAGTAACAAAAAATGTTGAACAGATTGGAAGACCGACAGAGGATGACAGAATATACATATCGGACAAGGCGTACAAGAAGGTTCGAAGCGACGGAGTTTCAGAGAAAAGTGTATATGTTCTGATGGGACATACAGAAAGCAGTGGTGGTAAATATGCTACTTTTATAGAGGCCGCAATACCTGTATGGGATATCGAGTTTGAGCATAATGTTCCAATATGGAACAATCATGTCTGGAACGGAGTGTTTTCAGAAATCAAAAGAAGCTATGAAGATTCAATTATAGTTGGCTGGGCATATGACAGAAGAGGATACAGACCAGAGAGCTCACCGGAACTTGAGCGTATACACAGAGAACATTTTGGAGGCGCACATCAGCTGCTGTTTCTGTTAGACTCGCTTCAGTCAGATGAACGTTTTTACATAAATAAAAATAATAGATTGTGCGAACGCCATGGCTTTTTTATATACTATAAGATGGATGACAAAAAAGAAAAAATAAATAGAGAAGAACCCAAAGAATCAGTAGTTGAATTGAAACTGCCTGAGGAAATACCTGTAAAAATACCAGAAAATCGTACAGCAGGCAGAGCCAGATACAGGGAAACGATGGCATATCAGACGCCACAGAAATCGTCAGAGACCAAAGGCTTATCAATCGCAATAGTGGCAATGATAGCTCTAATGATAGTGCTTGCAGGCGTCACTATGTATTCAAAGGGCTTCTCGCTTTCAGATAATTTAAGAGCCATTCAGACAATAGCAAGCCCTAAGGAGGAAGCAGAAACACAAATACCAGTAGAAAATATATACCGATAAATGTTATACTTACATAAGAAAACTTGGAAGGAAGAAAAATATGGCAGGTAAAGCTGGTTTTAAGACTGTTGATACATCAGCAGAAGAACTTGAAGAGATAAATTCAAAAATAAAAGCACACAGGCGCAAATTTATTGGAAAAGTAATGGGAGTATTAATCATAGTTCTTGTTATAGTTGCGTTTGTGCAGATATGGTTTGCGCTTCGTACATATGATTCGTATGAGTCTCTCAGCATATTTAAAGAGGGAGACAACAGCGCATCGCATTTTGCAGATTTCGATGGCAAAATTTTACAGTACAGCAATGACGGAATAGTGTGTACGGACAGGGATGGAGAATTGGCGTGGAACCAGTCATTCGAGATGTCGTCTCCAAAGCTTGATATATGTGGAGAATATCTTACAATCTATGATGCTGGTGGAAAAGACATATACATCATGCAGACGAATGGTACGGTAAAGCAGATTGAGACATCGATGCTAATAAAGACAGTATGCATTGCTAATCAGGGAACAGTCGCTGTCCTTATGGAGGAAGACAATAATTTTTACATAAAGCTTTATGATAAAACAGGCGAGGAGCTTGCGAGTGGAAAGTTTTATGGTGATAAAGGAGCTATTCCGATAGACATAGCACTTGCATGCAATGCACAAAAGCTTGCAGTAGCGATGATAGACATAACCGGTGGAACTGTAGATTCAACTATCACCTTTTACAATTTTGGTTCAGTAGGACAGAATGAGATTGATAACAATGTAGGAACTTTTACATACGAAGATACATTTATTCCGGAAATAGATTATGTCAGTAATAACTGCATGATTGCAAAAGGGGATACTTCTATTAGAATTTTTGAAGGTGCTCAGAAGCCGGAATTGTCGAGAGAAATAAATTTTGAACATGAGATGGAAAGTGTTGTAAGTTCAGATAAATATATTGCAACAATATACAGCAACCAGGATGAAGATGCCACACATCATATACAGATATATGACATGCACGGAAAACTTATCATGGAAAACGATACAGCTATATCATATACAAATGTAGAGTTTTTATCCAATAATGAACTGCTGGTAAAAGATACATATAATCTGGAGCTGTTTACAGTTCATAGTATTAAGAAATTTAAATATACATTTGATGTTCCTGTGCATGCGATGCTATACAGAGGAGGACTCACTGATTATATGCTTGTTACCGACAATGCGATGGAAGAGGTACGTTTGAAATGAATTGGATGCTGATTTTGGTAATAGCACTATTGGCGTTTTATATCGTAAGAGGATACAAAAAAGGAATGCTGCGGATGCTGTATTCACTGGTTTCATGGATTGTTATACTTGTAATCTCTGTGTGGGCAACACCATATGTATCAGATTTTTTGACTGAGAACACTGCAATTGAGTCAAAAATTTATGAGAAAAGTTATGAGAAACTTCACGAAATGGTCAACGGTTCCGCACAGAATAAACCGAATAATGAAAATAGCGATAAAAAGAGTAATAAAAATAGTATAAATCAGGAAATACTTGCAGTTCTTGGAATTGAAATTCCAGAAGAATTAGCAGATGCAGTTATGGGAGATACCAATATAGCGGACAGTGTTTTAGAAACAACAGGTCTTTATGAACAGATATCGAAGCAAATTACAGAGTGGGCTATGCGAGGAATATCATTTATTATTTGTATACTTATAGCAGTGATAGCGTCCCATATTCTGTATAGCATGATAAAAATAGTAGAGGATGTGCCTGTTATAGGAACGCTGAACCGGATACTTGGGATAATAGTAGCCAGCATAAAATGTCTGTTTGTAGTATGGACATGCTTTGCGATTATCGCAATGAATGGTGCAACAGAAACAGGAATTATACTAACCTCATACATATATGAATCGGAATTCCTAATTTTCTTATATGAAAACAATCTCATATTAAATATACTTTTTTCAATATTATAAAATATATACAAAAAAAGTGGGCGCAAGCTCTAAATACAGCTCCTGATAGCCTATATATTGTGGAATGAAAAAAAGTATATAAAAAAATAAAAAAAGAATATGTTTAATAAAAATAGAATATCATTCCTATTTATTTATGCATTAACAGTATCTTCTGGTTTTCCTTTAGCAGCCCATTTAACTGTTCTAGCAGTGAATGGTTGTGCTATTACATTCCATCCTGTTGCATATTTGGGATATGAACATGTTATTTGTTCTTTATTTCCTAATTGTACATTTACTTGTGTTTCTTCTGTTGGATATAAGTAAATTATTGGTTTATACTCTGTTGTAACTTCAATCCACTTTCCATTAACATTAATTTTTTCATTTTTACATGTATTATTTTCTTTTTTCTTTTCTTTAATATTACTACATATAATACATACAATAACTGCAATAATTAAAAAAATTGCTAATACTACATCAAACTTTATTTTAAAGCTTTTTCTGCCGTTTTTTTCTTCAATTTTTGTTCTACTTTCTTCATCTTTTTTCAATTTATTTTGCTTATCTTTCATTTCATTATCATTATTTTTTATCATCTTTTAC
>JAXELM010000279.1:0-4338 GCA_034100525.1 Agathobacter sp.
CTCCTGTTTTATAAAAATTAAGCTTTACATCGTCTGCCGTAGGTGCCCATAGCGCAAAAGCTGTCTCGCTTTCCTTATAGTTAATTCCTAATAAAATATTATTATAATTCATATATTTTTTATTCATATACATTCCCCTTAATAGTAGGCCTAAATGGTTTTCGTATTTTTTCGTAATTATTTTATAAGATTTTGAGCATTATGTAAATTGTAAATTTGAACTAAATTTATAAAAGAAATTAGTCAAAAAATAAAAAGAACCCGCTACAGCGAGTTCTTTTATATTTTTCTTATGCAATTTGCATTACATTTGCTTTTCCTAGGGCTTTTTTATCACAACCGCAACAAGATATGCTCCGATTACAGATAATATATCTTTAATCAGATATGGAACAGATCCCCATAATGCGGCTTCAATCTTTATTCATTCCAAACTCCTCCTCGCAAGCTAATCTTCGAGAAGTATAATAATATATAGCCCTACTATTGCCAACCATTATTTTACACAGGTTAACATTTAACCCTATGTTTACATTAATTAGTTGCTTTTATAAACTCTTCGAGTTTTTCTAATGCTTTACCACTATCAATCAGCTCAGCCGCTAGCTTTATTCCGTCGGCAAGAGTGTCTGCCTTTTCTCCAATATAAAGAGATGCACCTGCATTTAGAAGTACTGTTGTTCTCTTTGGTCCTCTCTCCTTGCCACTTAATATGTCTCTTGTAATCTGAGCATTTTCCTGTGGTGTTCCACCGACTAAATCTTCCTTTGTACAGCTTGCTAATCCAAAATCCTCTGGTTTTATTTCATATGTCCTGTAAAATCCATCCCTAAACTCACAAACCATAGTTGATCTAACAGCTGAAATCTCATCAAGCTTTTCCTTTCCGAAGACAACCATACCATTTTTTACTCCAAGATTCATAAGAACCTGTGCTAATGGTTCAACCAATGACTCATCGTAAACACCTAAAAGCTGTCTTTTTGGATGAATTGGATTAGTGAGTGGTCCTAAAATATTAAATACTGTTCTAAAGCCTAATTCTTTTCTTATTGCACCTACATATTTCATTGATGAATGATATTTTTGAGCAAAAAAGAAACAAATTCCTACATCCTGTAACAGTTTGATACATTTCTGCGGATCCTGGTCTATATTTACTCCAAGAGCCTCAAGACAATCGGCAGTTCCTGATTGTGATGATGCAGCCCTGTTTCCATGCTTAGAAACTTTCATCCCACCTGCAGCCGCTACAAATGCCGATGTTGTTGATATATTAAAGCTCTGTGCTCCATCCCCACCGGTTCCAACAATTTCGAAGGTATCCATATCGCCTGCATCTACTACAAGAGCATGCTCTCTCATAGCAGCTGCACAACCGGCTATTTCATCAATTGTCTCAGATTTTGTGCTTTTTGTTGATAAAGCTGCAAGGAATGCCGCATTCTGAGTCGGCGTTGTTGCTCCATCCATTATCTCATTCATTACAGCATATGCCTCATCATATGTAAGGTCCTCTTTTGTTACAATTTTAATTATTGCTTCTTTAATCATTTTTATCATCTCCTATATAATAAATCGTAATACTACAGTTCATTTAATTCCTTTTTAAACTTTCTGCTATAATCGGCCGCAACGTTCTCATCAAAATCACTTTCTCTAAGTATATTAATGAAATGCGAGCCTACAATAGTGCCATCTATTATATCCTTCATCGGCTTAACATCCGAGGCTTCTCTTATTCCAAATCCCATCATTACTGGAATTTGTGAGTTCTCTTTTACAAACGAAAGATAACTTATTACTTCTCTGTGAAAATCTGCCGCCTGTCCTGTTACTCCCATAGACGAAACACAGTATACAAAGCCTCTTGCATTCTCTAAAATCATAGGTATTCTTTCTTTTGATATTGGCGAAACAAGCTGGATTAAAATTGTTCTGTCGTCTCCTGCCAGTGCATTTGCCAGAGTCTCCTGCTCTTCATATGGCAAATCCGGAACAATAAGTCCATCCACTCCTGTTCTATGACATTCCTCTACGAATTTTTCTATACCAAAATGAACAATCGTGTTGTAATACATCATAAAAACAACTGGTATTTTAACACCTTCTGCTCTCATTTCTTCTAAGCACCCAAAGATTTTCTTAAGACTTGCACCATTTAAAATAGCCTCATATGATGCCTGCTGAATTACAGGACCATCAGCTATTGGATCTGAAAATGGTATCCCCATCTCCACAATATCAGTGCCGGCCATCTCCTGGGCTTTAATAATATCCTTTGTTTTTTCCAAATTCGGCAACCCCGCTGTAATATACGTAATAAAAGCTTTTTTATTTTCTTCTTTTAATAAATTCAGTCTGTTTTCTATTCGATTCATCATATACCTCCTAATTCAAATAACCTTTTCCGGCCAGATAATTTGATATTGTATTAACATCCTTATCTCCACGTCCTGATAAGCATACTATCATAGACTGTTCAGGTGTCATTTCTTTAGCCTTCTTTATCGCATAAGCTACAGCATGAGCACTTTCTATCGCTGGAATTATTCCTTCTAACTGTGTCAGTTCCATAAGCGCATCCATCGCCTCTACATCTGTTATAGGTACATACTGTGCCCTCTTTGTATCATGAAGATATGCATGCTCAGGTCCAACTCCAGGATAATCTAATCCTGCTGAAATAGAATGTGCAAGTTGAATATTTCCATCATCATCCTGCAATAAATATGATCTTGTTCCATGAAGTACGCCCGGCTTTCCTTTTGCCATGGAAGCCGCATGCTCATTAGTATCTATTCCTTTTCCGGCCGCTTCTACTCCGATTAACTCCACTCCCTTTTCATCAATAAAATCTGCGAACATTCCTATTGAATTTGAACCGCCGCCAACACAAGCCATAACAACATCCGGAAGTCTTCCTTCAACTTCATAGTGCTGTTTTTTTGCCTCACGGCTAATTACTGCCTGAAATTCTTTAACCATCTTTGGATAAGGATATGGTCCGATTGCTGAACCAATTATATAGAAGGTATCCTCTGCTGTTTTCGCCCATGTTCTTATCGCCTCATTTGTCGCATCCTTAAGGGTATTACTTCCAGATTCTACTGGTACAACCTTTGCCCCGAGCATCTCCATTCTCATAACATTAAGTGCCTGTCTTTCAACATCCTCTTTACCCATATATACAGTGCACTCCATATTGAAAAGCGCAGCTCCTGTTGCAGTTGCAACACCATGCTGTCCTGCTCCTGTCTCGGCTATTACCTTTGTTTTTCCCATCCTCTTTGCCAGTAAAATCTGACCGATAACATTGTTTATCTTGTGTGCGCCTGTATGATTTAGGTCTTCTCTTTTAAGATAAATCTTTGTGCCGTATTTCTCGCTAAGTCGTTCTGCAAAATATAACGGAGTTTCTCTTCCCACATACTGCTTTAAATAATAATTATACTGTTTAATAAATTCAGGATCATGTATTGCTGTTTCAAAAGCCTCATCTATCTCATTTAATGTATTCATAAGAGACTCTGATACAAACTGTCCTCCGTATTCTCCGTAATATGCTTTTTTATTCATAATCTATACCTCTTTTCCTTTTGCTATCTTTATAAATTTATTAACTAACATCTCATCCTTGTGTCCATCTTTTTCTACACCGGAACTCACATCCACTACATCAGGCTCAAACAGCTCTATACCCTGTTTAAGATTATCTGTATTCAAACCACCTGCAAGAATGAACTTTCTGCCATCGATAATGTCGCCTAGCTCTTCCTTCAGTGCTTTATTCCATTCGAATGTTTTGCCACTTCCAAAATCAGCTGCATCAATGACAATCCCTTGAATTTTACCCAGTAAATTCTCAGGCAAAGTGTTTAAAAATGCTCTTTGACTATTTATTTCTTCTTTGTCCGATATATTAAAGGCATACCAGACTGGAATCGATGTCTTTGATAAGACTTCTTCTGTTAATTTCTTGTGAATCTGCAAAACATCAAATCCTGCATTGCAGATACCCTCCACAAGCTCTACATCTGGTGAAACTGTAACTGCAACTGATTTTATCCCTTCTAAACTGGTCATTATTTTTTTAGCCTGTTGCATTGATACATTTCTTTTACTTTTTTCAAAGAAAACAAATCCTGCATAATCAGCTTTACAGTTATCCAGTAATAAGTATTGTGTTTCTTTTTTCTGTGTCAGACCGCATATTTTTACTTCCATTGCTATTATGCGCCTCCATCTATTTTGCTAAATTAAATATCATTTTCCACTTATCAGCAAGTTCTCTTGGATTTTCAGACTCCATAAATGCTCTTCCTATAAGAAAACCAT
>JAXELM010000055.1:0-9998 GCA_034100525.1 Agathobacter sp.
CGAATAATTAGTTTAGAACAAAATAAGGTAATCAGTCTATTACATGCAAGCATGACGATTCTGATTACCTTATTCTAAGTGGTTCTGAATAATTACTTTTTATTTAAAATATTTAAGTGCTTCATCTAGCTCTTCGGATTCGCTTCTCATTAATCCCGCCATCTCTGCGACACCATGCATCATCGCATTCAGTTCTTCTATATTTGCTGTCATCTGCTCTGTTGCGGCAGCGTTTGCTGCACTTACATCTGTAAGACCACCGCTACTATTCGTTATGCTTCCATTCAATGCAACCATTTCTGTCACTAGCTTCTGTATTTCATCCGCTTTTTCTGTGGTCATTACTATTTGCACATCAAGTGAGTCAAATTCTTTCAATACTGTTTCTATCTCATGCTGCTGATTTGCGTTATCCTTGACTATAATATTTGAGGCATTAACACACTCATTACATTCTTCTACGAGCTTTGCTATAATATCTTTTATATTATTTAATTCTTTATTTGTATTATCAGATAATACTCTAATTTCATCTGCTACTACTGCAAAACCTTTTCCTGCTTCCCCTGCCCTTGCTGCTTCAATAGAAGCATTGAGTGACAATAGATTTGTCTGTCCAGAAATATCTTCTATAACTGCAATAATATCTCCAACTTTATCAACTACATCACTAACTTTCTTAATTCTTTCTGATATTACTGCTATTCCTTCATCCATCTTGATTGTACTGTCATGCATATTGTGCATTTTCTCACTCATACTCTTACTACTTTGCTGTACAGTCTGGGTTTGCTGCATAATATTCATAACTGCTGAATCTATTACATTAGTTTCAGAACCCATATTACCAATATTATCATTTATATCTGCAATTGATGTTGCCATTGATGTTGAACCCTCTGCAACATCCTCCACTGCTTTCGATATTTCTCCATTTGCAGCTAGAGTCTGTTCACTTGTAGTATTTAATTCTATACTATTTTTTGACAATACATAACTAGCAGAACGTATTTTGTCTACAATGTCAGCCAATGCTTTTGTCATATTTTTCATCTTTTCTGACATCAAACCAATTTCATCGTTATAATCTTTTATTCCGCTAAAATCTACATTGATATTTCCTTCTGCAATTTGCTCAATTATCTTGCTTAAGTCTATTAATGGTCTTGCAAGCTTCTTTCCAAATATAAATGCTATTACAGCTGCAACTATCGCTATTACTATTTCTAAGAATATCGATATATTGGTTACTCGCTTAATTCCAGCTAAAGCATCTGATTCATCTGCGCTTATTACTACAATATCATTATTGTCTATAATCTCATAAGCAGCATATTTTATTACACCTTTAAAATTGTAATCTGTAACGGATCTCTCTGGTTTCTGTCCTGCAGCAAGTTGTCCGACTAATCCTTTTACCACTTCGTTCTCTACAGCCTGTCCTACCTTTTCCTGCGTCGGATGATAAAGCATGGTTCCATCTTCAGATACAACATAGATATAAGAACTTTCTATTCCTTTCATTTTTACATCACCGACAAGTTCGGTATACTCTTCATATGTAAGTTCATCTACATTTTTTTCTTTCATTGCATTATTTATTAATGATGCTGATGAATCTACCATATTAATCATTGCATTTTGCGTTGTTTGCGTTAACTGCTTTCTTGCATTACTGCCAATTAGAAATAAACAAATTGAATTAGTTACAATTACTGATAATGCTACAACAATTATTATCTTTGTCGCAATTGTTCCTCTTTTTTTGTTTTGGATATTCTTATTCTCACTCATATTATTGCCCCCTTCTGAGTATTTATAGATTTATCTCTTTACATATTAGTACCATTATACCATATAACATATTAAATGAGTATATCAAATTGCACTTTAATGTAATTAAATAATCACTTCACAGATAAATTTAATCTATGAAGTGATTATAGGTATTATATATTAGCAATTAATGCTGCGATTTCATCCGGCGATAATGTTCTATTTGGATCTGATAAATCCGGCATTGGTGGCTTCTCTTCTTCTACCGGTTCTGGTTCTACTATTGGCTCCGGCTCTGATTCAACTACTGATTCACTCTCCCCTGCTCCCATACTCGCTATTAACGCAGCTATCTCATCCGGATTCATCTTCTTATTTGGGTCTGATAAATCTGCGACTGGTGTTGACGCTACCTCTATTGGTTCTAACTCATCGTTTGACGCAGGCTCTGCTACTGGCTCAGGCTCTGCTACTGGCTCAGGCTCTGCTACTGGTTCCGGTTCAGTTACCGGTTCACTTTCTCCTGCTCCCATACTTGCTATTAACGCAGCTATCTCATCTGGATTCATCTTCTTATTCGGGTCTGATAAATCTGCTGCTGGTGCTTGTTCCATTATAGGTTCTGGTTCTACTTTCGGCTCCGATTCTATCACTGGCTCAGGCTCTACCACTGGCTCTGTTTCTACTACCGGCTCAGGCTCTACTACTGGCTCTGCTTCTACTACCGGCTCAGGCTCTGCTACTGGTTCTGCTTCTACTACCGGCTCAGGCTCTGCTACTGGTTCTGTTTCTACTACCGGCTCAGGCTCTACTACTGACTGTGCTTCTACTACCGGATCCAATTCTACTATTGGCTCTGCTTCTACTACTGGTTCCAATTTAACTTCTGGTTCTGTAATTGGTGCAACTGGTTGCTGTGTATACATTCCAGGTGACGTAATCATAGGTTGAGCAATCTGCATTGCTGGCATTTGTAATGTCACAGGCTGCTGTGGTATATCAACTTTTGCAGTCAATTGAACAGGCTGTGAATTTATACTCTGTTGTGTCTGAATTATTGCCTGATTTAATCTCAACTCCATATCTTTAAGAGAAGCTGCTAACTCCTGTTGCTTTATGAGTAATTGATTATAATTATCTTCAACAATACTCTTTTGATTCTGCAATAATCCATCATTGTTTGATGACAATTTTTCTTCAAACGTATCTAATTTATCTATTAGCATATCATTTGAATTCATCAAAGCCTCTGCATTTTCTCGACTTCTATTTATAATTACCTTTGCTACTCCCTTTTGAGCATTGATAATTTCTTCCGTCGGAACTTTTGCAGTAGTCATTAATATATCTATTTTGTCGTCTATTTTTTCAAAATATTTCTTTAACATCAAATATGACGCTTTTTCTGATTTAAAAATATTATCATACTGTTCTTCACGTCGTTCATTTTTAATCAGTTGCATCATAAACAAACCATTAATTAGTATGTAAAGAACAACTAAAAATAGCACAGCGAAAATCGCAATAAAAATATACTGTTTGGGGTAATTGACTATTGCATAGAACTCCGCAATAAATACTACTGATAACAGAAGTGCTGAAAAGATTATTTGTAGTGTTACTTTCGTTTCCTTTTTCTTTTGCATATTGAATCTCCTTCCATGGAATAATCTTTTGCAAATATATAATGCACCTAAAATCCATGTCAAAATAAGAAAACTGAAAATCATCTAAGTTAAGCACCTCTCGCTGACAAATGAGTGACACTGTCACCCTGAGGGTTCAACCATTCCGTTCCTGCGAATTTATATTTATGGCTACCATTCTCATTTAGCAATGCAGTAATGATAACTCTGTTTTCTTATTAGATTACCTATATTATAACGTGTGCGAGGTCGGATGTCGATTGTTTTTTGACCATATTTTGCTCTGGTTTACAGTTTATCCAGCCACCCATCAAAACTTTTTTGACATCCTATACTTGGTTCCAACCTGGCTTGTCTGTGGGTGAATTATCTTTTATCGTAATATACTTCTGACCAGCTCAATGTAGTTCAATTTTACAGTTTCATAAAAAATATTGTCAGAAATCAGTTTCATAGTTGAATCAACATAATCGTCAGCATAAAAATCTTCTCGTATGAGTTCTTCTGCTACAGCCAACAGATCAACATCCTCCCTCGCGGATGGGGTTATTTTAATATCCATTTCTGCTCTATGCTTTCTAACATCTGCAAAGAACCTCTTGAAATCATCATCTATTGAAATATAATTTTTCAGTTTAAAGATATCATATAAGTGTCTGGAATTTCTCGTTGCCCTTCCTACCATATAATAATCACAAACAGCAAAAATTTTATCTATAATTGTTCTGGATAGCGCCTGTGTCTTCATTTTAAATGGTTCTAATCCATAGTCTCTCAAAATCTCAGATTCTTCTGTTGCAAGACAATCAAATATTATACTCGTAATTTCCTTTTCTTCTGTTGGATAAGAATATGACATTAATGCTGTCTCCAGCTTCACATATGGTCGCAGACCTTTTTTATCTTCTGAGCAAACTGAGTCATATAAGAAATCATAGTGATTATAATCCTTATCGCTTTCGATAGACTTCCAATTATCAATTGCTAAGTCTAAGTCTTCGCTGATTGGTTGTAGTAACTGATATTTGATTTTCTTCCTTCTGGCTTCTCCCAAATGCTCTTCAAATGTGATATCAATGTCCTCTGAAAAACGGTCTATTACATGATAAGCCTTGGAAAGGGATGTTCCACCCTTAAACACCACATTGGGATTTCTCTGTACCAGTTCTTTTAATATCATTGTCACATAGTAATCTTTTTCAACGATACTTTCATCTATGCCCGTTCTTTCTGATACCGTTACAATAATATCCCTCAACAATTCCTTATCATCTTTATGCAAATACATCATCCAACCTCAATTCATAATAATATTTAAATATTGCAATCGGAAACTCTCTTATATAACTATCCACATCATTTTTTGTGATGCCATGTATCCGCACAAATTGAGATACTTTGTCATGAGCCACATCATAGCTTTCATCCAGATACACATCCAGATTTTTTAATAAGTCAAGTAACTGCAGCACATAAACATTTTCTTCATTTACCGGAACCACTGGTCTTCTTACAATGAATGTTCTCTTTCCAATTGGAATTTCTCGTATTTTTGCTGCCATGTTATTGCTAACAATCTCAACTTTATTTGGAACCTGTGCTGAAATTCCCAGCTGATTGGCAAATGTATTACCAGAATAGAAACCATCTACTTTTCCACCTCTGGAAACATACTTGTACCTGGCAACCATATCTGCATTTACGCCTACATTTGTTTTTAATCGTGATTTCTTAGGCAAATAATAGATGCCGTTCTCATATTTTTGTAGCTTTCCCTCATCGCACAGCTTTTTTAGCTGCTGGTTCACTGCAGATTTTGTAATTCCCTTAATCACTATATCAGAAAAGAATATAGGCTCTGCTTCCTTATAATTGTTTTTCAAAAATTCATATAACATAAACCTCATTCCTTTCCCTTAATTTTTGTAACTCTGGTAGTTACTTTTGTTAATAATATTCTATTCCTGTTTTTAAAATCTGTCAATGTTACTTTGATTGCTATGGTTAGTATATCCAAAGCAGAATAAAATATAAGAAAGAACTGTCACCATTAGGATTCCTCAGCATCCTCTGTCATTCTTTCATGCGGTTCCATTCCCATGATCAGATCAAGAAGATAAGAACGGCTTCCCTCCTCTTTATCCCGGAACATCGTCTTTGAATAGTTCACGCTTCCGAGTGATGTGATCAGCTGTTTGGGTTCATGTCTGTCTACAATCCAGGTCATCTTCCTGACTTCACTCTCATTAAGCATCTGATCCAGATAGCCCAGCGTTTCCTCGATCATTCTGATCCCTGTTTTATGCAGTTCCTCTGTCAGTTTTGTGACGTAGGAGGCAATGTCAGATGGATCTTTCAAAAATTCATCTTCTAATTTTTCAAAAACGGGTACACTATTTTCATTGAAATACTGTATACTTTTAACCATGGAGAACACCTCTGTCTTTCTAAAGTTTGGTTTGGTCGCCTTTAACTTTATCAGACTTTGGTGTTCTCTTAAATTTTTTTATTCATCCGAAGAAAAAGTTAATATAGTTTAGCTATATACATCAGTGCTCACTCTTTTCCAATGCCAACCCAATCAATCGATCCGCCTGATCTGCCATGAACAGCGGGATATTCAGCACATCATCGTCCAGTTTCAGATTGTCCAATGAGAAACGGATGCGGAGCTTGACCTTATCAGGGAACAGTTCCTTGAACTTCTTTATACTCTTGCTGGTTGTGTTGGTTTCGAATTTGACCTCCACGGGGAAGATGTCGTTCTCCCGCTGAATGAGGAAATCCACTTCGTAAAGCGGGTTGTTCTGGCTCCAATAACGGGGCATGACTTCAAACTGAGTAATTAAAGTCTGCAACACAAAGTTTTCGGTTAATGCGCCTTTGAATTCAGTAAAAAGGCGGTTACCTTCGCCAAAGGCAGTGGGGGCCAGCTGTGCCAAACGGCGGAACAGAAGGTTTTTATATCTTCTAATTTCGCAACCGTCTCGTTTTCATGCCCGCCTCCGTGCGGGCCTTTTTCGTCCAGGAGAGCGCCGGAGGCGGTCTTTCCTATAGTAGCCTTTCTAATGGCGCCGCTGCCGGAAATCATGGTTCAATAATATTAAAATAAATCTCCGGTGCCGCCATACTGCCGCAAAGCTCATGAAACAACGTTTCATTGCCGTTTTCTAAGGTAACAAGCTTGTCGATATTCTCCTGATCTCCGTTCGCAATGGCAAGAATACCGGTACGAACGGTCAAGAGCGTCAAATCTGCATCCGCTGTACCTTCATCCTTATAATACAGTAACACGCCATGATGGATCTTCAACAGATAATTTTCGCCATCTGTAAGTTTCAGACGAACTGTGAAAGATTTGTCTGCAAGCTTTTTTGCATCTAGCATGATGCCCATATAATCAAGCATTGTCTGTTCATCCATACCCTGCGCCGTTGTGCCAATGCCCACCCGGGAGGTCTGAGGATAGCCGCCGATACCATTTCGCAGTTCATACGCCGCAACGAGATAGGCATTTCTCCACGCACCGGATTCTGCCTGATAGCCCAGCTGCTCCAGTGCATCCGCACAGAGATAACGGGCATCCGTATTGCTGGGATCTGCAAAGACAAGCGTATTTGTGATCTGTGCTACCCACTGATATTCACCCTTTTCATAGTCCGCGCGCGCCTGCTCAAGTACCGCTTCAGTATCTCCAAGGTACTCAACCAGCTTCTTTGCGTATTCGCTTGGCTCCAGTTCATCCAAATGCACGGGATTGGCATCATACCAGCCCATATATTTCTGATATACCGCTTTAACGTTATGTCTGAGCGTACCGTAATACTGTCTGGTGTACCAGATTTTGTCCAATGCCTCCGGCAGCTCGATCATGGAAGCAATTTCTATGGAGGTATACCCCTGATTAATGTACAAAAGCGTCTGATCGTGAATAAATTTATAAACAGCGGCAGTATTGGTCAGATACTCCTGCACCACATTGCGGCCCCAGTGCGGCCAGTTATGCGACTGAAATACAACCTCCGCATCCGGGAAAAGCGTCTGCGCCTGCGTAATATAACGGGCCCAGCCGTTGGCATCGCGCACCTCTGCACCGCGCAGGGTATAGAGATTGTGCATTGTGCCGGTACAGTTTTCGGCCATCCACAAAGCCAGCATATCCGGGAAATATGTATTCATCTCAGCAGGCGATTCCGTTCCTGGCGTCAGTTGAAAAACAGCTTTTACCCCGTCAATCTCTGTCTCAAAAAGCATATCCTTAATTTCAAAGCTGGGTGCGATATATCCCGTACCACCCTGCACGGCGGTCAGACCAATTCCAACAGATAAACGCCCCTGCTCATCATATGGCAGGAAGCTGCCATACTGGTAAAAGACCCGACGCTTCATTGCCGTTCCAACAAAAACATTTTCCTTCATGACGGAATCAGTAAATCCCTGCGGTACAATGACAGCAGTTTTTCCGGAGGCAATCTGTTCCTCCAATGAAAGGGCTGGATCAGCAACATTCTCGCTGCTGATCAACCCCTCAATTCCACCATAATGATCTGCATGTGCATGGCTGATAATAATGGCAACGATACGGTCATCTCCCATCTGCGAGCGGAAGAACTTCAGAGCTTCTGCTGCTGTGTAACGGCTGCTGCCGCAGTCCATGATGATCCAGCCGTTTTTACTTCGGACAAAGGTAATGTTAGAAATATCATAGCCGCGCACCTGGTAGATATCATCCGAGACCTGAAACAGTCCATAACGGGTATTGTACTGCGTATTGCGCCAGAGGCTTGGATTTACACTTGTGGGAGCATCGTTATTTTTCCGTACAAAATCGTACGCGTCCTGTGACCAGATTGTCATGCCGTTCTCCGCCTGAATAACAAGAGAGTCCGGCGCTGCAATAAAGCCGCGGCTTGCAAATTCAGATTCCTGCTCATCGCTGAAATCAAGCAGTTGATAAACTTCAGCGTTGGCCTGCGCCGTAATTTCCGTTGCATCTTTGCTTTCAGCGTTCAGGGGCTCAAACACTTCAGACGATGTTTTACCGCAGGCAGTGGCAGAACACAACAGAAAAAGCATAAGGGTCGTCGCAATGATTTGTCTCATAAGTGATTTCCTCCATATAAATTTTTAAAATAGATCCGGCGTTTTCAACGCCGGATCTAAAGGGACTATTTCCCAAGTATGATAGAAAGTTTAATTTCTTTTTCCGTTTCGCTCAGGTCAAAATCCCCGCCGTCGGCAACGGTAATACGCACCTCATAAAGCGTGCCGTCGGTAAGTTCACTCATGGTCTCACCTGCTTCATCCGTAATTGTCCACAACTCGTTTGCGACCTGTACCAGTTTGCCGTCTGCATCATAAGCATAAAGCTTCAGATCAGATACCGTTCCAGAAAGGTTGTTCATACGGAAAGCAACTGTGGTGTTGGGGTGCACATTGCGGACCGCAACGGTATTCAGCCAGCTTGCTGTACTGCCTTCACCGCCGTCTGCCGTAAACTTCTCCTGCGTCAGCACATTGCGTGCTGCCAGATCCAGATCGATCTCACGATAGGGCATTTCTGGCAGGTATACAAAACGATCCTGCAAGCGCAGCAGCTCAAGATAGCCAGTCGGACAGTAGAGCGCATTGCCGCTGTTGCCAGCGTACATACCGATCGCCATATTGTTATAGCCGTACTTATTGGACACATCCATTGTAAATACCGTCTCACCGGTCTCAAAATCCAAAATAATGTACTGCCACATACCGGTATTCAGATCCTGAACATAACCGTAAATATAGCCTGTCGCAGTAGAGAGTTTCAGGATTGATGTGTCGCTCAGGTCGTTTCTGCACCAGATACTCTTCATCTCATAACCATCGGCAGTTTTCACAGTGTCCACACGCTGGACACCCGGAGCGATCATAACATTGCCTTTTGTCAGCCAGTTCATATCATAGATGTTAGCATAGCTCTGAATAGAGGAATCGCTGTCAGGGTTCGCAAGACCTACGTTTCCTGCACCAAACCAGTTACACACAATCGTGCTGACAGTCCCTTCGCCGTCATCATAGACAATGGCAGAGTTCTCAACGGCGACCTGATAACCCTCAGGCAGCTCGTCAAGAACCGGAGAGCTTGCCACGATCTCACCTGTTTTCATATCAAGCGCCAGCAGATTTACCGGATCTTGATTGTCAGTAAACAGGACAAGATTTGGCGTCAGGGAAGGAGAACAGCCGCCGCCCCATGCAAGAACGCCGCCGGTCGTCTTGTCGCCTTCACCGCTGACCTTGGCGCCAACGCTTTCATATGGCGTACACCACACCACATTTACGCCGTTTTCTGCGCGCAGCAGATAGCAGTTCTGGTTAGTCAGAATAACAGCGCCATCCTTGGAAGCAGCAATGCCGTTTTCTGCACCCTCGCCGGGTGTCAGCTCATGAACAAAAACTGCTTCAGACAAATTTGCCTGTCCGCCGTTCAAAATTGTATCAATCGCCGGGCGTGCAATGTAGCCGATAACTCCCTGCTGTGCACGCTCTGGGTAAATGCGGAAGCCGCCGGTGGCAAACCAAAGGTTTCCTTCATAG
>JAXELM010000114.1:0-19323 GCA_034100525.1 Agathobacter sp.
TCTTCCGGATTAGTAACAATAGAAACAACCGGAATATTATCATATAAACTCTTATCTCCAACAGCTATATAGTAAGATGAAGACTTAATTTCACTTTGATTTCCATCCTCATCAACTGCTATAGCCTTCAGTACCGTACATTTATCCACGTTGTCACTAGGAGTATAATCAGCAGTTGCCGAAACTGATACTCCAGCCGACCAAATGTTTTCTTTGCTTGAACGATCATCTATTTCTATAGGTTCCTTATATACTTCTGATTCTGTTGTTGGATCTGTTCCATCTAAAGTATAATAAATCTTTTGATTCTTGCCTGCTGTAATCGAAACAGAAATCTTATCTGAATAAAATCCACTTGGTACATCAAATATAACGCTTTCTACATCTACTTTTTTACCTTCCGAATTCGGCTTTTCTTTTGTACTTTGCATAATTGCAAAACTATTAGCCGCATCCTCTGTACGAGCATATGACTGATTTTCTTCCAATGCACCAACTAGACACGAGTCTATTTTGGTATCTCTTCTTGAATACAACTCAATCAGATTATCACTTTCTTGAACCAGTAAATCTGCAATTTCTATAACCACATAACCTTCATTCTCGATATTAATTCCATTTGCTATATTTACCTTGACATCATTTACTTCAAGATAAAATCCTGACAAATCAAGTTCGGATGAATTCTTATTGAATAATTCCACCCAGCCTTCTGCATTAACTTCATTAATGAATAAATCTGAAACATCTTTATCCTTGTCCTTGATTGGTGTATCTGAAGTCTCTCCTCCAAGCTGCTGTAACAATTTCTTCTGCGAATTACTCTGAATTACCTGAATCACAAATAGAAATCCTATTAATAGTACGACCGCTACTGCCGCAATAATCAATGACATTTTTTCTCTTTTTTCTTTCAAGTCTTATCTCCTTTTATGCGCACAAAGGGGGGCTTTAATGTTCCCACATTAAAACCTCCCCATAACACAACTCGCATTTAGCTTTAAAATCTAAATATAAGTATACCGAGAAAAACAAATTTATTCAAGTATTTCGTTCATTTCTAACAACTTTGAAACATTCTTATCTATCCCATTTATCACACAATGCGTCTATCTGGTCAGCAAATTTTGCCAAATCCTTATTCGCCATTCCCTGACATTTCTTGATAACTGCAACTAGTCTTTCTCCCGCAAGAACGAGACGGTTATATACAGAATGCTTTGTCCTGTATATATGCTCAGAGCTCTTCTTCTCAACAAGCTTCCTTTCACCCTGCGCAATTCTTTCACCTGTAATCAGATTGTATATATCACCTGTATATGGTGCTACTGCATTAAATCCAAGTTCAGCCTTGACATGCTCAGCAAAGAACTCTGCCGTCTTTTCTTCACCATGTACTACAAATACATTCTTCGGGGCAGTCTTGAAATTGCCAACCCACTTTGTAAGGTGTGCCATATCTGCATGACCACTTATACCAGGCAGATTAACTATATCTGCTTTGACATCAATCTCCTCTCCAAAAAGCTTTACTTTCTCAACGCCATTCAGCAAAGAAAAGCCCAAAGTTCCAGGCACCTGATATCCTACAAATAGAATTGTAGAGTCCGAACGCCACAGATTATGCTTTAAATGATGTCTGATTCTTCCTGCCTCACACATTCCCGACGCCGAAATTATTACCTTCGGCTTTGGATTGAAATTAATCATCTTGGAATCATCGCTTGTGACAGATACCTTCAATCCATCAAACTTTATTGGATTTATTCCTTGTTCTATCAACGCCTTGGCATCTTCATTAAAACAATCCACTACATTCTTGTTAAATATATTGGTAGCCTCCACTGACAACGGACTGTCTACATATACCTCAAAATCAGGAAATTCCGGAAGCAGATTCTCACTCTTTATTCTTCTAAAGAAATAAAGCATCTCCTGCGTTCTTCCAACTGAAAAAGCCGGAATTACAAGATTGCCACCTTTTTTGAGAGTAGCATTAAGAAGCTTAGCCAATTCAACAGCATAATCAGGTGGTGTGTCATGCAATCTGTTACCATATGTTGACTCCATAATTACATAATCAGCCTCATCAATATACTCACAGTCTTTGATTATTGGACGATTACCATTTCCGATATCCCCTGAAAAAACAAGCTTTCTCGTTGCATCATTCTCAGTCACCCACATCTCAATCGATGATGAACCAAGTAAATGCCCTGCATCTACAAATCTGACTTCAAGACCCTCACATACTGTAATCCTTGAGTCATAATCGCACGCATTAAAATGCTCCATAACACCCACAGCATCATTTAAATCGTACATAGGTGTCACTTCAGGAAGTCCTGCCCTTCTTGCCTTCCTGTTTCTCCACTCCGCTTCAAACTCCTGAATATGAGCAGAGTCTTTTAACATTATTCCACAAAGCTCTGTCGTGGCCTTTGTTGCAAACACCTCTCCACGAAATCCATTCTTGTAAAGCAGTGGTAACAAACCTGAATGATCAATATGTGCATGCGTAACAAATACATAGTCTATCAGTGATGCATTTACTGGTATCTCCTGATTTACATACAGATTGGGACCCTGCTCCATTCCACAATCCACTAATAAATGTTTTTCTCCAAAAGCCACATAATGGCAGCTTCCAGTAACCTCCCTGTCGGCACCTAAAAATTCTAGAATCATTCCCCCATCTCCTTCTCTAGCAAATATTTTTATGTTAATCCCATTATAACATACTTTTTTGTATTTTATTCTATTTTCTTTATTTCACGCCGTAATCTTTCTATTATTTTCTTTTCAAGTCTTGATATGTACGACTGCGATATTCCAAGCTTATCCGCCACTTCTTTTTGCGTAAGCTCCTTGCCCGATTTTTGATTAATTCCATATCTCAGTTCTATTATGTTTCTCTCACGCTCATTTAATTTTCCCATTGCTTTTCTAAGCAATGAAATTTCAACCTCAGTTTCTATATCTTTATAAATTATGTCCTCATCTGTTCCCAATATATCCGACAACAACAATTCATTTCCATCCCAATCCATATTAAGCGGCTCATCAAATGACACCTCTAATTTTGTTTTATTATTTCGTCTTAGATACATAAGTATCTCATTTTCAATACATCTCGATGCATATGTAGCCAGTTTTATATTTTTGTCAGTATTAAATGTATTAATACCTTTTATAAGACCTATTGTTCCTATTGAAATCAAATCTTCAATACATACACCGGTATTTTCAAATTTTCTTGCCAGATATGCTACCAGTCTCAGATTATGTGATATAAGCTTAACTCTGGCATCCTCTTTTTCGTCTTCATTGTATTCCCCTGACAATGCAATAAGACATTCAATCTCATCCTTTTGTTCAAGAGGTGGTGGCAAAGTTTCCGCTCCGCTTATGTAAAGTACTTCATCTTCATCTCCACGATAAAAAGTCATAAACAAGGTCATCATTTTTTCAAACAGCTTCATAAAAATATATCTCCATTCAAAATCATTTGATATTCTTTCCCTTCCAATAAATCATTATCCGCTTTTCCTAAAAATACATTTTTATCTTCATATGTATTTTTCCCCATAAACACCTCTATTTTATCTCCTCTGTACAAACCGAGTTTTCCAGAATTTATTCCAAGTGCTTTATACTCTATTTGAATATGTTCATCCTTCATGCCAAGCTGCTGTATAATCGATTCTGATACAATATGTACACATTTGTTTTCCTTTTGATACTTTAATCTGTTTCCAGAATCATAAAGTGCCATAACCTGCACTTTATGTTCACCATTTGTAAGTATTACTTCATATAATAATCTGCTATTCCTTTTATCAAAAAATACTATTATTACAATACATTCTGCCACAAACAAGCTAATAAAAAGTATTAAAGTATAATTTATTTTTCTGCCAGTAATATTCTCAAGCATAAGAATTGTTCCGGCTAAAATAACAGCAACTATATACATATTAATCAAAAGCTTTTTCATTTGTTTCCTGTTTTTATATGATACTGATGCAATTGTAAGAAGCGGTACTCCAAACAAAATACTCCATAGCAAATATACAATATATTTATGTACAAATATTATTATTATTACTGATACAATTGCTTCAACGATTGATGCTAATATAATAGGTATAATTTTACCTTTTATTGGAATTTTACTTATCTGAATTGCAAAGATAGATATACAAAAGTCAAACATCAGATTGTTTATAACAAATACATCCGGATAGAATACATAGATGCCTACTCACCTCACTTTCTACGGTAAGCAGATTATAGTCCATTGCCCTTACAGAAATTCATCATAAAATGGAAATTCAAATCCTCTTTCTATCGACATATTTTTGTTCAAAAAAAGTTGCGCATCACAATGCGCAACTCTATATAAGTATAATGATTATCTCTTAGAATTCTTCAAGAAATCTGGTATATTGATTTCTACAGGCTTTACGCTTGTCTCAGGCTGGCGTGGTCTTTGAATTCCGTTGAACTGAGACGCTGTTGTATTAGGAGTAGCCTGTGTAGGTGTAACTCCCATTGGTCTTGCCGTTGATGATACTGTACTCTGTGTTGGACGGACAGTTGATGTAGGACGAGCTGTTGTCGTAGCTGTCTGGTTTGGATATACCATACGGCTCTGTACTCTTGTAGCAGCTGAAGCGGCACCTGCCATCATTCCCGAAGGAACTGCACCAGCCTCCTCTAATCCTGTTGCAATTACAGTAATTGTAGCCTCGTCTGTCATAGTCTCATCAAACTTAGCTCCGAAGATAATGTTCGCATCATCACCTGCAAGATCCTGAACATAGCTTGCAGCATCATTTGCATCCATAAGAGAAATATCTCCGGAAATATTGATAATAACATGTGATGCTCCATTAATAGTAGTCTCAAGAAGTGGAGATGCAACAGCCAGCTTAACTGCCTCAATAGCCTTCTCATCACCCTTAGCGCTACCAATTCCTATATGAGCCATACCCTTGTCCTTCATTACAGTCTGAACATCTGCGAAGTCGAGGTTGATAAGTGCAGGTAAATTAATAAGGTCTGTAATTCCCTGTACTGCCTGCTGTAAAACTTCATCAGCTTTCTTTAATGCATCCGGCATAGTAGTGCGTCTGTCAACTATCTCAAGAAGCTTATCATTTGGAATAACGATAAGTGTATCAACACTCTCCTTGAGTCTGTCAATTCCGGATACAGCGTTAATCATTCTCTGCTTCGCCTCGAATTTGAATGGCTTTGTAACAACGCCGACAGTAAGAATCCCCTGCTCTTTTGCAATCTTGGCAACTACAGGTGCTGCACCTGTTCCAGTACCACCACCCATTCCACATGTAACGAATACCATATCAGCACCCTTTACTGCGGCTGAAAGTTCTTCTGCACTTTCTTCTGCAGCTTTTGCTCCAATCTCAGGCTGTGCTCCTGCACCAAGACCCTTTGTAAGCTTCTCACCTATCTGAATCAAAGTAGGAGCCTTACATAACTGTAAAGCCTGCTTATCAGTATTGATACCAATAAATTCTACTCCACCTATATTTTCATCAATCATTCTATTCACGGCATTGTTGCCAGCTCCACCAACACCTATTACAATTATTTTAGCACTAGCATCTGCCTCTGTTGTTCTAATCTCAAGCAAGGGTATTTCCTCCTCTTTCTTCCCAAATTTATATTAAACCATTATTGTAACTTTAAACAATTACAAACTATTATCGTATAATCATATAGACTATAATATAATTTTTTTCAAGAATAATCAACATAAAATTATGATTTTTTTATTTTAATTATTCTTATCAAACACAATATTTGTATTTTCTTCTGTCCAGCTTTCAAGATGTAGTGTACCATTCATGTCTTTTATCGATGGCATAATCGCTTCAAGTCTGTCAACTTTTAGTGTAAGAAGCGATGTATCACCAACCAGAACTGAGACCTTGTCATACTTAATCTCAGGTTCATTCGCACCACCATACACTATTGAATCTGGAACAAGTTTTTTACGTTTAAGTGCCTGTGTAATCGTCAGTATATCTCTAAGCGCTGACGAATCAATCGGTAATTTCTCATATAATACTACTTTCTCACAGTCAATCCCTTCTATTTTGGGGACTTTTTCTATAACATCGGATGATGTCTCAACCACTATTCCGTCTTTATCAAAATATGCATTTTCATTTATTCCCGGAATATACAGATATCCCATCATGCCTTTTTCATATACTTTGATTTTGAGTGTATGCGGTCCTGCAAGTGAAATATCCATTGTATCTATAAACGGAACATCCTGGGTATCCACGAATTTATATTTAATAAAAACATAAAGACTGTTCCATGAATACTCATCATTTAGCACCACATCTTCTATTACTTTCTGCTCGTAAAGTTTGTTTCCTTCTATCTCGACATTTTCTACAGTAAATACTTTCAAAATAATAAGTATTGCAATGGCAATCAAAAGCATTACTATCAAAAAGCCTCGGATAAAAAACAAAAACCGTCTTTTTCGTTTTCTCTCTTCTTTAATCATAACTGCTCCATCAATCTATATTCTCCAGCTTAATGCCCTTTGAAACACTCAGCACCAGACCTATCTCTGCCATAAGAAAAATAATAGATGTACCTCCATAACTTATGAATGGCAATATAACACCTGTGTTTGGAATCGAATTGGTCACAACTGCTATATTCAGAATAACCTGTATAGCTATGTGGGACATTACTCCGATAACCAAAAGCGAACCGAACAGTTCACGAGCATTATTTGCAATTATCATCATTCTCCAGAGCATCAATATAAAAAGAAGGATAATTCCTATTGCTCCAAAAAGTCCAAGCTCCTCACATATAATTGTAAAAATCATATCGTTTTGTGACTCCGGAACATTTCCAAGCTTCTGAAGGCTGTTTCCAAGACCTTTTCCAAACGGTCCGCCTGAACCAATAGCGTATAATCCCATAAGTGTCTGATAACCTTTATCGCCCGCAGTCTCAGGATGAAGCCATGCATCAATTCTGTCGCTTCGATATGAGGCAAAAGAAATAAAAGCAATTATAAAAGCCACACCTGCGCCCGCTACTGCCACAAAGTGTATATATTTGGGACTTGCAACAAAAAGCATACATACCGCTATTCCAAACACAATCACCGCAGTACTTAAGTTACTGTATGCGATTACTGCTACGAGCGGCAGAATTATAATCATAACTTTTACAAGGCTCATAAATTTGCCAAGCTGCTTTGGTATCTTCTCAATAAGCATAGCCAAGAAAATAATAACGGCCAGCTTTGATACTTCCGATGGCTGGAACGAGATTGGTCCAAGCTGTAACCATCTGGATGAACCATGTGAACTCTTTCCAAATCCTGTCAAAATAACTACAGTACATAATCCAAATGCAACCACATATGCTATCGTTCCATATTTTCTCCAAATTTTGTAATCCACTTTTGCAAAAAATGCCATGGCAACAGTACCAAGCAATATATTTCTAATCTGAAGTTTTAAGTAATGAGCACTGTCTCCATAATCATTCGCAGATGTATACGAGCTCGAGCTGTAAAGCATTACAAGACCGAAACAAAGCGTAAAAATTACAATAAACAAAAGATTGTAATCAAAGTATGCAGTTTGATGCTCCTTTTTTCTTCTTTCTGCCACCCGGTTACTCCTTTAAACCATGTACGATATCTTTAAATATTCGTCCTCTTTCTTCATAATTGGCAAACATGCCCCAGCTTGCACATGCAGGGGAAAGTAATACCGCATCCCCAGATACTGCATGCTCATAACAATAATTAACAGCCTGCTCAAAGGTCTCAAGTTTAACTGTATTCATAAAGCCATGCTTATGGGCACATTCCTCAATCTTGTCAGCGGTCTGACCAATTAAAACAAGCTCTTTTACTTTTCCATCGAAGGCTTCTATCCACTCGTCATATTCAGACTGCTTATCGTATCCTCCACCTATTAAATAGGTAGGTCTGTTCATTGCACGAATTCCCTGAATTGCAGCATCAGGATTAGTTCCCTTTGAGTCATTATAGAATTTAACACCTCGCTTTTCTGTCACATATTCAATTCGATGCTCAACCGCTGTAAATACATGCAGAACTTCTATAATCTTATCAAGTGGGACTCCAAAGTTAACTGTAATAGCACATGCAGCCATAACATTCTCATAATTGTGTTTACCAAGCAGATTCAATTCATTCACATCTATAATCAAATCTGTTCTGCCTTCATGCGCATAATATATCTTATCTCCATCAAGATATAAACCCTCATCCAGTACTCTTGCACTGCTAAAAAATACAACTTTTGCATTACAATCATCAGCAAACTTACGAAGGACTTCATCCTCATAATTGAGAACACATACATCATCCTTTGTCTGATTCATTGTTATATCTTCTTTTGCCTTGATATAAGCCTCCATAGTATGATGTCTGTTAAGATGATCCGGTGTTATATTTAGTATCGCAGTAACCTTTGGTTTAAACTCATGTATTGTTTCAAGCTGGAAACTAGAAATTTCCGCTACTGTTACTGTCTCATCCGTCATGTCAGCTGCTTCGCGTGTATATGGTATGCCGATATTTCCTACAACACGAACATCTTTATAAAAATTCTTCATTATCTCACCCGTAAGTGCTGTAGTTGTAGTCTTGCCATTAGTACCTGTAATAGCCGCAATCTGTCCCTTTGCAAAATAATATGCAAGCTCTATCTCGCCCCATATAGGAATGTTCCTCTCCTTCATAGAAAGGACCATCGGCAAATCAGTCGGAACTCCAGGACTGAGTACTGCAACATCTATCGCTTTCATATCCTCCTCTGTAAGCTCTCCAAGTATAATTGGCACACCACTTATTGAGGGATTTTTTGAAAACAAATTCTCTTTATCTAATTCTTTATTGCCGTCAAACAATGTAACAGCAATACCCTTTTTCTGTAATAATTCAGTTGCTGCAACTCCGCTTATTCCAGTACCAACAACTAAAACTTTTTTATCATCTAGATTCATGGTCACTCCTCCGTTTCATTACTCTTAAGTATAGCATAAGGAAGTACATTTTCAAATATCTCTTTTGCTACCGGTGCCGCAATCACTCCGCCATAATACGCCCCTTTGGGATTATTGATTATCACAAGTACCATTATCTGCGGATCATCAGCGGGTGCAAAGCCTAAAAATGATGAGATATATTTATTATCACTTCGCGGTAATGTCTGCGAAGTAGCGGTCTTGCCTCCTATATTATAGCCTTCAATATATGCTTTATTTCCTCCGCCCTCGGACACTACTTTTTCCAACAGAAATCTAACAGTTTCAGAGGTTTTCTCCGAACATATCTGCTTCGTGGATGATGCTTTGTACTCTTTTACCACATCACCCTCTGCCGACTGAATATAACTGCATAAATGAGGTGTAATTCTGTTTCCACCATTTACTATCGATGCAATTGTTGTCATCAGTTGGATAGGTGTCACCTGAAATGACTGCCCAAAAGAAATTGTTGCAAGCTCCACCTGACCTATATTTTCCTTTTGATGCATTATCGTCTTTGCTTCACCCGGCAGGTCAATTCCTGTTTTGTCCATTAGACCCAGTTTATTGAAATAATCATAAAACCTGTCTGCACCAATTCTAAGACCTATATCTATAAAAACAGGATTACATGAATTCTCTATCGCTTCTACAAAGCTCTGTGAGCCATGCCCTGTTGTCTTATGACATCTTATTCGTCTGTCTTCAACTGTAATATATCCGGGACAATAAAATCTTTCTTCTAAGCTTACAAGCTTTTCTTCTAAAGCCGCTGTTGTTGTTATTACTTTGAACGTCGACCCCGGCTCATATGTATCACTGATGCATCTGTTTCTCCACATCTGATTGACATCATCAATTCCTTCCGAAAGTTCAAAAGGCTTTGACAAATCAAACTCTGGATAATCTACCATGCCAAGTATCTCACCATTTTGCGGATTCATGGCAATAATTTCTACAGCATCAGCCTCTTTTTGTATATATGTCTTTTCTGCAGCCTGCATCAAATAGCACTGCAAATTGTAATCCAATGTCAAGTGTAAATCGTCACCGGCAACAGGCTCTTTTCTTGTCTCTGCCTGATTCTTCACTTCAACACCTCTTGCATCAGTGACGGAATATATGATTCCGTCATCACCTTTTAAGTACTCATCATAAACAGCCTCCAGACCAATTATCCCCTGATTGTCTCCACCAGTAAATCCAATAACCTTCGCTGCGAGATCTTTGTATGGATATACCCTCTTATATCCGGCATCAACTTTTACGCCGTCAAGATTAAGCGCAAGTATTTTCTCACCAATCTCTTTGCTTACATTATTCTTTATTTTTTCTATTGAAGAGACTTTTTGGACTCTTTTCTTAACCTCTGCCTCATCAATATCCAAAAGCTTTGACAATTCATCAACAACTTTCTGTTCATCAGTAATCTGATTATGTATAACAGAAATATTATATACAAGCTCATTAGAAGCAAGCACAACACCATTTCTGTCTACTATATTTCCTCTTGAAGCAGATATCGTTCTTTCTCTGTTCTGTAGCTCTACAGCCTTCTTTGAATAATATTCTCTCTGAAATACCATCAGATAAATCACTCTGCAAAGAAGCACAACACAGCATATAGTTATACATAGAAATAAAACCCACATTTTTCTTCTGTTATATATTTTATTTCTGTTCATAGAAAACCTCATAACTGCCTCATAACATCTTATGCTGGCATTTATGAGGTTATGCGAATGTATGCGCTGCGTTCCGATAAACTCATTGCTGCACTTGTTCTTCTTGTCCCGGTTCTTCCTGTGCCGGTTCCTCTTGTGCTGATTCTTCCTGTGCTGGTTCTTCCTGCGTTGGTTCTTCCTGTCCAGGCTCTTCTTCATAGCCTGTCGCCGAACCATCATTTTCATCATTTGCAGCTTCTGCTGAAGGATTGCTTGGCGGATTATTACCTGTTATTCCCAAATCTGCATTTGCACCTGTAAGCTCTTCATCAGGATATATATTCATATAAGGAAGAACTTCCTCTAATATCTCTCTGACAATATTCTGAGCATATGAACTGTGAGCCTGATCCTTCACATTTGGCTGGTCTATTATGCAATATATAACTACCTGCGGATTATCATATGGTACAAATCCCATAAATGAAACAAGATAGCATCCTTTTTTTCTCAAATGCGTCTCTTCGTCATACATCTGAGCTGTTCCTGTTTTTCCACCCATTGAATATCCGTCTACTTTTGCTGTTGCACCTGAACCTGCCGCAACTACACTTTTGAGATATCCTCTAAGCAAATCACTGGTAGACTCAGAAACAGTTTTCTTTATTTCTGTAGCACCGATTGTAGAAATTGTATTACCATTTGCATCAGTGATTTTCTTTACAATGTGTGGCTGATAATATGTTCCACCATTAATCAATGAAGAAAAAGCACTTACCATCTGTACCATTGTACAGTTATAATTCTGTCCAAAGCTGTTTGTAGCCAAATCTACAGGTTTGATGTTGTCAAGTGTGTACATAAGTGTAGAGGTATTTGCCTCACCAGGCAAATCAATTCCTGTCTTAAGTCCAAAACCAAATTCTGACTGATAATCCAGAAATTTTTCTGCCCCTATCTCATATGACATCTGCATGATAGCATCATTACACGAATCCATGAGTGAACCCTCTAATGTCTCAGTTCCATGTCCGGAACGGTTAACGCATCGAATATCCCTATCACCAATATGTTCTCCACCATCACATAAGAATGTCATATCTTCTGTAAGTGTACCTGTCTCTATTCCACATGCAACTGTAAAAGGCTTTTGTACTGAACCCGGCTCATATGTCGCTGTCACACAATAATTCTGCCACAGCTGATTAAGTATGCTCATGGTATCATCATCGGACATATTCTCAAGTTCTGCATCCGTGTACATAAGAGATAAATCTCTTGGTTTATTCAAATCAAATGTCGGATAGTCAGCCATTGCAAGTATCTCACCATTGTTGGGATTAGCAACAACCACTGCAATATTTTCGGCACCATCGCCATCCCTTGCATTGTTGGCATATGTCTTTGCAAATTCCTGTATTTTATTTTCTACAATTGACTGTATGTTTGCATCAATTGTTGTAACTAATGTATTTCCATTCTTTGGTTCAACTACTGTCTTTTCAAAATCATTATCTGTATTTAAGTAGCCATATTCTCTACCATTTATTCCATTCAGTGTGTCGTCATAATAATTCTCCAAACCGGTTGTTCCGACATTTCCTGCCGAAGTAAAACCTATAACTGAGCACGCCAGACTTCCAAACGGATAATTTCTTTGATATTCAGTTTCAAACCACACGCCCTTTATATTAGGATTAACCTTACGCCCTTTTTCATCAACAGCATTTTGCTTCTCAATAAATGGCTGCACTGAGTTATAGCTCAATTTCTTTGCAAGCACGATATATCTACTGTCTTTTTTATTCTTTGCGTAATCCTCCAATGTATCTCTGTCTAATTCATCAAAACATTCTAAAAGTGCAGATATCGTAGGCTCGATATACTCTTCCTTGTCAGTCATAACTGAACAATCCAATATAACATTGTAAACGGCAACACTTGTTGCCAAAATTGTTCCATTTGAATCTACTATATCACCTCTTTGAAACGGAAGCGTTACACTATCGTATGATTGAAGTGAAAGAACTTTCTTTTCATATTTGTCGCCACTTGAATATTGTATATACATAAGACGACCTATCAATATGCTTAGCCCTATTATTACTACACCAAACAAAACAATCAGTTTCGTTCTCATGCTTCGATTAAGCTTCTTGACAGGTCTTCTTCTTCGTCGTCTATTCGCCACTATAAATCTCCTACTTACTGCGGAATATCGCTGTACTGATCCATATAATTATTGTTTTCTACTTTATAATATACAATCTGGTCTTCTGTTGCATAATTCATACCAAGCTCATTGATTGCAACATCTTTGATATGATTCAAATCAATTGATGTAGTAATCTCTTTGTACTTTGCATCGTTATCAGCTCTCATATCCTGTATCTGGCTCTCAAGAGCTGCCACATTGCGCATTCTCTGTGAAACCTGTGACTGTATCTGAACAAGCGAAAATGCTGCGTATGCACTTGCAAAAACACATACTGACAAAAATACAACATAGCCTTTGCTCATAGTGAGTGCTTTTTCTCTGTTTCTTCTTGCAGCATTTCTGCGTGATTTTCTTCTGTTTGCTTCTTCTATCTCCTGTCTGCTTCTGCGCTGACGTCTTATTGGTTGTGATTCTTCTAATTCTCTTACTGTATTTCCATTAATGTAATATGTCTTGTTCATGCTTCGAACTCCTTTTCTTCTTATTTGCCGTCCTGTTTTTCAAAAACTCTTAGCTTTGCACTTTTCGAACGAGAATTGTGCAAAAGCTCGTCCTCCGATGGTAATATCGGTTTTCTTGTTATAACTTGTCCCTTTGATTTATTTCCACATACACACACTGGAAAATTGGTTGGGCAAGTACATGGATTTTCGTTCTTCTTAAAATTTGATTTCACTATTCGGTCTTCTAATGAATGAAATGTGATAATGCATATTCTTCCTTCATCATTCAACAGTTCAATCATATCGTCCAGATTATCTCTAAGAACATCAAGTTCATGATTCAGTTCTATTCTGATAGCCTGATATGTTCTCTTAGAAGGATGTCCACCTGTTGCTCTTACCTTCTGTGGAATAGCCGCTTTTATTATTTCATTCAGCTCTCCCGTTGTCTCTATCGGTGCCTTCTGTCTCGCTGCAACGATATGTTTCGCGATATTCTTAGCGAATCTGTCTTCTCCATAGTCTCTTATTATTCTAAAGAGTTCCATCTCGCTGTATTCATTCACGATATCTCTTGCAGTAAGTACCTGTCTGTCATCCATTCTCATATCAAGTGGTGCGTCCTCACTTCTATATGTAAAACCTCTCTCAGGTGTATCTAATTGGAATGATGACACTCCCAAATCAAGCACTATTCCGTCCACCTTGCTTATTCCAATTTCTGCAAGCACCTGTTTCATATCTGAATAGTTGCTTCTTACTATAGTAACCTTATCCTTATATTCACTTAGCCTCTCACTTGCTGCACATATAGCATCTGCATCCTGATCTATTCCGATTAGTCTTCCATTAGAAGAAAGCCTCTTGCAAATCTCAAGTGAATGACCTCCACCGCCAAGTGTTCCATCCACATAGATTCCATCAGGGCGAATGTTAAGCTGTTCAATTGTCTCATTAAGTAATACTGAGTAGTGATTGAATTCCATCTCGTCCCCTTTCTTCTAATCTCATTACTATTATATCGTCAGATTCCGATTCCAAGCTCTGCCATATGCTCTGCAATCTCATCCATATCGTCAAAATCTGTATTGTCAAGATATCTGTCTTTGCTCCAGATTTCTACTCTGCTGTATACTCCCACAGAAATAACATCTTTCTCTATTCCTGCGTATTCTCTTAAGTTCGCCGGAAGTAAAATTCTTCCCTGCTTGTCCACCTCACAGCTTGCTGCTCCTGCGAAGAAGAATCTCATAAACTTTCTGGCATCTTTTGAAGTAAGTGGTTTTTCGCGGAGGCTTTCTTCGATGCGATGCCATTCTTCATTCGAATACACAAACAAGCATCCATCAAGTCCTTTTGTAACAACAAATTCATTACCAAGCTGTTCTCTGAATTTGGATGGAACTATAAGTCTTCCCTTAGCATCAATCGTATGATTGTATTCGCCCATGAACATATGACATCTCACCTCCTCTGCACCGTTTTTTATTCAGAGGAAGTTGTCAACATATTTGTCAACTTATCCACCACTTCACTCCACTTTTATGGAATTTCACTCCACTTTCTACCACTTTTCTTACATAATACACCCTAAACCTAATAAAATCAAGGGCTTGAACAAAAAAACTGCGCAAAGTAATAACAACTTTGCGCAGTTTTTTCATTATTAAATTATGAAGCTTGCACACTCAGTTTCTCTCATGCTGTCAGCATGTCTACCACTGATTCCAATGTGATTTGCACTGCATTTGTGGCTTTTATTGAATCTGCATTCTATAGCATCACAGCTCACATCAGTGTCTTTGCTAACCTGCTCTGCTATGTCGCATGAACAGCAATTTCCTCTTTTCTGTTCGAAACTACCACAACAAGTCTCTGAAGCAAAGCGCGCTGCTTCTCCCTCCACTTCAATATTTTTTCTCACACAACAAGCATCCTTATTATAGCTACAATTAACCACATCACAATCTAACTTTGTCATGATTTACACCTCCATTTTTCTTTGTTACACATATTAGTATTTATTTTTTATAATCGTACAATTCATTTTTTACTTGCCAAATAGTGGAAATCGTGATATAGTTCAATTTGTTAAGAAATTATTACAAGGAGTTGACAAAATGAAATATTTTCTCAAGAAATTTAACGCATTTTTATTAACACTTTTAATTATTGTTACAATAATACCACAGTCAATTATGGCAGCAGATAAAGATGTTGAATTACCTGATATAGAGATTTCCGAAGTCACAGATATGGATTTGTCAGCATCTACAGTGGTTACAGTTTATAATTTTCTGGTAACAGAATTACGACTTACACCAGCAGCCGCATGTGGAATTATGGCAAATATCGAGCATGAATCAAGCTTTAACCCAACAGCCAAAACTGGTCGCTCTTATGGTCTTTGTCAATGGACGGGTTCAAGATTTACTTTGCTTAAAAAGTGGTGTAAGAAAAATGGATATAATTACAAGACTGCAAAAGGTCAGCTTAATTACCTAAAGAGTGAGCTTACAAATTCTAAATTGCTTTATGACGGAAAGAAAATTTATAATTATCTTCTTTCTATTGAAAATACAGCCCAGGGAGCATACGAAGCAGCTTCATACTGGTGTAGAAAATACGAAAGACCAGCCCGCGCCAAGACACGTTCACACAAGCGCGGAAATCTTTCCAGAAATTCATATTGGCCTGTATATGGAAATTCAACAGCCTCTATTACATCTATCAAAGCAATCTCTGATGGAATTACACTTAACTGGAAAGGAAAATCTAAGACATACGATATTTACAGAAGCTCAGATTGTCTTAATTTCAAAAAAGTAGGTACATCAACTACTAATTCATACGTTGATGCATCAAAGCTTACCGATGGAGAGAAATACTATTATCGTATATATGGAGATGGATATTACTCTACAACTACTTCATTTGCTTATTCAACCGGAACATCCATTTCCAAAGCAGCTAGTTCCTCTAAAGGTTCTTTAACAGTAAAGTGGAACAAGGCAGATGACGTTACTGGATATCAAATACAATATTCTACAGATTCAAGTTTTAGCAAAGATTGCATACTCACAATCAAAGACAAGAACATAAACACTACAACTATTAAATCGCTTTCATCTGGCAAAACCTACTATGTACGTGTACGTACCTATACTTCACATAATGGAGATAATTTCTATTCTTCATACAGCAATACCGTTGAAGTCATAATTAAATAATTAGACAAAAAATAGCATGTCGCAATTGACATGCTATTTTTGTGTCTGAACCACTATCTCTTCTTTTCTTCCTCCGGAAGTTCTTCACGAATCTCTTTTGTACGGATTTCTTTGCAAATCTGCTCAACAAATTCATCAAGCGATTTTGTTCCTTCATTTCCCTCAAATCGGCTTCTTACAGATACTGTACCTTCCTCTTCTTCCTGTGCACCAACAACAAGCATATATGGAAGCTTATCAAGTCTTGCCTCACGTATCTTGTATCCAATTTTCTCAGAACGATTGTCAACAGTACAGTCAACATCATTCTTTTTAAGCTCATCAGCTACTTTTTGCGCATAATCAGCATACTTCTCAGATATTGGAAGTACTCTTACCTGTTCCGGGCATAGCCATGTAGGGAATTTACCAGCATAATGCTCAATAAGCCATGCAAGTGTACGCTCATAACATCCCATAGATGTACGATGGATAATCCAAGGGCGAACCTTCTCGCCATTCTCATCTATATAGTACATACCAAACTTCTCTGCCGATGCGCAGTCAAGCTGGATTGTAACCATTGTATCCTCTTTACCATATACATTCTTTGCCTGTATATCAATCTTAGGACCATAAAATGCAGCCTCACCATCCTCTTCTGTAAATGTAATGTTATTTTTAATCATTACATCACGAAGATACTGCTGTGTGCTGTTCCAGTAATCTTCATCACCAAGGTACTTATCTTTATTATTAGGGTCCCATTTTGAAAGACGATATGTCACATCTCCGTCGATTCCAAGTGTCTTCATAACATAATTACAAAGCTCTGTACAGCGCGTAAGCTCTTCCTCTGCCTGGTCAGGACGAAGAATGATATGGGCTTCTGTAATTGTAAACTGACGAACTCGTGTAAGACCATGCATCTCTCCAGAATCTTCGTTTCTGAAAAGTGTTGATGTCTCAGCCATACGATATGGAAGATCCCTGTAGGAATGCTGCTCATTCATATATACATAATACTGGAATGGACAAGTCATAGGACGAAGTGCCATTGTTTCCTTATCCTCATCATCTTTATTAAGGATAAACATTCCATCCATGTAATGATCCCAATGTCCTGAAATCTTATACAAATCGCTCTTTGCCATAAGTGGTGTACGAGTACGAACATATCCCCACTCTTTGTCCTCAAGGTCCTCTATCCATCTCTGGAGCTTCATAATCATCTTTGTTCCCTTTGGTGTAAAAAGTGGAAGTCCCTGACCAATTACATCCACAGTTGTAAATAATCCCATCTCACGACCAAGCTTATTATGATCACGATTCTTTGCATCCTCCAATTTCTCAAGATGCTCTTTCAATTCTTCTTTCTTATTGAAAGCTGTTCCATAAATTCTCTGAAGTCTTGCCTTATTGGAATCACCTCTCCAATAAGCCATTGATGAAGAAATAAGCTTAAATGCTTTCACTCCCTTTGTGCTCATAAGATGAGGTCCTGCACAAAGGTCAACAAAGCCACCCTGATCATAGAATGAAATCTCAGCATCCTCTGGTAAGTCCTGAATCAGCTCTACCTTAAATGGCTCACCCTTTTCTTCCATGAATTTGATTGCTTCAGCTCTTGGAAGTGTAAATCTTGTAATTTCATGTCCTTCTTTGATTATCTTCTTCATCTCAGCTTCTAATTTATCTAAGTCTTCTCTTGTAAATGGCTCATGGTCAAAATCATAATAGAAACCATCATCTATTGAAGGTCCAATTGTAATCTTGGCATCCGGGAATAATCTCTTCACCGCCTCAGCAAGTACATGTGATGCTGTATGTCTGATAACCGGAAGTGCAGCCGGATCATTAGCTGTGATGATATTAAGCTCCACATCAGAATCGATTACTGTACGCAGATCAACAACCTCTCCATTTACCTCTCCTGCACATGCCATACGGGCAAGACCTTCACTGATATCAAGTGCGATATCATAAACGCTTTTTGCTTCACTGTATTCTTTTACAGATCCGTCTTTCAATGTAATCTTCATAATAATCATAATCTCCTTGTAAATTATTCTTCTTCAAATTCATCTTCAAAATCATCATCAGAAAACTCGTTTGTTTCAACATAATTATTGCCATTATCACATCCGAATTTCTGATTCTTTCTTGGCGAAATCAACATTCCAACTATCACTCCAAGCAAAGTACCTGTCGCAATGGTTAAAAAGAACTCTGCCTTCGACAAATTAATAACTGACGGAATTTCTTTAAACGCATTACAAATTCGTTTAATCATATATATCACCTCTTTTCCTATAAAAAAATCCCTGACACTGGTAATCCAATGTCAGGGACGATATATCGTGGTTCCACCCTGAGTTCACTCATCATTATCAATACTTAACTATGACAAGTCTCATAATGATTATAACGGAATCACCGGACCGTATTAAGGTCACTCCGAGGTGGTCTTCAACTAATATTCCTCAAGAATACTCGCACCAAATGTATTCCTCTCTGCTGATTCATATTAATCTACTCTTCTCATCAACGTATTATTTTTATTGTTACTATTCAGAACCCCACCCATACATTCGCAAAACCGCACGATAAATCGTGCTTTACCGCTACTATGTAGCTAATTTTGCTCATATATGGGGCGGTGACTCTATTCGAGCCACCTTACGAATAAGATAAACTGCTACTTACATGCAAGC
>JAXELM010000115.1:0-4237 GCA_034100525.1 Agathobacter sp.
GCTGAATATTTTTATGAGAGTGCTACTCAAAAAACGTAGGCGTAGCGGGCTACGCTGAGGATTTTTGAGCAGTGCTATCATGAAAATAGGCAAACAATAAAGTCTAGTTAATTAAAAACCGTTGTACTAGATTTCGACCTGCCAATTTGATTTATTAGATATCAAATTGGCAGGTCTATTATTATATTTATAGTATTTTCCTCACTTCATCAGGTCTATCCATATTCATTGACAAAGTATAATAGTAATCATCATATACTACAACAAGTTCCTCATATCCATAATCATACGAACGTACATACACCTGATTTGCGCCCCATTTATCCGCCTCATTTGGCAATTCTATCATCTGATAATCCTTCGCCTTCAGACAATTGTTAATCCATTCTTTACACCATTTTGCATTTTTAAATTCCATCTTCTCATATGATATGGAATACTTAGCCTCATCATCTGGATCTTCATAATACTCATCTGTATATATGTACTGGGTACATAAAACATTTTTATACTCTTCTGCGTTTTTATCTCTGTATCCGTCGCTGTCCATTTTGTAACCAGCATCCTCTAAAGTATACGGAAGCTCATCATTACTTACAAACATCATTGCCGGATATCCATCTTTGTCAATGTATGTATATTTCACAGAATTACCATCAAACATAATTATAAGAACAAAACCTATAATCAAAACATTTGTAATTGCCAAACCAATTCCAACACCTATCGCAGCACCTGCCACAGATGCACTTTTATTGAATTTTCGGCTATGCTTCTCTTTGTTTTTTCCAACAGCAATGGCAAATAACAATATGCTTACAACAATTACAACACAAACCGCTATGAGGAATACCCCCATCGGAATACTCATCAGAAAGCCCAGTCCCATGGCACACATCAAAACAATCACATGTATAAAAATACTTATTATCATATATCGGTCCGACTGTTTCAAGCTACGCATTTTCATGCAATTATTTTTTGCAATACTGATTTTGTTGCTTATCCAAAACCGAACTGTATCTAGTAATTTAAAAATGGCAAACACGCCAAGCAGAAACCATAAAACCAACACCCCAAGCAATGGATAATTCATTTCAATTAATTCATTAGGTCTTACAAAATACAAACGTACTGGATTGAACATCATCATACACATCATAGCTATTATAAAAAATGGATGGATTACTGCCTGATACATTGCACCGTTTAATATCGTCTTTAATCGCTTATTCAAATCAGTCTCAATTGAAACAGCCTCCATATCTTCCGTATAAAACACTTGAAATTTTCCTTCTGTACAGACATAGTTCCAACCTGCCCTCTCGCAGTACTCCTTATAATCCAGAGTCTCTTCCTCAGCTCGTGTATCGAACCAGCTCGCCCTTTCAAATGCATCGATATAGAATTTCACTTTTCTTGGTTCAGTTTTTTCAAAACAGAACACATAATTATTTATACTTTTAATAAACAAACCTTTTGCCGCCATTTTTTCCAAATACTCGGCACATGCCTCTGTTTCGTATCTCAAAATCGGATGTATTTTCTTAACTATACTGCTATCTTTATTCATAAGTCCGTATCTCTCCCCTTTATGCGTATGCTACCTCAAAAAAACTTCTTCCTTCCTCCACTTGTCTCTTGAGTCGCTCATACTCCTGCTTTAGAAGCTCCTGCCCTTTATCGGTAATAATATAGCTTTTCTTTCGTCCCTCAACTTTTGTCGCCTCAATAATCTGCTCCTGCTCGAAATCAGCCAGAAGAGAATACAGCGTTCCCGGTCCGATTATGATTCTACCATGCGTGATTTCCTTCACACGCTCAGTTATATCTACACCGCAGCACTCGTTTGTCAGTGCCAGAAGAATATAATACATCTGCTCAGTCAATGTCTGAAATTTTTTTCTTGCCATAAATAAACGCCTCCTAAGAATCATGCATTATCGAATATCGATATTTCATACCCAAAGAATAACATCGATATTCGATATTGTCAACAGTTTTACTATATAGCAAAAAAATTCCTAACTCTTGCCTCATTCACAAGCGTTAGGAATAGTTACCAATAGCAATATATTTACTTTATAATTATCTGTGTTTTTGTTGAATCAACGTACTCCTCTTCCATAATTATCTCGCCAATCTCATCTGCTTTTATCTGACCCGCAACCGGGTTTTTAACGCTCTCAATTCTGCCCCTTACCGATGCGTTTACTTCGCTTCGCTCAAAACATAAATCAGTAGCTTCCATAGTACAATCCTCTAATATCAGGTTCTTGCAATAACAAAGCGGCTGAGTCCCGACTATATGGCATCTGACAAATCTCAGGTTCTCGGAATACCATCCGAGATATTCGCCCTTTACAACACTATCCATCACTGTCACATTTTTACTGTGCCAGAATGCATCCTTCGTATCAAGTACAGAATTATTAATCGTCATATTCTCTACATACTGAAAAGAATATTTGCCCTTCATGTTCAAATCTTCGATGCTGACATCACTACATTCAAAAAATGGATACTCTGACTCAAGCTTTGAATGCTCTACAACAATATCAGAACATCTCCATAAGAATTCAGGCGAGACAATGCTGCTTCCCAAAAGCTTTATATTGCGGCATTCTCTAAGTGCTTTTATACCATTCATACTACAATTTGAAATGGTTATATCCTCATCATACCAAAGGGCTGCACGACACAGCTCTGTCATCTGTGAGTTCTTGATGACAGCCTTGTTCACGTGCCAGAATGGATATCTCAAATTAAAAAAGCAATCCTCTACTATAATATCTGAACATTCTTTAAGAGCTGATTCACCATCAGCCGGTCCATCAAATTTACAATTTCTGATTTTTGCATTATTTATTCCGTACAATGCTCTCTCTTCATCGTACTGTCTGTTCTCATATGTAATCATAATTTATACCTCTCTATCTCATCGGTCAGCTCCTTCTGCTATGTAAAAAAAAGACAGCCATTTCGATCTGCTGTCTTTTTAGGAGAAGGTATTTTACTATGGGGTATAGTAAAAAATATATAATGTATTGGGGGGTTTTTACGTTAATTATAATATCACGGTTGCGAATTATAGTGTGCACAAACTTTTAAAAAGTTAGGATAAGTTATTGTAACATTTGCACAATATATCTGCTTATTTTTGGTAAGTATTACGTCCTGTAAACTGTTATAATACTTAATTGTAAGAGAGATAAATAAGTCTTTTAGGAGACATGGGGTAGACCAGCCGGGGGGCTGGTCATTTTTATGCCGCCAAGTCACGTCTTGTATAAATCACATATGATATTCCAAGGCACACAACCATCATGACGATTCCCACTATCAATCCGGTTTTATAAATCTCCACGCCACTTAATATATCTGCCGCATTCGCATACGAATATGGCGATAAAAATTTGCTGTCTGAAATATCAGGAATCACTCTGGCAATCATATCGTATGCGTAAAATAAAAGCGCAACGCCCAATCCAATTCCAAATTTATTTTTCTTCATAAATGCAGATATCGCAAAACATACTATTGCAATCTGAAGCTGCATTACCAGCTGCATAACATGAAATAAAACAAATTCTTCTGTAGGTATTTCCTCCCCCACAATAATAAATCCCAGCACATACACCATCACCGATACAACATTGAAAATAGTTACAAATGACACAGCCGACAGACATTTCGCTACAACTACCTTGCCTCTGGAAATAGGCAATGTGAACAAAAATTCACTTGTATGTCCGTCTTCCTCTTTTGAAAGCAGAGCTGTACCGATTATGGCCGCAAACATTGCACCACCAAGTCCATGAATATTGCCTATTTCAGTTGCATAAAAGCCTATCAAAGTCGCAAGACTTAGCTGGCTCATTCCAAAAGCCTCAGAAAAAGCTCCCATCGATGCAAAACCATCTGCCATTTCAGCCATCTCCTCCTGCATTCCCGAATACATCAGTATACACATCAGCCCCATCCCGGATACACATATTACCCATATAAGCAGTGTCTTTATGTATGATTTCATTTCTCTTGTATAAATTGCTAACATATAAATCTCCTTTTCCTTTTTAACTATTTATAATTATTGAGAACCCCACCCATACATTCGCAAAACCGCACGATAAATCGTGCTTTACCGCTACTATGTAGCTAATTTTGCTCATATATGGGGCGGTGACTCTATTCGAGCCACCTTACGAATAAGATAAACTGCTACTTACATGCAAGC
>JAXELM010000207.1:0-4786 GCA_034100525.1 Agathobacter sp.
CCATCTTCCTCAATAACAATATAATCATTTTCTTTGATAAAAGTACGTCCTCGTCTGGTCGATATGTACGGGCATACAAGCTGACCATCCCGTTCTACCTGAATCAGATTGTTACAATCAACGTTGTTTTTGGTTATAACTTCTGAAAAAAGTTCAAACCCATCCTCTAAATATGCATTGTGAACGTATTTAAATACTTCCACCTGCAATGGTTTTCTTATACATTTCAATATAATCCCCCCTTTAGACAGCTCTTACATCTTGAAGAATTTCATTGCCTCTTCTAGTATCTCAGCCTGACCCTGAACCTGTGTAGCCTGCTCAGCTACAAGGTTAATTGTCGCTGTAAGTTCTTCGATTGAAGCGGTTGTCTCCTGTGTGCTTGCTGCATTCTGCTCAGATATTGCACTAAGATTTGAGATGATATCTATTACGCCAGTTCTAGACTCATCACAATCCTTAGCCTGAACATCAACCATTCCGCTCTGATTTCTTGTATCTTCAATACCAGCACTAACATTGGCAAATTCTCTTTGTGTATTCTTGAGATTCTCCTGCTGCTCCTGTAAATGACTCTTAACCTCTTCCATCTTTTGGATAGAGCGTTTTGAATCTGTTACTAAGACATTAAGTACAGCTTCTATCTGTTTTGTAGATTCTCCTGACTGGTCTGCAAGTGAAGATATCTCATTGGCAACTACTGCAAATCCTCTTCCGGCTTCACCTGCTCTTGCAGCCTCAATTGATGCGTTAAGTGCAAGAAGATTGGTCTGGTCTGCTATCTCTGTAATAAAGTTGACAGCCTGTGAAATCTGATCAACTGAACGGTCTGTAGCTTCTACATTCTGTGCTACTATCTCGATTGCCTCTACTGTCTTATTATTTGACTCATCAAGCATCTTTATAATATCCATAGCCTTCTTGCCAGCTGAGTCCATTCCACTTGCCACATTATCGAGGTCATTTATACCACCGACAATACCTTCTATCTTGCCACCCATATCCATGACTTTTACAGTTGCGTTCTCAATATCTGTCGCCATTGAAACAGCACCCTTTGACATCTCCTCAACAGCATGTGATATGTCTTCTGCATTGCTTGAAGTGTTGTTTGCTACACTCTGCAGCTCTGTTCCACTTGCAAGCAAATCTTTTGACGCATTCTGTACTTTGAGCACAATATCCTGAAGTGTTGCCGACAAATTCTTACGTGACTGTATTATTGAATCTATCTCTGTTATCGAACTCTTGGCTGTCTTGTATGGCTTTAATTCTCCACCTGATAAAAGTTCAAGGTTCTTTGCAATTATTTCAAGTGGCTCTTTTATCTTCCTTGAGATAAGTAATGCCTCTCCACCGCAAACAACAACAAGTATGATTGTAACCATTACAAACTTCATTACTACCGAACTAATTTCCTCGTTGACAAGAGCTTCAGCTTTACCTGCAAATGCCATTCCGACTACTTTTCCCGAATCATCTGTTACAGGAACATAAGCAACATAGTAATCTTCGCCGTTAATGGATACACCTTTTTGCTCTACGTCATTTCCGGCCGATACTGATGCCCAAATTTCAGGATCTGCTGTTGTCCCCTCGTTTCTTCCAGCTTCATTATTAGGATCCTTTATTGAGGTAATGTATCTGACATCTTCCATAAATAATGTAAGCTCTATTCCGTCATCTACGAAAGCATCCACATAATCATGTTCATATGTCGGCATATGATCCTCGTTATTATTAATATCCCATTCGTAGTATGCTTTCAATCCTTCTGCCATTACTTTTAGCTCATGATAAATTTCACCCTCCATGGCTCCTGACATTGACACGCACCCTACAGCGGCTATAATCATTGAAGCAAATGTTACTGGTAACAGCGCTGTAAGAAACAGTGCTGCCATCATAGATACTGTTCTTTTCTTTTTTCCCACGTTAAAAACCCCCTAAACAACTTATAAATTTTTCCGATGTTGAATAACTCTATGTTACCACCATAAAACGGAATTTTCAAGACTATAGTACTATTTAAGGGGTTATTTTTTGAAAATTTTCAGTTATCTTACAAAAATGTATACGGAATATGCTGCATACAATGCAAGCATGGTGAAGCCCTCTAGTCTGTTGAGACTTTTCTTTGTTGCTGCAAAAAGCCATACTATCAATGAAAATACTAGCAATACTGCGATATCTATAACATTTTCTGTTATAAATGCAATCGGACTAATTGCAGATGCAATACCTAAAACCATAAGTATATTAAATATATTTGAACCAATTGCATTTCCAAGTGCCATTCCGACTTCATTCTTACGAGCAGCAACAATTGATGTTACAAGCTCAGGAAGTGATGTTCCAATTGACACAATTGTAAGTCCAACAAGTGTCTGGCTCATTCCAAAATCGATTGCAATCCGGCTCGCTGTCTGCACTGTAAGATCTCCTCCAAATGCGATAGCGGCTGCACCACCTATTATAAAGATAATACTCTTTGGCACTGACAACATCTCAACTTCTTCATCAGAGCCGCCTTCTACATCTACTTCTTTTCCCGCTTTTACAGCTTTTAGTGTCCTACTGATCAGAGCACCAATATAAACCGCAAACATTATTATAAGAATAACTCCATCAACATGACCAAGTGTCATTGACTCTTTATCAGCAAATTTCCAAATACCAAGTCCCATAAGTGCTAATGCGCATATTGCTGAAAAAGGTATATCCTTTGTTATAGTATCTTTTGCAACCATTACAGGTGTCATCAGTGCACATACACCTATTACCACCATCAGATTAAAAATGTTAGAACCTACAGCATTGCTTACTGCGAGTGCATTATTCCCACTAATTGATGCCGTCACACTTACAGATGTTTCTGGCAGGGATGTACCCATTGCCACGATTGTAAGACCAATTATTATCGATGGTACTTTAAATCGCTTGGCTATGCTTGAGCTTCCCTCCACGAAGAAGTCAGCTCCCTTGATTAACAAAACAAAGCCCACTACCAAAAGTGCTACTACCAATAAAAATGGTGCGTCATTGATGAATTTTTCCATGTTCATGTCTCCTTTTATTTTATTTACATACCTTATCATTCCTCTATAAAGTATTTTGCACAAGTCACAATAAGTATGCAATTTTTAACAAAATAAAAGACCCATGTATGCATATAAAAATGCATACATGAGTCTCATTCTTTAAGATTTGCCAGGTCTTTCGACCGGGACTGTTGACAAATCACGCTTATGCGCGAACTACTCCCTCACGGAATTATTTTTCTAATTTAGTGAACTATATCAAATAGTTTTTGTCCTTGTCAATCCTTAAATTGTACTAAATTATGTACAATTTATTTCAACCTTTTTTTTGAACATCAGATAATAACAATTCAGTTCAAAATCACTACAATTTCTCCTTTCTTCTGGAATACATTGTAATAATCTTTCTTTGACCTCATTATCACATAGCTCATCTCTTAATTCTTCCTGTATCCCATTGTGAATCAGAAAGTTCTTTACCTCAACTATTGCCCGGTCTAATTTACGTTTTTCTACAACGAAATCCATGTTATATCTTGTTTCTGCTTCCCATTCACTTAACATTTCAGAATGATCATCCAACCATTCTGTAATTTGAACGTTTGCACCATGATTATATACCATCTCAACTAACTTGGAAATTTTGTGAGTATTTGGTACAGTTATTCCAACACACTCTAACGAGCCCTTTAATGTCTTCTCTACCGCCTGTTGTAAATGGTATGCTGCACCATTCAAATACATCTCGTCATTATATGGGTGCTCCCAAATACTCTTTGCCATCTGGTAATCCATCCAGGCACTTCTAAACAACCTCACATCACACATCACTTTTCTCCCTCTCAAACAAGGTCAATCCCATCTTATCAATTTCTTTATACAAACGTGAGCTTTTATCTAAATTGAAAATAATATCAATTTCACATTCTAAATCTGGTAATGATTTTACTTTCAAATCTGTATTATATTTCTCAATATACAAATCAATATCGCTATTACTATTGCATCTAAAATCTAATGCGCTTCCATATAGAATTACTCTTTCTATATTCTCATCTGATTTCAACTCATTATACAATTTTGCTACATTTCTCTGCATTAAGGGATGAATTCTATTTACGTTAGGAAAATTTATATTATCAACTACCGGAAAATCCCACATCTGTTTATAATTGTCCATTATATTCACCATCCTTAAAAACTAAAATAAATATAACACAATTATTTGAAAATGCCTATACTTCTATAAGTTTAAATACCGATTTTTCTGCATAGGTGAGAGGGTCACTGTGCATAAAAAATACCTTACTGTCAACCGGGGCATAAAGTGTCTCCATTATTTCACCATCGTATGGATTTACGATATTGGCAAGCGGCTGACCTTCTTCTACTTCTTCTCCGACTTTTACAAGTGACTCAAATATACCTGATTTTGCTGTCTGAACAGATACCATATCGACATCTGCTATGACTTTAGTCTCGTGTGTTTTGGACCCTTTGTAGTCAACGATTCCCTGACTTGCGAGGAATTTCATTACAGAAAGAACTGCCTGACCGGCACTTTTCCTGTCAATTCTTGTGGTAGTCGTGGTATAAAAACTAAAAGCCTGTGTATCCCACACCTGCCAATTGTAGTTGAGCGTTGTGGTGTCATATGGTCTTACTTTTCGAAGTACGACATATGGCATATCAAATTCCTTCGCAAGCTCTGTTTCGCTGAACCCTTCCTCCATCATTCTTATATG
>JAXELM010000219.1:0-8373 GCA_034100525.1 Agathobacter sp.
AAGAGAGGAGGACAAAACATTGAGTAGACTTAGAGAACAGTACGAGAACGAGATCAAGGACGCAATGGTCAAGAAGTTCGGGTACAAGAACGCAATGGAGATTCCAAAGCTCGACAAGATCGTAGTTAACATGGGTGTTGGAGAAGCTAAGGAGAACGCAAAGATCCTTGAGGCAGCTGTAAAGGATATGGAAGCAATCACTGGACAGAAGGCAGTTACAACAAAAGCTAAAAAAGCGGTAGCTAACTTCAAAATCCGTGAAGGTATGCCAATCGGATGTAAAGTTACTCTTCGTGGAGAGAAAATGTACGAGTTCGCTGATCGTTTGATCAACCTTGCACTTCCACGTGTACGTGACTTTAGAGGTGTTAATCCAAACGCATTCGATGGTCGTGGAAACTATGCACTTGGAATTAAAGAGCAGATCATCTTCCCAGAGATTGAATACGATAAGGTAGACAAAGTAAGAGGTATGGATGTTATCTTTGTTACAACTGCAAAGACAGATGAAGAAGCACGTGAATTATTGACTCTGTTCAATATGCCATTCACAAAATAACTAGGAGGGAATTTCAATGGCTAAAACATCTATGAAAATTAAACAGCAGCGTCCGGCAAAATTCTCTACTAGAGAATACACACGTTGCAGAATTTGTGGTCGTCCACATTCAGTTTTAAGAAAGTACGGAATCTGTAGAGTATGTTTCCGTGAATTAGCATATAAAGGTCAGATCCCAGGAGTTAAGAAGGCTTCTTGGTAAAACGAAAAGGAGGAAATATACATCATGATGACAAGTGATCCAATCGCAGATATGCTTACAAGAATTCGTAATGCAAATACTGCTAAGCATGATACAGTAGATATTCCATCTTCTAAGATCAAGGTTGCTATTGCGGGCATCCTTGTTGATGAGGGTTTCATCGAGAAGTATGATATCATCGAAGATGGTAACTTCAAGACTATCCGCGTAACATTAAAGTATGGTGCAGACAAGAACGAGAAGATTATTACTGGTATTAAGAGAATTTCTAAGCCTGGTCTTCGCGTATATGCCGGCAAGGATGAGATCCCAAGCGTACTCGGCGGATTAGGAATTGCTATTCTTTCAACTAACCAGGGAATCGTTACCGATAAGGAAGCAAGAAAGCTTCAGGTTGGTGGAGAAGTTCTTGCATTTGTTTGGTAATTTATAATGTAGGAGGCTTCCTATTCGATGAACGGGAAGGAGCACATTGCATATAAGTTCGCTGATGCGAGGCAATGGGCGTAGGAAGTGAATCGAGGATTCGTTTCAGAGTTTAAAGTAGGGGCCAGAAAGCAAATTATCTCAAAGTATAAACTGACCGCAGAGGTCAGAGATACTATATAACAATTCACCTAAAATCATTAAGGAGGTACGGGCATGTCACGTATAGGAAGAATGCCAATCGCAGTTCCGGCTGGTGTAACAGTTGAGATTGCAGAAAATAATCATGTGACTGTAAAAGGTCCAAAGGGAACTCTTGAGAGAACACTTCCATCTGAGATGGAGATCAAGTTAGAGGGCTCTGAAATCGTAGTAACAAGACCGAACGATTTAAAGAAAATGAAATCCTTACATGGATTGACAAGAACACTGATCAACAACATGGTTGTTGGTGTTACCGATGGATACACAAAGGTTCTTGAGGTAAACGGTGTTGGTTATAGAGCATCCAAGTCTGGAAAGAAGCTTACACTGAACCTTGGATATTCTCATCCGGTTGAGATGGAAGATCCGGAAGGACTTGAGTCAGTTGTAGAGGATAACAAGATTACCATTAAGGGAATCGATAAGGAAAAAGTAGGCCAGTACGCAGCTGAGATCAGAGACAAGAGAAGACCTGAGCCATATAAGGGCAAGGGTATCAAGTACGCTGATGAGGTTATCAGACGTAAGGTTGGTAAGACTGGTAAAAAATAATTAAAGGAGTGGACAAGAAATGGTTAGTAAAAAGTCAAGAACTGTAGTTCGTGAAAAGAAACATAGAAGAATGCGTAATCATCTTGCTGGTACAGCAGAGCGTCCTCGTTTGGCTGTATTCAGAAGTAATAACCATATGTATGCTCAGATTATTGATGATACAGTTGGCAATACCCTTGTTTCTGCTTCTACCCTGGATAAGGAAGTGAAGGCAGAGGTCGAGAAGACAAACAATGTCGATGCAGCAGCAAAGCTTGGTACTGTAATCGCAAAGAAGGCTTTAGATAAGGGAATTTCCACAGTTGTCTTCGATAGAGGTGGTTTTATTTACGCAGGTAAGGTTCAGGCATTAGCTGAAGCAGCAAGAGAAGCTGGTTTAGATTTCTAGGAGGAGACAAACATGAAACGTGAAATCATTGATGCTAGTCAATTAGAATTGGTTGACCAGGTTGTTGACATCAAGCGTGTAACAAAGGTTGTTAAAGGTGGACGTAACATGCGTTTCACAGCTCTCGTTGTAGTTGGTGACAAGAACGGCCATGTTGGTGCAGGTCTTGGAAAAGCAGCAGAAATTCCTGAAGCTATCCGCAAAGGTAAAGAAGACGCAATCAAGAGCATGATCACTGTTAAATTAGATGAAGTTAACAGTATTACACATGATGTAACTGGAAAATATACAGGTGCTTCCGTATTATTAAAGAAGTCTCCTGAAGGTACTGGTATTATCGCTGGTGGTCCAGCTCGTTCGGTATGCGAGATTGCTGGTATCCAGAATATCCGTACAAAATCTTTAGGATCAAACAATAAGCAGAACGTAGTACTTGCTACAATCGAGGCTTTAAAACAGTTAAGAAGCCCAGAGGAAGTTGCTAGACTTCGTGGTAAATCTGTAGAAGATATTTTAGGTTAAGGAGGAACTCGAAATGGCAGATAAGGTTAAGGTTACACTTATTAAATCTACAATCGGTGCAGTTCCTAAGAACAAGAAGACAATTGAAGCTCTTGGATTAACCAAATTAGGAAAAACTGTAGAGTTACCAAACAACGCTGCTACACAGGGCGCTGTTCGTAAAGTAGCACCATACGTTAAGGTAGAAGAAGTATAAAAAGACAAGGAGGTACCGTCATGGATTTATCTAATTTAAAAGCAGCTGAAGGTTCAGTGCATAGTGATAATTTCAGAAGAGGTCGTGGACACGGCTCTGGTAACGGTAAGACTGCTGGTAAGGGTCATAAGGGTCAGAAGGCTCGTTCTGGAGCACCTAGAATTGGTTTCGAAGGTGGACAGATGCCATTATATAGAAGAATTCCAAAGAGAGGTTTCAAGAACAGAAACACAAAGACAATCGTTGGAATTAATCTTTCTGCACTTGAGAAGTTCGATAATGATGCAGTTGTATCAATCGAGACTTTAATCGAGGCTGGGGTTGTTAAGAACCCAAGAGATGGCGTAAAGATTCTCGGAAATGGTGAACTTACTAAGAAGCTTACAGTTCAGGCTAATGCATTTAGTGCTAGTGCAAAAGAGAAAATCGAAGCTCTTGGTGGAAAAGCTGAGGTGATTTAATGCTTGAGACACTCCGTAATGCATTTAAAGTAAAAGATATTCGTTCTAGAATCATTTTTACGTTTATGATGCTTATAGTCATCAGGATCGGATGTGAACTTCCGGTTCCTGGTGTTAACGGCTCAGTATTCCAGGAATGGTTTAAAAGTCAATCAAATGATGGATTTGGATTTGTTAATGCAATTACTGGAGGTTCATTCCTCAACATGTCTGTATTTGCATTGAACATTACTCCATACATCACATCTTCAATTATCATGCAGTTGCTTACAATAGCAATTCCAAAATTGGAAGAAATGCAAAGAGATGGCGAAGATGGAAGAAAGAAAATTGTAGAGATTACAAGATATTTAACAATTGCACTTGCTCTTATCGAGTCAATTGCTATGACTGTTGGATTCTACAGAGGCAATACATTGATTGACAAGAGCCCACTTACAGTAATAATGGTTGTAACATCTCTTACAGCTGGTTCGGCAGTTCTTATGTGGATTGGTGAGCGTATTACTGAAAAAGGAATTGGAAATGGTATTTCTATAGTACTTACAATAAATATTATTTCTCGTATACCAGAAGATCTTGGAACATTATGGGAGCAGTTTATTGCATCTGAAAGTATTGTTGCAAGACAGATAGTTGCAGCACTTATTATTGTAGCAATAATAGTTGCAATGGTTGTATTTGTAGTAGTTCTTCAGGGTGCAGAAAGAAGAATACCTGTTCAATATTCAAGAAAGATTCAGGGTAGAAAACAGGTTGGTGGTCAGCAGACACATATTCCACTTAAGGTTAATACTAGTGGTGTTATCCCGGTAATCTTTGCTCAGTCATTAATGCAGACACCTGTTATTATTGCAAGTCTTTTAGGCAAAGGAAATGGTTCTGGCATCGGAAGCAAGATTTTAAGAGGATTATCACAGTCTAACTGGTGTGATCCTGATAACTTAGTATATTCAATTGGTTTAGTTGTTTATATTCTGTTGGTCATTGCATTTGCATATTTCTATACACAGATTACATTTAATCCGCTTGAGATTGCAAATAATATGAAAAAAGCTGGAGGATTTATTCCTGGTATCAGACCTGGAAAACCAACCAGTGATTACTTAAATCAAATATTAAATTACATCGTATTTATAGGAGCTGTAGGATTATCAATTGTAGCATTTATCCCAATCTTCTTTAATGGAGTATTTGGAGCAAATGTATCATTTGGTGGTACTTCGATTATCATTATTGTTGGTGTTATTATTGAGACACTTAAGCAGGTTGAATCGCAGATGAGAGTTCGCTACTATAAAGGCTTTTTGAATGACTAAGATATACAATTGGAGATACGAATTTTCGTATCTCCATTGTTGCTACAAAGAAAAACGTCAATCTTTATATAGGAAAGGAAAAGCAATATGAAAATAATAATGTTAGGGGCACCAGGTGCTGGAAAAGGAACACAGGCAAAGCAGATTGCAGCAAAATATAATATTCCTCATATTTCAACAGGTGATATTTTTAGAGCAAACATCAAAAATGGTACAGAGCTTGGAAAAAAAGCTAAGACATATATGGATCAGGGAGCATTAGTTCCAGATGAACTTACATGTGATCTTGTTGTTGATAGAATTCAGCAGGAGGATTGTGCAAATGGTTTTGTATTAGATGGATTCCCAAGAACAATACCACAGGCAGAGGCTCTTGATGCTGCACTTAAGAAATTAAACGAGACAATGGACTATGCAATTGATGTAGATGTTCCAGATGAGAATATCGTAAATCGTATGGGTGGAAGAAGAGCATGTGTTAACTGTGGTGCAACATATCATATCGTATTTAATCCAACAAAGGTTGAAGGGAAATGTGATACATGCGGTAATGATTTGATTATTCGTGATGATGATAAGCCTGAGACAGTACAGAAGAGACTTACAACATATCATGAGCAGACACAGCCACTTATTGATTACTACAAGAATCAGGGAATACTTAAATCAGTAGATGGAACACAGTCTATGGATGATGTATTTGCTGCAATAGTAGGTATTTTAGGTGAATAAATATGTCTGTCACAATTAAGACAGCTGAGGAAATCGAACTTATGCGGGAAGCCGGAAGGATTCTCGCAGCGGTTCATTCTGAACTTGGCAAATCAATAAAACCAGGAATGTCTACGCAGGATGTTGACAGACTTGGTGAGGAAATGATTAGAAGTTACGGTTGCGAACCTTCATTTCTAAATTATAATGGTTATCCCGCATCGATATGTGTTTCTGTGAATGAAGAAGTAGTGCATGGGATTCCACATCCACAGCATATTATTCAGGATGGTGATATAGTAAGTCTTGATGCAGGTGTTATTTATAAGGGTTATCACTCTGATGCAGCCCGTACGATTGCAGTTGGTGATGTCTCGCCAGATGCACTTCAGTTAATTGAGAGAACAAAGCAAAGCTTTTTTAGGGGAATGTGTGCTGCAGTAGCGGGAAACAGACTGTATGAGATTTCAGGCTTGATAGGTGAATATGCAAAAAGCTTTGGATATGGTGTTGTTGAAGAATTATGTGGACATGGGATTGGTAAAAATCTTCATGAGGATCCGGAAATTCCGAATTTCTCTCAACCTTGGTACAGACCGGGAATAAAGCTGAAAGCAGGAATGACACTGGCAGTTGAACCAATGATTAATATGGGAGGTAAAGAAGTTGTTCTTGTTGATGATGACTGGACAGTCGAGACAGAGGATTTGTCATTGTCAGCTCATTACGAGAATACAATTCTGATAAAAGAAAAAGGCTTTCCTGAGATACTAACTCTTACGGAAGAGGAAAAGGCGCAGGGATTGGACAAATATGAAAATTGGCTCAAAATTACTGGAATAGATATAGAATCAGTTAAATAATCAATTTATTAAATAATTTGGATATCAAATGGAGGAATAAGAGATGTCAAAAGCAGACGTAATTGAAGTTGAAGGAGTAGTTGTTGAAAAATTACCTAACGCATTTTTCAAGGTTGAGCTTGAGAATGGTCATCAGATTTTAGCAACAATAAGTGGAAAACTAAGAATGAATTTTATCCGTATCCTTCCTGGAGACAAGGTTACTATTGAGATGTCTCCATACGATCTTACAAAAGGTAGAATCATTTGGAGAGATAAATAAATATCAATTATTGTATTGTAAAATTATTCTTTAAATTAGTAATAAAAATATTGACTTTCATAAGGTGTCTGTGTATAATGTTATTCGGACACTTTTGGAAAAGAAACCAATATTTACTTAAATAATTGTAAATATTGGACTTTCAGAGAGAAAGGAGGATTTGCTGTGAAGGTAAGATCATCAGTTAAACCTATTTGCGAAAAGTGCAAAGTTATCAAAAGAAAAGGAAGCATTCGCATAATTTGCGAGAATCCAAAGCATAAACAGAGACAGGGTTAATCATTATGGAGCCCTGTTATTTGTGCGTTATGATAATTTGCTTTTTGGCATGAATCTATATTTTATAGGTTCGAAATTTTGATTATGTGCGGCTGCAGCCTAGAAAAGGAAGTTCTCGTTCATTACATTCACGAGAACGCCCTTCACAAACGAAGTTTGTTTCGGGCTGTTCATAATAAACAGATTGCATTCTGGGAACTGCTCATGGTACCGCATGATTTGTTCCGAATATGCAAAATATGGGAGATACATTTGTATGCACACATTTCAGGACGTGCAACCGTAGCTGTATATGGATGTGTTTCGGGGAAGATATATGGTTGCAGATATATCGGTAGTTATTTAACATTATTTTAGAAAATTATGGAGGTGTAAACACACATGGCTCGTATCGCAGGTGTAGATTTACCAAGAGAAAAACGTGTAGAAATCGGTTTGACTTACATCTATGGAATTGGTAGAGTGAGTGCTAATCGTATCCTTGAAGCAGCTGGTGTTAATCCTGACACTCGTGTAAGAGATCTTACAGATGACGAGGTTAAGAAAATCAGCACTGTTATCGATGAGACAATGACTGTTGAAGGTGATCTCAGAAGAGAAGTTGCTTTAGATATTAAGAGACTTCAGGAGATTGGATGCTATCGTGGTATCCGTCATAGAAAAGGACTTCCTGTTCGTGGACAGAAGACAAAGACAAATGCCAGAACAAGAAAAGGTCCTAAGAGAACTGTTGCAAATAAGAAGAAATAATTCTTCTCGGTTAAATTATTTTGAGAAAGTAGGTTAGTTTAGATATGGCTAAGAACGTTGGAAAGAAAACAACTAAAAAGCGTGTAAAGAAAAACGTTGAACGCGGACAGGCACACATTCAGGCATCTTTCAATAACACAATCGTTACAATTACAGATGCTGAAGGAAATGCATTATCATGGGCAAGTGCTGGTGGTCTTGGATTTAGAGGTTCAAAGAAATCTACTCCATATGCTGCACAGATGGCAGCTGAGACAGCTACAAAGGCAGCTTTAATTCACGGTTTAAAGACCGTAGACGTATTTGTTAAGGGACCAGGTTCAGGTAGAGAGGCAGCTATTCGTGCCCTTTCAGCATGCGGTCTTGATGTTATTTCTATCAAAGATGTAACTCCAGTACCTCATAATGGATGTCGTCCACCAAAACGTAGAAGAGTTTAATTAGGAGGTATAGATTAAGATGGCAGTTAACAAAACCCCTGTACTTAAAAGATGCAGATCTCTTGGTTTAGAGCCAAGTGTTTTAGGATATGATAAGAAGTCTAAGAGAAATTTACAGAGAGCAAACCGTAAGGTTTCTGAGTACGGACTTCAGTTAAGAGAGAAACAGAAGGCTAAATTCATCTATGGTGTATTAGAGAAGCCTTTCCGTAATTACTATAAGAGAGCAGATAAGATGA
>JAXELM010000242.1:0-3224 GCA_034100525.1 Agathobacter sp.
ACAGTAGTAAATGCTGGAGAAGAAATATATATATCCATCGAAAGAAATGATTTAAGATATGAAAGAAATTATATTATTAATGTAAATTTTACTCCAATAAGCAATGTTGAAAGAGAGAATAATAATACAAAGGAGGTTGCAAATAAAATAGATGGATATGTGATAGGTGAATTGGTTACATATACAATATATGGTAATTTTGATATTAATAAAATAGATAGTACATATTTAGAACATGATTGGTATGAAATTGATGCTACACAAGATGGAGGACTGAAATTTGATTTTGACATATATGAAGGAAATTATTCAAATGGAAAATATAACATAGAAATTATGGATACTAATGGATTAGCGACAGAAGGGTACTATTCACAAATAAGTGCGCCAACAGAGGTTGGAACAATAAGAGTAGAAGCAGGAAAAAAATATTATGTTTGCGTGTGGGGAGATAATCAATCCGATTTATATAAATTATCATATTCGTATATATCAATAGATGAGGTAGCAGGAAAAATAAAAAATAAAAATCTTGAGAAAATAGAAGCTTTTAAAAAAATTAAACCCAAAGAACTTGAAATAGATTCACATATAGACAATGGAAAATTGATTATAAAAAGTTCAACTGATTATTGGGATATGTATAATGAGAGTAATATAATGACAGATATATATCTTATTATTACAAAAATGAAAGTTGAAGTATCTAATTATAAAAATTTTAAAGGAAAGAATGAATTTGTTATAAAAGCAAATAAAACAGAATCAGGAAACTATATTGTAGAAATTCCCTTAAAGAAGTGTGGTATTAATGGAAGAAATGAAATATATATTCGAACATCATTTATTGCGCAACTTGCAGAAGGTTCAGGTGGAAAATTATTTTATTTTGATGAGCTATTTAATTCTAAATCTGCAGTAACCAAAAGTACATACCCAGTTGTATGTATTGACAAGAAAAACTTTAGTTCTTTGTTATCAATAGTAAAAAAACATGATATAAATGGTGATGGATGGTTAGATAGTTATGAAAGATTTTCAAGTTTGTCAAATTATGATTTTTATACTGGAAAGGAATATAAGGTAAAGGATTTAAAAGGAATTGAGTTACTACCGATAAGTAGTATATATTTGACAAAATATGAAGGTACTAAGATAGATTTAAGAAAATTAAAATCAAAAAATATAAAAGTTGAATTAGAGGAGGTTCATTCAAAACAGTTACAGATAATTGCAAATAATATCGAGGAGCTTGAAGTAAATACAATGAATGAGAAAACTGCTCTAACGAAATTGGATTTATCAAAATGTTATAATACTAAAAAAATGGATATAAGAGGAGATAGGATTGGAGGAAAGAATCGTTATTTGACAGTTACAATGCCAAAAAAAAATAAAAACTTGAAAACTTTGACTCTGATTTATACTAAAAACAAAAAAATAGATTTGAACGGATATAGTAATCTAAAGTATGTATATTTATTAGACTCACAGTTTACTCAATTATATGCAAATAAATGTAAATCACTAAAATATGCGTATTTTTATCATGACCATAATGTGACAAAAGTAGATTTAAGTAAGTGTAATAAATTAGTAGGAATAGATGTTTGTTGGTGCAATAAAGTAAAATCAAAAAATGTCAAAACAAGAAAACAATGTAAAAAAACAGATAATCGTGGAACTTGGTGGAGAGAAAAAGATTAACAAAATTTACATGCTCTTTCATAACATATAAAGGAGTTTATTCTGCACATAATAATGATGAATGATGTACTGAAACAAGCTACGGAAGGAGATTCATCATGTGTGTTAAGAATGTAAATTTTAGAAAAGTAGCGATAATCGGGTGTGGTTTTGTCGGCTCTGCATCTGCTTTTGCACTAATGCAAAGTGGATTATTCAAGGAAATAGTGCTGATTGATGTGGATAAGAAAAAGGCAGAGGGTGAGGCGATGGATATTTCGGATGGAATTCCATATGTGCGCCACATGAATGTGTATGCAGGAGATTATGATGACATTGTTGATGCGTATATAATCATTATTACCGCGGGTGCAGGGCAAAAGCCGGGAGAGACAAGGCTTGATCTGGTGAACAAAAATATTGCTATTTTCAAGTCTATTATTCCAGAGATTTCAAAGAGAGATTGTCAGGGAATTTTGCTTGTAGTGGCAAATCCGGTGGATATACTTACTGAGGTAGCACTCAAGCTGTCCGGTTTTTCGGAGAATCGTGTAATGGGTTCAGGTACGGTGCTTGATACGGCAAGACTTAAATATAAGCTTGGGCAGCAGCTTGAGGTCGATAGCAGAAGTGTTCATGCTTTTATCATTGGAGAGCATGGGGATAGCGAAATTGCTGCATGGAGCAGTGCAAATATTTCTGGAATTGAACTGGATAAGTTCTGCGAGATGAGAGATTATTGCGAATATGAAAAAGCCACCAGAGAGATTGCTGAAAAAGTTAAAAACAGTGCGTACGAGATTATTGATAGAAAACAGGCTACTTATTATGGAATCGCAATGGCTGTAAAGCGAATTTGCGAGGTGATAGTAAGAGATGAGAAATCGATTCTGCCGGTATCTTCAATGCTACACGGGGAATATGGTATCAAAGATGTAGTGCTTTCAATGCCTACTATTGTTGGCAAAAATGGAATTGAGAAGCTTGTGCCAATTCCACTTAATGAAGAGGAACAATGCGCACTTAAAAAATCGGCAGAAACTCTTGATAAAATCATGCAGGAAAGTTTTGAAGAGACACGTTAATCGTGTCTCTCTTCTTTATTTGAGTAACATTCGCAGAAGCGGGCAGAAAATGAAGGTTCTTTTCCTGCAATGTAGAGATGGGATACATCACCCATTGTACTTGCTCTGAAGTAAGCAATTCCCTCGCGTCTTTCTTCGGTATAAATAGTTGTCATTGATGTTGGCGCAGCACAGAAACCATGCCACAAAAGCATTGGAGAAATATTAAGCAAGTGGCTCAGTAGAACGCACTCCAATCCAAAGTGGCAGAAGAAGACAATCGTATCATTGTTTGGTGTTACTGCGCGATAGTATTTTTCTTCACGAACATATCCATATTTTGTAAGAAGCTCATCAAGACCAGTGCATACTTTTTCATATTTTTCCCGGACATCACCAGCCTTAATAATCTCGTTATCAAGCCAGGTGTCTATGTTGTAAAATTCGGGATAGATGGTCCAGTCTTTTGGCAGC
>JAXELM010000033.1:0-12591 GCA_034100525.1 Agathobacter sp.
CAAGAGCTTTACGCTTCTTTCCAGACTTGCTACAGGATTTGGAGTTACTGATGAGATATTCGCTGTATCAGTAAGCCGCAATAAATCGGTAAGTAAGTATTATATGGCAGGTCTTATAGCTGTCCCATATGTGGGATGGGCAGCAGGAACTGCGGCAGGTGCTATTCTTGGAGGGATACTTCCCGATATGGTAAAGGACGCTCTTGGAATAGCCATATACGGAATGTTTCTTGCAATTATAATTCCACAGGCAAGAGATGATTCAAGATGTCTTAAAGTTATTCTTATAGCTGTGGTACTCAGTTGTTGCTTTAAATGGGTACCGGTAATCAATAAACTTTCATCAGGATTTGTTATTATAATATGTGCAGTTATTGCGTCGGCTATAGGAGCATTTTTATATCCGGTAGATGATGAGGAATGTGAAGAAAGCGATGGAGGTGAGATGTAATGTCTGTTGGAAAGTTTTTTACATATCTGGCTGTAATGGCAGGAGTTACATATCTTATAAGAGCTATTCCTCTTGCTTTATGCAGGGGAAAGGTTAAGAATGTATTTATAAAGTCATTTTTAGCTTATATTCCATATGCGGTACTTGGTGCAATGACATTCCCGGCTATTATATATTCTACGGATGGGATAGCATCAGGAATTGCGGGCACTATAACAGGTCTTATATTGGCATACAGGAGAAAGAGCCTTTTGCTTGTGGCTGTTGCATCATGTGCCGCTGCATTTGCGGTAGAGATTATCCAATATTTGATACCTTTGTTATGATAAATTTGGATAAAAAGGAAGATTTTTAGAGTTTACTTTGTATGTGTGTTGTTTTTGTAACGATGCTTTATTGGAAATTAATGAGAAAAATATATTGTCATAAAATAAAAAGTGAGATGAACATTAAGTTCACCTCACTTTTTTGGTATATAATATTATGGAAAATTTATGCCATAATTATTTTAGATTAAAGCTGAGGACCAGCAGCAACTAATGCCTTACCAGCATCATTTCCTTCGTATTTAGCGAAGTTCTTGATAAATCTTTCTGCAAGGTCTTTAGCCTTTGTCTCCCATTCAGAAGCATCAGCATATGTGTCACGAGGATCAAGGATACCTGTGTCAACACCTGTTAACTCTGTAGGTACTTCAAAGTTGAAGAATGGAATCTTCTTTGTTGGTGCAGATAAGATATCTCCGTTTAAGATAGCATCGATGATTCCACGAGTATCTTTGATTGAGATACGTTTTCCTGTACCATTCCATCCTGTATTTACTAAGTAAGCCTTAGCACCATTCTTTTCCATCTTCTTAACGAGCTCTTCAGCATACTTTGTAGGATGAAGCTCTAAGAAAGCCTGTCCGAAACATGCTGAGAATGTAGGTGTTGGCTCTGTAATTCCACGCTCTGTACCAGCAAGCTTAGCTGTAAATCCTGAAAGGAAATAGTACTGTGTCTGCTCTGGTGTAAGGATAGATACTGGAGGAAGTACTCCGAAAGCATCTGCTGAAAGGAAAATTACATTCTTTGCAGCTGGAGCAGCTGAAACTGGCTTAACAATATTGTTAATATGGCTGATTGGGTAAGATACACGAGTATTCTCTGTAACACTCTTGTCATCGAAATCAATCTTGCCGTTTGCATCAACTGTTACGTTCTCAAGAAGAGCGTTTCTCTTGATAGCGTTGAAGATATCTGGCTCTGACTCTTTGTCAAGTCCGATAACCTTTGCATAACATCCGCCCTCGAAGTTGAATACACCGTTGTCATCCCAACCATGCTCGTCATCTCCGATAAGAAGACGCTTAGGGTCTGTAGAAAGTGTTGTCTTTCCTGTTCCTGAAAGTCCGAAGAAGATTGCTGTGTTCTCGCCGTTCATATCAGTGTTTGCTGAACAATGCATTGAAGCAATTCCCTTAAGTGGAAGGTAGTAGTTCATCATAGAGAACATACCCTTCTTCATCTCTCCGCCATACCATGTATTGATGATAACCTGCTCGCGGCTTGAAATATTGAAAGCTACACAAGTCTCTGAGTTAAGACCTAACTCTTTGTAGTTCTCAACTTTTGCTTTTGAAGCGTTGTATACTACGAAATCAGGCTCGAAGTTCTCAAGCTCTTCATCTGTAGGAATGATGAACATATTCGTTACAAAATGTGCCTGCCAAGCAACCTCAACGATGAAACGTACAGCCATACGTGTATCTTTGTTTGCTCCACAGAATGCATCTACTACGAAAAGTCTCTTGTTAGAAAGCTCTTTCTTTGCAAGCTCTTTAACTGTAGCCCATGTCTCTTCTGTCATTGGGTGGTTGTCATTTGGATATTCCTCTGAGTTCCACCATACTGTATCCTTTGAATTAGCATCCATTACGATATATTTGTCTTTAGGAGAACGTCCTGTGTAGATACCAGTCATAACGTTTACAGTTCCAAGCTCTGTCTCCTGTCCAACCTCGTATCCCTCAAGACCTGGCTTAGTCTCTTCCTCGAATAACTGCTCGAAAGAAGGATTGTGTACGATTTCAGTTGTTCCAGTGATTCCATACTTACTTAAATCGATGTTGCTCATTTTCTCTTTACCTCACTTCTTTTATATTAGTTTAAAAACTTACCAAACACTATTCATCACGCAAATTCTAGTACCGCATGATGTATGACAAAATTTTAACATTCCACAGAAATTTGTCAATAGGATTTTGCAAGAACTTTATATAATTATTATAGATTGTTTAAGTTGCACATATTACTTAATGTAATGTATAATGTAATGTATAATATTATCTATCAATAGCACTGATAAAAGGAGTGATTATATGCATACTTTTCAACCTTATCCAATTGATTCCATTGAGTTTAATCCATTTACCAAAATTGGAAAAGAATGGGCACTGGTTACATCCGGGAGCAAATCCAAATATAATACGATGACAGTTTCCTGGGGAGGTCTTGGTGTCCTCTGGGGCAAAAATGTCGTATATATTTTTATAAGGGACTCACGATACACCAAAGAGTTCATTGATCAGGGAGACTTTTTCTCAGTTTCTTTTCTCGGCGAGGATTACCGTGATGCTCTTAATTACTGCGGTTCGCATTCCGGACGTGATGAAGACAAATTCGAAAAAGCTGGTCTTACACCAGCTTTCAAACACAGTATTCCTTATCCGGATGAAGCTAACTTCGTGATTTTATGCAAGAAAATGGCTGCTGTCCCTATTTCTGAAGATACTTTTGTTGACAAAAATATTGCACAAAAATGGTATTCTGATGGTGACATGCATACCATGTATGTCGGAGAAATAATTGATCTTATAGCAAGATAAAAAGAGACGATGATTTGTGTTTTTACATTCACAAATCATCGTCTTTTTTATTTTTCAAATTCTTTTATTTTATCAGTATTTTCTTTTTCAACCTCAGTCAAAATCTTACTTCCCGGTATCTCAAAACCACAGTATGGCTGTAAATACCATGCTTTTGTTTCAAAATAACTCTGCAAATTCTGATCATCAAATTTCCAGCTGTACCTTGCATAAATTTCATTTCTGGCAATTCTGAGTTCTTCCTTTGACAATGCACTAAGTGTTGCATCATCTATTGGATTACAGTTACTATCAGCAAAGTAAAAGTCAGTCTCAGGATTTTCATCCACGAAATGTAGCACTGTATTAACCACAGTGACACCTTCCGCATAAGGATCATCATTATCAGTATCCGCATATATCTTGCAAATAGCCTGCATACCGGTTTCGGCCATTGAGAATGAGAATATACCATATGTGTATACCTGCTCTATTGTTCTTGATAATCCCGCCTCTTCAAGCTGTGGCTTAATATCTGCACAGTACTCTGTCGCATCTGTCCAGTCTGAACCTGAATGTTGAAGCTGAGCCATTGAAACAAGTGCACTGCCATCGTATTTCCACAGTTCCATATCAATACAGCCTCCATCAGTCTCCAAAAATGAAGCACACGTATAGTCAATGCATATATAATAATTGTCTTTTAGTGCAATTCTGATTCCTGCTATATCATCATAGCCCTTGAATGCTCCTGTGACAACAACTGCATCTGCTGTCTGAACTACATTTGTTCCATCATATTCATAAATTACCGCATGAATATCACTACACGGAGTCTCTGCCTCAAGATTTTGAACAATCTGGAAAGTAAGAAGCTCCTGCACTCCATCATGATCTAAATCAAGTATTTTGGTCTTAAATACTCCACTTGCATTCTCCAACGGAAAACCTGCAAATGCATTCTCCTGTCTTTCATGACGATATGACACGCCCTCAAGATTTACATATGTAAGTGTATTTGCAAACTCTCCAAATGCTTCTTCCGGTGTAAGTACAACCGGTTCTGGTTCACTTTCTGTTGTTTCTGTTACTTCCGGTGTCTCTGTCTGCTGTGGTGCTTGTGTTTCTGCCGCCTGTGTCTCAGTTGATTTTACAGGTTCATTGCCACCTGTATTTCCTTTTCTGACAAAGAATACTGCACCTACAACTACTGCTACGATAATTGCTACAAACAAAACTGCACCTACAATACCTATAATAATCGGTGCCTTGCTCTTTTTCTTTTGATTTCCATCCACCTGGTTCATCGGTGGAATTACCTGCTCCCTTAAACCAGTCGTCGGTTGTTCATTTGCTTCCGTATGATATTCCACGGGCTGAATTGGTTTTACATCATCAACAGGGGTTCCACAATACTCACAAAACTTATGATTTTCACCAATTTGGTTTCCACATTCTTTACAAAACATTTTCTTTACTCTTCCTCTTTTCTGTTTTATCTTATCTGCAACCGGTACTTATTGATTCTATAGCAACTGCACCGCCGCGAACTACCGATATACTCTTAAATTTTGACTTCAAAAGAGCAATCAGTTCATTGTTTCTGTGTTCTGTCAATTTACTCTCGAGAATAACTGTGTCATTACTGATATCTACAACATCAATTTTGAACACCTGTGCAATCTGAAATACCTCTGTGATGCCCGTCTGGTCAAGCTTTGATACTTTTGCAAAAAGTATCTCTTTCATGTGAAGCGGGACATCTGTAAGGTCAATTACCTTTATGACTTCAACCATTCGGTTAAGCTGCTTTTTGATTTGTTCAAAAGTAATATCGTCACTGGTAACGCATATTGTCATTCTTGAGACTGTCTCATCCTCAGTCGTGCCAACTGTAAGCGACTGTAAATTGTATGATTTTCCCGAAAAAAGACCTGAAACCTTCGCAAGTACACCGACCTGATTCTCAACATACAATCCAATCCATCTGTTTTTCATCTCTGCCATTGCCTTTCCTCCTATTTCAGTATCATTTCACTCATTGGATTTCCGCTTTTTACCATAGGCAGAACAATCTCATCCGTTGCAATCATAAATTCGATGAGAACCGGCACATCCTTGTGCTTCTTTGCCTCTGCAAACGCTGCGTCAATATCCTCTTCCTTCTCCACTCTTATTCCAACTCCGCCATAGCTTTCAACTAGCTTGACAAAATCCGGCGTATATGGAGGGCAGGCTTTATTTGGTCCTTTACAGTCTGGCGGACACGATTTTCTTCTTCTAAGACAGGTTGCCGAATATCTCTTGCCATAGAAAAGCTGCTGCATCTGTCTTACCATTCCAAGATAATAGTTGTTCAGACAGCATATAGTTACTCCCGCACCCTGTACAATAGAGGTCGCAAGCTCCTGTATATTCATCTGCAGTCCTCCGTCTCCGGAGATACATACTACATCCTTATCCGGATTTGCAATCTTGGCTCCGATTGCAGCCGGAAGACCAAATCCCATGGTACCAAGTCCACCTGATGTAAGAAGCTGGCTTTCCTCATCAAGCTCGAGATACTGTGTTGCCCACATCTGATGCTGTCCTACATCTGTTACATATATCGATCCTGGGAAATTGGAATTGATATGCTCCATAATCATCTGTGGAGTCATACCCTTGTCTCTTCGCATACCAAGCGGGTTCTCATTCTCCCAGATTGCTATCTGACTTTTCCATTCGGCAGTCTTTTTGGTCTCTGCCCACTCAATAAGCTTCTCTAATACAATATTCGCATCCGCAACAATCGGTACATCTACCACAACATTTCTCGAGATTGATGCTGTATCAATATCAATATGTACAATCTTAGCCTTGGGTGCGAATTCGTTCAAATCACCTGTTATTCTGTCATTGAAACGTGTACCTATTGAAAAAAGTACATCACACTCGCTGACCGCCTTATTGGCTGCGTACTTACCATGCATACCACAGTTGCCGATATAGAGCGCATGCTTTGTAGGAATAGCACCTTTTCCCATGATAGTAGTAACAACAGGCACATCCATTTTCTCTACAAATGCCAACAATTTATCATTTGCTTTTGCAATGTTTATTCCGCCACCTGCAAGAATAAGCGGGCGCTTTGCACTCTTTAGAAGCTTATATGCTTTTTTCAGCTGTCCGATATGTACGCTGTCGTTTAGCTTGTATCCGCGTATATCTACATGATCCGGATATTCTGATGGTCCGGACTCTGTCTGAATGTCCTTTGGAATATCTACAAGAACAGGTCCCGGCTTTCCAGTGCTTGCAATATGGAATGCCATCTTGATTATTCTGCCGAGGTCTTTTCTATTTCTGACAGTCACACAGTATTTTGTGATACTTCTTGTCATTCCTACGATATCGACTTCCTGAAACGCATCGTTTCCTATAAGGCTTAGCGGAACCTGACCTGTAAAACACACAAGTGGCACATTGTCGTAATGTGCATCAGCAAGTCCTGTCAATGTATTTGTCGCACCAGGACCACTTGTAACAAGACACACACCGACTTTTCCTGTTGATTTGGCATATCCTTCTGCCTCATGTATAAGTCCCTGCTCATGTCTTGGTAACACAAGATTTATCGAATCTGTCTTATACAATTCATCAAAAAGGTCTGTAACAGTACCTCCCGGATATCCAAAAATAGTATCTACCCCTTCTTCTTCAAGGGCTTTTACAAACAATTTTCTTCCTGTGATGTCCATATCTATATCCTCTCTAAATCATATATCCTAATGTTTTCAGTAAATAAATCCAGCCGGTCAGTGTAAATGCCGCCAAAAGCGTTGTCATCACTATAATGCTTGCTGTGAGCGTTCCATCATTTTTCATATTCTTTGCCATTATGTAACAGCTTGGCGTCGCCGGTGCTGCAAGCATTATAAGTATCGCAACCAGCTTCTCCCCTGTAAAACCAAGCCATATTGCTGCCGGTATGAATATAAGTGGCTGAATGATAAGCTTAATCGCAGAAGCCCACATCGTCGGCTTAAGCTTGGCAATTGCCTTTCTTCCTTCAAATCCGGCACCTAACCCTATAAGGGCAAGTGGTGTTGCAAGCTGTGCCACCGAATTGACTGTCTTATCAACCGTAACTGGGAAGTCAATTCCTATAAGGGCAACAATGACTCCAAGGGCTATTGAGATAATAATTGGATTCTTGGCAATATTGACACACGCCTGTTTTATCTTTTCAGTATCTCTTTTTGCATTATCAGTACCTTCATCATCAGTATTTGCTTCAAATGTTAATACAAGCACTGAAAAAATATTATACAGCGGAACCGCTCCTATTATCATCATCGGTCCCATCGCCGAAGCTCCATAAATATTACTTATAAAAGCAAGTCCCATCACTGCTGCACTGCTTCGAAATGACGCCTGCACAAACGCACCACGCAGACTCTTATCTTTTAAAAACAGCTTAACCGCCCCCCATATTGCCCAAAAGCATATAGTCGATGATATCGCACAAAACAGAACAAATCTGATATCAAATTCTTCTCTTATATTGACCTGCGACAAATCCCGAAAGACCATAAATGGCAGTGTCACTTTGAAATTAAACTTATTCGCCACCGACACGAAATGGTCATCTAACAATCCAATCTGTTTCAGGAAATATCCCAAAACCATGACCAGAAATATCGGCATCGTGACATTGAGACTAAAAATAAAATCGCTCATTTATCTACTTCTTTACTTTCTCATAACGGTAAAAATAGAACTCTAAATCGAAGTATGTCTGCTCCTCGCTGTCTCCTGTGATTTCCCAGTCAGGATTCTCATCAAGATTTGGGAAATAAGCATCTGCATCATACTCGAAATCAATCTTGGTTATATGCGCAACATCACACTCATCAAGGAGCTGCTCATATATTTTCTCTCCTCCAATTACATAAATGTCTTCACTGTTATATTTCTTCAGCTCCTCATGTAATTCATCGAGTGAATGCACAACAATGGCATCCTTCACACTGTAATTTGGATTGTGTGTAAGCACGATATTCGTTCTGTTCTTAAGAGGCAATCCATTTGGAAAGCTCTCCAGTGTCTTTCTTCCCATGACGACGACCTTGCCGGTTGTAGTCTCTCTGAAGAACTTCTGGTCCATTGGAATTCTAACTAAAAGCTGATTATTTTTTCCGATAGCCCAATTGCTATCAACCGCTGCTATAAGATTCATATAACCTCCATTATACTGCTATTGGTATATTTTTAATCTGTTCACCTGTGACATAATCAGTGATTTTTATATCATCTGTTGTAAATTTGTAGAAGTCTTTAACCTCAGGATTGAGCCAGAACTTCGGTGCATCATACTGTTCCCTTTTAATCAGTTCCTCAACAATAGGAACATGTCTGTCATATATATGAGCATCTGCTATGACATGAACAAGCTCTCCAACATTCATATCGCACACCTGTGCAAGCATGTGTAAAAGTACTGCATACTGACACACATTCCAATTATTTGCTGCAAGAACATCCTGCGAACGCTGATTTAAGATACCATTCAGCGTCAGCTTATCATCACCCTTTTTCTGAGTTACATTGAATGTCATACTATATGCGCATGGATAAAGATTCATCTCATGCAAATCCTGATGTACATATATATTGGTCATTATTCGTCTTGAAAAAGGTGTATGCTTTAAATCATATATCACTCGGTCCACCTGATCCATAAGCCCCTCTTTATACTGATGTTTAACGCCTAACTGATAACCATAAGCTTTTCCAATTGAACCATTTTCATCAGCCCACTCATCCCATACAGAGCTGTTCAAATCCTTGATATTGTTTGATTTTTTCTGCCAAATCCAAAGCATCTCATCTGTTGCACTCTTGATATATGTCTTTCTGAGTGTAATTGCTGGAAACTCTTTTGACAAATCATATCTGTTTACCACACCGAATTTCTTGATTGTATATGCACTGCTTCCGTCTTCCCAATGCGGTCTTACCAGCTCGCCCTCTGTACTTGTTCCATTCTCAAGTATGTCCTTACACATATCTACGAATATTTTGTCTGCTAAGCTCATATTTTCCTCTCCTTAATGGATTTTATATTCATTCTATTGTAACCAAAATCAATTTATGGTGCAAGCAAAAAAAATGGGATAGATAAACTATCCCAAAATTGCTTTGTCAGAAGTAAATTCCTGACCACTTACTTTTTCGAACTGATGTAACAGATCTTCTACTGTAAGCTTCTTCTTCTCTTCTCCCCGAATATCAAGAACAACTTTTCCATCGCCCATCATGATAAGTCTGTTTCCATGTGCGATAGCGTCCTTCATATTGTGAGTAATCATAAGAGTTGTTAAATTGTTGGTTGTGACAATTCTCTCTGTGGCATCTAACACCTTCGCAGCTGTCTTTGGATCAAGTGCAGCTGTATGCTCGTCCAAAAGAAGTACCTTTGGCTTCTCAAGTGTCGCCATAAGAAGTGTAAGTGCCTGTCTCTGTCCACCTGACAAAAGACCAACCTTTGATGTAAGACGATCTTCAAGCCCAAGATCAAGGATTTTTAACATCTCCTTGAATTCCTCTGTCTCTGCTTTTGAAAGGTTTGGACGGAAACCACGAAACTTACCTCGTCTCTTTGCCAGTGCAAGATTCTCATCAATCTGCATTGTCGCTGCCGTTCCTGTCATCGGATCCTGAAATACTCGACCGATGTATTTGGCACGCTTATGCTCTGGAAGTGCTGTAACATCCATACCATCAATAAGGATTTTACCGCTGTCAAGCGGCCAGACTCCAGCAACAGCATTCAAAGTGGTTGATTTTCCTGCTCCATTTCCACCTATAACAGTAACGAAATCACCTTCTTCAAGCTTAAGTGATACTCCGTTAAGAGCAAGCTTTTCATTTACAGTTCCAGGATTAAATGTCTTATAAATGTTTTGAATCTCAAGCATCTGCATTTCCTCCCTTCTTTACTGTTTTTGCCATATATTTGTTCTTCCAGAATGGAATAGCAAGGAATAATGCAACTACAAGTGCTGATAACAGCTTCAAGTCATCTGTTGAAAGTCCAAGTCTTAAAACTACCTGAATAACGATATAGTAGATAATTGCTCCTAATACACACGCAAGCATCTTGAGCGCAAAATTGTGGAATAGTTTTCCAAATACTACCTCTCCAATAATAACAGCTGCAAGTCCGATTACAATTGCTCCTCTACCCATGTTTACATCTGCAAAGCCCTGATACTGTGCAAGGAGTGCGCCTGCTAAAGTAACGAATGCATTAGAAATCATAAGACCGAGAACCTTTGTCATATTAGTATTGATTCCCTGCGCACGAGCCATATTGCCATTTGCTCCTGTCGCACGAAGAGATGCACCAAGCTCTGTTCCAAAGAACCAGTATAACACACCTATTGTCACTACTAAGAAAATAAGCAGTACAATTATTGGATTTTTCAATGAAAGTTCTCTTATATATCTTGATGAGATAACAAGTGAATATTTATCTACGCTTATAGGAAGATTTGATTTACTTCCATTGTCAGTTCCCCATCCCATGATATGCAAGTTCACAGAATAAAGAGCAAGCTGTGTAAGAATTCCAGCAAGAATAGGTGGAATTCCGAAGTTCGTATGTAAAATACCTGTAACCATTCCTGCAAGAAGACCTGCCATAAAAGCTGCCACAAATGCAAACCAGCTTGGGAAACCGTTAATTGTTAAAATAACACAGACAGCTCCTCCTGTACAAAGTGAACCGTCTACTGTAAGGTCAGCTATATCTAATATCTTGTATGTGATATATACACCAATCGCCATGATGCCCCATATCATACCCTGCGCCACAGCACCAGGCATTGAGCTCATGAGCCCTGCAAAAAATTCCATAAAAAACCTCCGCTTTACGCTAGCAATACCGCACGCGTGGGTGCGGTATGCTTTATGTCTTATTAATTATTTTTATTGTTTTTATTATTCTGTTGCGATTGCTTCATAACCATCTGGAATTGTTATTCCAAGTGCGTTACAGTTTGCCTCGTTGTATTTCTTTGTAACATTTGGTGCATACTGAACTTCCATTGTTGAAACATCAGCACCATTTACAAGAATCTCATATGCCATCTCACCAGTTGAGTATCCGATATCGTAGTAGCTGATACTTAATGTAGCAACACCACATCCTGCACAAATTCCTTCCTCACCGGCGATTACAGGTACACCTGCCGGAATAACTACATTGGCAATTGCCTCTGTATTTGAAGCTGCTGCGTTGTCTGTAGGAATATAGATTACTTCACATGCATCACATGCTGACTGAGTAACAGATGTAACATCGTTGCTATCAGTAAATGCAAACCATTCTACTTCGTAGCCATAATCTTTTAAGTACTTCTCAACCTCAGTACACTGATAAATTGAGTTAGCCTCTGATGAACAATATAAAAGACCAACCTTCTTAGCATCTGGGAATAACTCTTTGAGCATAGCTGCCTGCTGGTCAAGTGGAGCTAAGTCAGATGTTCCAGAAATATTGTTTCCAACCACACCTGTCCAATCAGAAATCTGAAGTGCTGTTGCATAATCTGTAACAGAAGTTCCAAGAATTGGAATATCTGATGTAGCTGATGCTGCAGCCTGAAGTGGAGCTGTTGCATTTGCCATAATAAGATCAACATCACTAGATACAAAACCGTTTACGATTGTTGCACAGTTTGCACTCTCTCCTGATGCATCCTGATAATCAAACTTAACTGAATCTCCAAGCTTCTCTGTGAGGGCATCTTGGAATCCTTTTGTTGCCTCATCAAGTGCCGGGTGCTGTACTAACTGACAAATTCCGATGTTGTATACTTTGCCATCTGTCGAACCGCCCGCATTACTTTCTGCTGCTGTTGTTCCGTCTGATGTAGAACCTGAATTGCTGTCTGAAGAACCACAGGCTCCAAGTGATACAGCCATTGTTGCTGTAAGTAAAAGTGCAAGTAATTTCTTTTTCATATCTCTTTCCTCCTAGAATATGTTTAGTTTATAGGCTTGCCACAATATAAGAACGCTCTATAATCTATTATTATAGTAAAAATATAAGTCAATCATAAAACAGCGATGCGCCGCTTTAAATAGTCAAAGCGCTCTATTAGAGTATACGCATTAAAACACATATTGTCAATTGAGGATGATACTTCATTTTGTTATTTAACTATACCAAGTTCTTCCATTAATTTCTGAAGGTCTGAAGGTGTTTTTCCTGATTCTTTTATATTTGGCATATCTTCTTTTT
>JAXELM010000069.1:0-9483 GCA_034100525.1 Agathobacter sp.
TCTGCGTACTCAAAAACTTCCGCTCTTTCAGGCGAATACTGGGCTGAGCCAACCAAATCCACCTGCTTATTTGAAAGCATTTGAAGTGCTTCTTCCCAGCTTGAGCATTCTACATATTCAAAATCCCAGTTCGAATATACGCTTAATGCATTCAGATAATCTACATCCATTCCAGTGCAGGCACCATCTGGTAAATACTCGTTATATCCATCCATCGGAAAGAATGCTACTCTTACTTTTCGCCCTGCATCTTGCGCTTTTACAGCAACAGTGCCGATTCCCAACACTAACAAAAGCAAAAAGCAGCCTATAAGAATTGTTATATTTTTTACATACCCTTTTTCCATGTTACTCTCCCATATCTTCTTTTATATGGCAGTTTTTTCCATGACGCTTACCATAATATAGTCTCTCATCCGCTATTCGAATTGCATCTTCATATTTATTGATATCTTTCTCTACAGCAATTCCTGCAGTCGTGGTAATCTGTATCTTTGCATCGCCAACTTCCACACATCGCCTGCGAATATCATTTTGTATCTGGATAGTCTTTTTCTCTGCAAAGTTCATATCCACATCTGGGAAAAATAAAATAAATTCTTCTCCACCCCAACGAACTGCGACATCATACTCACCCATGTTCCGTTTCAGACAATCTGCAAGCATTTCAAGTACTCTGTCACCGACTTCGTGTCCATATGTATCGTTTACTTTTTTAAAGTCATCTACATCAAACATCACTACTGCATAAGGCTTACTATATAATTCGTGCTGCTTACGCATCAGATATTCAAAAAATCTTCTGTTATATAATCCCGTTAATGCATCATGATTTACATTGTAATCAAGCTTCTGCTGCGTCCTGTCAAGCTCAATCATATAAACACAGGATACATACGTCACTGCCAGAAGTGTTATTCCTGTGTTATAAGCTTTAAGTGGTACTGCGATACCAAGAAGCTTTTCATGAACTGTCGGCTGAATGATAATTCCGCTTGTCTCAAGCCTAAATACAATATATGTGGCTATAATCCCCACAAGCTGTATAACATATCTCTTGTTTGAATATTCCTTTGGCACAAGATAAAATATCGCTGCTACCATTCCCAGAGGAAACAACAAAAAGCCAAAGTCACCTCCTGCCAGCAATTCACTTATTATTGAAAACAGCAGAATTTCAAAATAGGATATCGTGACCATAAAAGTCTCATTTTTTTTCCTTAATGAGCTGTATATTGCATACAGATAAAACAAGGTACTACCTATATTTAACGCTACCAGCCCGGTGCATCCCTGCAAACCAAAAATTAATATATACAGGCTATGTATAATAAGACATACGAACAGAAATATTTTGTTTTTATGCGTATAGCTGAACTCAAATATTTTTTCCATGTAAACACCTTTCGCTATTTTCCAAAAATAAATGTTATTACTATTATAGCACTCTTTTTTCATAGTACCAATAGACTATTTGATTTTTTAACATATTTTTGAATTATTCATTACGTGGAGTTTTCCAAACATAGCTACCCCAAAAAAAGAGAGCCCACCAATTTGGTGGACTCTCGAAACAACTAAACCCTGTAATTAATCAAGTACCTCTTTAATTGCTGCAAGTAATTCATCGTATGTCTCGAATGCAGGTAATTCAGGATAATCTGCCTTTATCTGCTCCGTACTCCTGAACAAGAAGCCAGCCTTGCTTGCTGTAATCATTCCAAGATCATTGTGGCTGTCTCCACTTGCAATCGTATCATATCCTATAGACTGTAATGCTTTGACAGTTGTAAGCTTAGACTGTTCACAGCGCATCTTAAATCCTGTGATTTCTCCATCTGGTGCAACCTCAAGTGTGTTACAGAAGATTGTAGGCCATCCAAGCTTCTTCATTAGTGGACTCGCAAACTGTGTAAATGTATCACTGATGATAATAACCTGTGTAAGTTCACGAAGCTGATTTAAAAACTCAAGTGCGCCCGGCATTGGATCGATTGTCGCAATTGTCTCCTGTATCTCCTTAAGTCCAAGTCCGTGCTCTTTTAAAATGCCAATTCTGTAATTCATAAGCTTATCGTAGTCAGGTTCATCTCTTGTAGTACGCTTAAGCTCCGGAATTCCTGTTGCCTCTGCAAAAGCAATCCATATTTCTGGTACAAGTACACCCTCTAAATCTAAACAAACAATATTCATATCCGATTTCTCCTTTTTCATTTTCTCATTCATAAATCTGTTAGAGTATACCACACCTTCCTTCCTTTCTCAATACAATTTCAAATCCTCTAAGCTTGTCCGGTTGCCAGCCTCATGCATTCATCTGACAACATCTGTGAAAAGTCGAGCTTCTCGCTTCTCTTTCTCGCTCCTTTGGATTTGCCTTGCCCAGCATTTTGACCCATATCCGAAGCCATCTTTGAACCAAATACATGAAATGAATCTCTTTGTAATAAATCTCTCATATGACATCCTCCCTGATTCCAAATGCATAGCCTACGAGTTACCCAACCGCTCCTCTAGAGGAGTGATTAATCTATAAATCTCAATGTGCAATAGTTCGCACAAATTGATTCCCTGTTGAAATGACATCTGCCCTACATCTATCTCTCCCTTCTCGTACTTCACATACTGTCTGGTGGACATCTGAAGACATTCTGCCACATATGCCTGCGTATATCCTAACATTCGTCGGGCACACCTGATTTGCTCATGCTCATTCTGAGGTTCTCCCCTCTCATGAAAATTAATCTTTAATTCCATAACATAAACATCCCCTTGGTTCATATCAAATGCAGTCAATTAATTCTCGCCTGAAAAATACGAATCTCAATTCGCTTTATATGAATTCTAATTCATATTTTATGAACTATAATTCATATTTTACTCAAAATAAAAGAATTGTCAATATAGACAATTCTTTTTTCTCATTCCTATCATTACTTGAAATATGTATTGCGGATTTTGTACAACATATCTTCATTCAAGACAAGATTGTGGCGTATGGCTCTTTCTGTATTGGCCAGGACTGCTGCTATGTCTGCTGGCTCTAGATGTCCATTCTCCATATTCTGAACTAGAATAAAAAGCATCATAAACTGTAAATCCATAAGGGCTAAAAGAATCTGCCCCAACACATAATAATCTTCATATGCTTTGCAATACATCTGCTGTATCAGATATGAAAAATATGATACGAAGAATATCTCTAATTCCGGCTGCTCTTCTATGAGTTTGTCCATATGTTCTCTGAAGAAGTCGTCTGCCTCTGCTTCTGACAATTCTCCAAATATTTGCTTATAACACCTTACAAGATTATACAGGTATCTATTATTCTTTTTTACCTTTGTTCCAGATAATTTCTCATATATTATCTCATTCATAAACCATATTGGATAGAATGGGATTTGACCCTTTTTTAGAGATATTCTAGGGATTGATATATCTTCTTTTTCTGCTTGTGATAATGGAATTGTGAGTTTCTTAGCTCCAACCAGGTTATCTCTTGAAAGGTACTGATTTTCTACATATATGTATTCATACAAATTCTGTAGTCTTTCTGAAAAAGATATTTCTTTATCTTTTTCCCATATATATGACAATATTTTAGCTCTGTCATTTTGAAGAAACTCCAGAAACGACTTGCTGTCGTTTCCAATAGTCCAGTTTTCTTCAATGCAGTCCTCCGACTTAAGAAACTCATGCCTGCCAATGTTCTCCACAAACAGTTCGGCTGCTCTGATACACGACAGTTCAAGTGTCACCTCATTGTAATCACCAAAACCTATGCTTGTGCGCGGATACTGCCGACACACTTTCGGCATCAGTTTCTCTGTGTCATTCTTTTGAAATCCACACAGTCCTTCCTGCGTGTAATACGGGCAGGTCGAATTTATCTTCCTGATGCTTCTGATATTGTCCACTTTGCCTGTCATAAGGGAGTAGAGCAGATTCTTTGGAAACTTCTGCTCTTTGTACTGCTTATAAGTCTCATCATCAACCGCAATCTGCCAACCCTTACAACAGGTATATGGACAGCTTCCGCCTATGCATTCAAACCTGTCATAAAAATCAATCACATATGCATTCTTCGAGTTCATCAATTACCTCGCCCATTACATCAAGTGCTGCCTGAATTGGAACAGGTGACTCCATATCAACTCCAACCTTCTTCAACAATTCTACAGGTGCCTCTGAGCATCCTCCTGACAGGAATTCTTTGTATTTTTCTACTACAGAACCACCTTCTCTAAGAATATCATGTGCAATTGCAACCGCTGCTGAAAAGCTTGTTGCATACTGGTATACATAGAAATCATAGTAGAAATGAGGTATTCTTGCCCACTCATATGATATTTCCTCATCAGAAATCATCTCTTCGCCATAGTATTTCTTGTTGATATCGAGATATAATTCACAAAGATTATCGGCGTTAAGCGATTCTCCTTTTTCAACCATCTCATTACTTCTCATCTCATACTCTGCAAACTGAGTCTGACGGAAAAGTGTACCCTTGAACATATCAAGATAATGGTTAAGAAGATATGCTCTTTCCTTTTTATCAGTAGTATTCTTCAGAAGATACTCTAGCAACAGTATCTCATTACATGTTGATGCAACCTCTGCAACGAATATCTTGTACTGTGAATAAATATATGGCTGAGTGCTGTTTGAGTAATAGGAGTGCATTGCATGCCCCATCTCATGAATAAGTGTAAACATGTTGTCTAGTGACTCATTGTAGTTGAGAAGCACATATGGATGAGTTCCGTATGCACCTGCTGAGTATGCGCCGCTTACCTTACCCTGGTTCTCATATACATCTATCCATCTGCTCTCAAAGCCTTCTTTTACTTTTGCAACATAGTCCTCACCAAGTGGCGCAAGTGCTTTAAGTACTGTCTCTTTTGCTTCCTCAAATGGAATCTTCTTTGCTACGCCTGATACCATTGGTGTATAGATATCATACATATGAAGCTCGTCAACTCCGAGACATTTCTTTCTAAGTCCAACATATCTATGGAGCTTATCCAGGTTCTTGTTTACCGTATCAACGAGGTTGTGATATACAACTGGTGATACATTGTTTGCATCCACTGACGCCACAAGTGTTGATTCATATTTTCTTGCTTTTGCATAGAAAATCTGCTGCTTAACCTGACCATTGTAAAGGCTTGCATAAGTGTTTAAAAACTGCTTATAGGTCGAATAATATTTCTTGAATGTATTCTCTCTTACTTCTCTGTTGGCAGATTCAAGTAATGCAATAAATCTTCCATGAGTGATTCTGACTGTCTCTCCATCTTCATTCTCGACTTCCGGGAAAAGCATATCCGCATTGTCCATTATATTAAATGTGTCGTATGATACACGGCTCATCTCAGCGGTCATTGCTACAAGCTTCTCCATCTCTGTTGAAAGTTTGTGCTCTTTTACTCTCTGAATCTCAGCTACTTCTTTACGATACAGCTCTAACTTAGGCTGCTCCTTGTAAAAGCCTTCAAGTACTGCTTCATCTACTGCAAGAATCTCAGGTACAATAAATGCAAGCTGGCTTGATATATCTGCTGCCATAGACATAATCTTTGCCGCCATTGCCTGATGTGCAGTATTTGATGTATCCTCATCGTACTGTCTCTCAGCGTAATTGTATGCAAGTGAAAGCTTCTCGTCTATAGTTGCATCAAGCTCTAATGTCTTAAGAAGGTTCTGCGCACTTTCTGCCACATGACCTTCCATTTTAACAGCTTCTTCGGCAAGCTTTTTAATCTCTAAAAGCTCTGCCTCCCATGCTGCGTCTGATTCATACATATCCTTAAGGTTCCAGGTATCCTCTACCTTTACCTCACTTCTTTTTGGTAATTCTTTTGCCATTTTATGCCTCCTGTTTTACATTCCAATTTTTATCATTATATCACTATACATTTATCTCTACAAACCAATTTTATTTGCGCAATTAAAAACAGCACTCCATATCGAAGTGCTGTTTTATATTCAATATTATTTAGATTTCAACCTTTGGAAGTGTTGCAAATGATTTGGCAAGTTCTTCATCAGTTGGAATATAGTCAGCCATCTCACCATCATTGTATTTCTGGTAAGCAACCATATCAAAGTATCCTGTTCCTGTAAGACCGAATACGATGTTCTTCTCCTCGCCTGTCTCTTTGCATTTAAGAGCTTCATCAATAGCCACCTTGATTGCATGACTACTCTCTGGTGCTGGAAGAATTCCCTCTACTCTTGCAAATGTCTCAGCTGCTTTAAATACCTCAGTCTGCTCTACGCTTCTTGCCTTTAAGTATCCCTGATCATACAGCTCTGAAACTACGGAACTCATTCCATGATAACGAAGGCCTCCTGCGTGGTTTGCTGAAGGAATAAATCCTGAACCAAGTGTGTACATCTTGGCAAGTGGACATACTTTTCCGGTATCGCAGAAATCATATGCGTATTTTCCTCTTGTAAGAGAAGGACATGATGCAGGCTCTACTGCTATAATCTCATAGTCTGCCTCTCCACGAAGCATCTCTCCAACGAATGGTGAAATAAGACCTCCAAGGTTTGAACCGCCCCCGGCACATCCAATAATCATATCTGCTTTTACACCATATTTATCAAGTGCTGCCTTTGTCTCAAGACCGATTACTGACTGGTGAAGTAGTACCTGTGTAAGTACTGATCCAAGTACATATCTGTAGCCTTCCTGAGTAGTTGCTGCCTCTACAGCCTCTGAAATGGCACATCCAAGACTTCCTGTTGTTCCAGGGAACTCCGCGTTAATCTTGCGTCCAACCTCTGTATTCATAGATGGTGATGGTGTAACCTGTGCACCATAAGTTCTCATTACTTCTCTACGGAAAGGCTTCTGCTCGTATGAACATTTAACCATGTACACCTGACAGTCAAGGTCAAAGTAAGAACTAGCCATCGAAAGTGCTGTTCCCCACTGTCCTGCTCCTGTCTCAGTTGTAACACCTTTAAGCCCCTGCTTCTTTGCATAATATGCCTGCGCGATAGCGGAATTGAGCTTGTGGCTTCCAGATGTATTGTTTCCTTCGAATTTGTAGTAAATATGCGCTGGTGTTCCAAGCTTCTCTTCGAGACAATAAGCACGTACAAGTGGTGAAGGTCTGTACATTCTGTAGAAATTGCGGATTTCTTCCGGAATATCAAAGTAAGCTGTTGTCTCGTCCAGCTCCTGCTTTGCAAGCTCCTCACAGAATATATGCGAAAGCTCCTCAAGTGTTACCGGCTCTAATGTAGCAGGATTTAAAATTGGTGCAGGTTTCTTCTTCATATCTGCACGAACGTTGTACCACTGCTTTGGCATCTCGTTCTCTTCAAGATATATCTTGTATGGTATTTCTCTCATTTCATTTACCCCTTTTTCATTTTTTATGATTATAACACATAATAAACGAAAAATCTCATCTAAATATCTTATAACTAATATAATTATGTGAAATATATAAGTTAATTCATTTCTGTTTCAGTAATCATTTCCGGTGATTCATATACAGAATCGGTGTCATATGAATATGCTCTCATTCCAATAATAGTTATAAAAAGATATAGTGAGATTATAGACAATAGTGTAATTCCAATTACTTTCCATATTTTTGATGCTCTTCTGTTTTTTATCGCCATCTGCTCTGCAATGTGTGCAAGCTGTTCTGCATATTCATCTTTTGGTATTTCCTTTTCTTCTAGTTCTACTTCCCCGGAAAGTAATTCACTAGTCGGCACTTCGAGTATTTCTGCTAATCGTACCAACAAATCTGCATCTGGAACTGAATAGTTCTTCTCCCATTTTGAAATTGTCTGTCTTGTTACATGCAGACGATTCGCAACCTCCTCCTGCGTATATCCTTTTTTTGTCTGATTTTTTTAATGTTTTCTCCAAGCATTTTTCTACTCCTTTCTTTTTGCAGGTTAATTTCCTTACTAAAATCATATGCACATGCCTGCAAAACATCAAGCAACGCAAGTTAACATTATGTATTCATCCATTATTTAAGCTTTTTTTAATTTATATTTATACCACTTTTCACCATTGACTAATATGATACAATATAAGTAACTGTTCAGTGCAGAAATATGCGAAACCGCATATTTCGTAATAAAGAGTATAGTTTGTTGGAGCAAGTGCCCATCAGCGTAGCTGATTTTAATGCACTTGCGGCTCGTAACTATGAAGGCACTGAATAGTTACCAATATAATTATCTTAACTCAAGGAGGATTTTTATGAAAAAGAAATTTGTCATTTTAACACTTTGTATTTCATTATTGGTGCCAAGCGCTGTTGCATGTAATAATTCAACCCCAGCTACAACTGAAACACAAACAGAGTCTCAGACAGAGTCTCAAACAGAATCTCAGACACCTGACACTACCGAGACTCAGAACAATTCTGTTGAAGCAGAAGAAGCATTTACCAAATGTATGCAGGCAATATATGATGTACAGGCTGGTGCTGCCGGTGCAAGCCTTCGTGCTGAAACCGCTGTTGATGAATTGAAAAATTTTGCGGCTACATATGCTGCTGATTCTACCAGTAGTGATATTACCAATTATGCGAACAAATGGTTTGAAGAAATGGAGAAGGACAACGAATCTGTCAGAAGTGACTTTGCTGAATGTCTTGACACTACAGTTGACGTAGCTTATGAGAATGATTCTAGTCTGGAATCAGATGAAAATTTCCAAAAAGTAAAAAGTGCTATAAAAGATGCTTTTAAATAATCAAAAAGCGGGGCACATATATATACTAATTCACCTACAAATTTACACGTGAATACGCTTGTAGTTTCATCAGCATAATGTTAATATATAAAAAAGGAGATGATTATCATGCCAAATATCAAACCTATATCTGACTTAAGAAATTATACAGATGTATTAAAAGAAGTTGATTTATCAAGTCGTGTTTATCTGACAAGGAATGGACATGGAGAATACGGAATTCTTACAATGGCTGAAATTGATGAACTTGATCGTTTCAAATCAGCTTATGAATTGCTCTCAAAACTTCAAAAAGCTGAAGAAAGAGCTGACAAAGAAGGCTGGATTGATGATTATGACCTAGAAAAGGAACTGGGGTTATCTACTAATTGAAGATAAAATACTCACCAGATGCTAGAGACCGTTTAAAACAAATTAAAAATGATGCTGGAACAAAAGTCGTGGGTACAATTACCAACGGCATAAATAATCTGAAAAATACCTCTAAGCGCTGTCCTTCTATTGAAAATATGCTGGGAATACCAAGTCCTTACTATTTTCTTCATATAGAGCATAATTATGTATTTTACAGAATAGATGATGATATAATCTTTGTTACTGCAATATATAATGAACGCGAAGATTTTATGTGGAAAATGTTTGGTATTAGACTTAGAACTCAAGATAGTATAGATTATTGGGGAGAATAAATAAAAGGCTACCAACTTCAACACAATCGTTGAAGCTGGTAGCCTTAAAATCAC
>JAXELM010000071.1:0-8121 GCA_034100525.1 Agathobacter sp.
ATCAGCTGGGAAATTGCCATGGACGGCAATTTTAGCGAATATGAGCCAGGACGGCGAATATGAGCGACAGCGTCACTTATAGACAACCCTGGCGAATTATTTAGAGCCTCTTAACGCGAGGACATAAACGCACAAAATATATTACTATCCCCTCAAATCATATATACAACTACAATATTCCCATCCCCCATAGTGCCCCAACTCATGTCATCGAAGACCTAAGAAGCGGTTGCCGTCCCCCCCTCGACAAACAACTATTTTTATTGAGCATTAACGATGGCCTGTGCCAATTTGTCCATCTGCTCCTCATCTGAAGACTTGTAAGTAGACTTGATTGTGACAACTTCGTCAAGGATTGTGACATCCTTCATTGTCTCTAAATAGCCTCTCATAGCCTTTGCAGCCATTGGTCCCCATGTTCCGTTCTCAAGGAGTCCAACAGTACGCTTCTGGTATGTTTTAATCTGTAAATGATGTAAGAAATCCTCCATTGGTACAAAAGCATTTCCATCATATGTAGCCGCACAAAGAATCATTCTGTCATAGCGGAATGCATCCTCAACGCACTCTGCAATATCCTCGCGCGATAAATCTGCAACAACAACTTTCTCCTCACCAAGTGCACGAATCTTGTCAGCAAGAATCTCTGCAGCCTTCTTTGTGTTGCCATGAATAGATGCATATGCAATATATACACCCTTATTCTCTGGTGTGTAGCTTGACCACTTGTCATACAAGTCAATATAATATCCAAGATTCTCATCAAGGATTGGTCCGTGAAGTGGAAGAATCTTCTGAATATCAAGTGCCTGTGCTTTCTTCAGTAGTGCCTGAACAGGAGCTCCATACTTTCCAACGATATTGAAATAATATCTACGAGCCTCACATGCCCAATCTTCATCAGCATCAAGTGCACCGAACTTTCCAAAGCCATCTGCTGAGAAAAGCACCTTCTCTGAGCTTTCATATGTAACCATAACCTCTGGCCAGTGAACCATTGGAGCCATTGCAAATGTAAGTGTATGGCTGCCTAAAGAAAGAGTATCGCCTTCTTTTACTTCAACCTTTCTATCTGATAGATCTACATCAAAAAACTGGTTGATAAATACAAAAGCTTTAGCAGTTCCAACAACCTTGGCATTTGGATATTTCTCAATTGCATATGCAAGTGACCCTGAATGATCCGGCTCCATATGCTGAACAACTATATAGTCAATATCTCTTCCGCCAAGTTCCGTTTCCACATTCTTGCTCCATTCCTCAAGTCCGCGGATATCTACAGTGTCCATCAATGCAACCTTCTCATCTATAATGAGATATGAATTATATGAAACACCATTCTCTACCACATACTGGCTCTCAAATAAATCAATAGTTCTGTCGTCTACACCTACATACTTAATGCTGTCTGAAATATACATGTCTTCGTCCTTTCTTTTATCCCAATATTATGTTAATTTATAACTATTCAGAACCACTGAAAATGTATGGGTGCGATTCTGAATATATACGTTAAATTAATTTATGTAACTACCTGAAGCAACCTCATGAATAGTTACATTTCCTCATATATCTGAGGATATAACTAAGTCAAAATCTAGTCAATACTTTATTCCTATTTTTTTGCAAGTTCGAAATAAAATACATACGCTTAAACCATATACTGTGACATCATACAGATTCCTTTTGCACCCACATTACAGACAATATTCATCCTATCCTCGTTCATTCCACCAATTGCATACACAGGTATTTCTACACTCTTACATACTTCTTCCAGAAATGAAATTCCACGTCCCGGAATTCCTTTTTTGCAATCAGTATCAAAAATATGTCCGGCAATCAATTCATCAATTCCCCATGACTGTGCTAAAATGGCTTCTTCAACTGCATGCACTGAAGCACTCACTCGCATACCGCTATACATCTCTTTTAACTCTTCTATAAACTGCTTAGGTGATTCCTGACCTAGAAGATAAGGCATCGGAAAATGTATCTGTCTAATCTCTAGTTTTTTACATACATCAACTCTATGGTGGATAATAAGTTCTTTGTTATATTTATCGCAAAGCTGCTTAACCTTTGTAGCAAGCTCCATAAACGAGCTGTCATCCATATCCTTCTCACGAAGCAGTATTTTGTCACAGTCAGTCTGACACACCTTTTCAATTTGATCTATGAAACTGCCATTTACCAGCTTTCTGTTTGTAATACATATTTTCTTACACATACACATAATCGTTTAAAACAGGCTGAAGACCTTCCGCCTCGATATCCTGATACATCTCATCAAAGCTACGCTCATCAGCTATTTCAAACTGCTCATCTCCTTCTTTTGAGGCATTTTCAGCACTATCCATTTTGTTGTACTTGCTTTCGTGATCACCGATTCCAGTAGATACACCAGCAGATACCTTTGTAGCAGCTATTTTTACGATACCATCCCTGAAATGTTTTTCCTCACGCGACGATACTGTAATTCCAACATATGGCAAAAATAATCTATATGCACATAGAATCTGACAGAGCTCTCTCTCATGTACATCCAGCGGATTGATTCTGTCATTATTGATAATAGGTCGTAAACGCGGGCAGGATATTGAATACTCTACATGAGGATATTTACGCTGCAGATAATATACATGAAGTGCTGTTGCAAGTGCATCCTTGTGATAATCTGATAAGCCTAATAAAGCCGAAAATCCAACACCTCGTACTCCACCCATAATTGCTCTTTCCTGTGCCTCAAAACGATATGGAAATACTCTCTTATGACCTAACAGATGTAGTGTCTCGTATTTTTCATTATCATATGTTTCCTGAAAAACAGTAACATAATCAGCACCGCACTCATGCAGATATTTGTATTCATCCACGTTGACCGGATAAATCTCCAAACCAACATTTCTGAAATATTTCGCTGCTAATTTGCAGGCATTTCCGATATACTCTACATCACTTTTCGCTCTGCTCTCACCTGTGAGAATAAGTATTTCTTCTATTCCGGAATCAGAGATAATTTTCATTTCTTTCTCAATTTCTTCTTCTGTCAACTGCTTTCTGACAATATCGTTATAGCAGTTAAAACCACAGTATACACAATAGTTTTCACAATAATTGGCTATATAAAGTGGTGTAAAAATATACACAGTATTTCCAAAATGCTTACTTGTTTCTATCTTTGCCTTCTGCGCCATCTCCTCTAAAAACGGTGCGGCTGCCGGTGATAAGAAGGCTTTAAACTCCTCGATTCCTATTCGTGAGGATGCTAATGCCCTTTTCACATCAGCCTCTGTATATTTTTCATAATCATAATTCTCCATCTCGGTGAGAACTTTATCCATTATATCTGATGATATCTGCTCCATGCCAGGCATATATTCCATGTGATTAGTTCGTGCAGCCGGGTCATTTTCTAATTGATGCTTTTTACAAAGTGCGACTTCACTCAGATTTTCAGAGTCCACATAAAATTGATTTTCCATTATTCTGTCACCTCATCTTATCTCAAAAAACCTGTTAATGGGTCTGATGCAGAAGCACCTCTTTCTAAAACTCGTCCTAATCCTGCCAGATACGCTGCACGTCCTGCTTTGATAGCATCCTTAAAAGCACATGCCATCTGTGGTACATTTCCAGCTGTTGCAATCGCAGTATTTGCCATAACTGCAGTTGCGCCCATTTCCATAACCTCTGCCGCCTGAGAAGGTCTTCCAATTCCAGCATCCACAATTACAGGAAGGTCGATTTCATCTATAATAATCTGGATAAACTCATTTGTGGCAAGGCCTTTATTAGAGCCAATTGGTGAGGCAAGTGGCATCACTGCGGCTGCACCTGCATTAACCAAATCTCTTGCTGTATATAAATCCGGATACATATATGGCAAAACTACAAAACCCTCTTTTGCCAATATCTCCGTGGCTTTTACCGTCTCAACATTATCCGGCAATAAGTATTTGCTGTCCTTCATGATTTCAACCTTTACAAAATCTCCACAGCCTAATTCTCTTGACATTCTCGCAATACGAACAGCCTCCTTCGCATCCCTTGCACCTGATGTGTTTGGCAACAATGTCACATGCTCTGGAATATGATCAAGAATATTCTCCCCCTGCTTTGTATTAGTTCTTCTTACCGCCAATGTAATAATCTCCGCCTCTGCCTGCTCGACTGCAGCTTTAATTAAATCCATTGAATATTTTCCTGAGCCAAGTATAAACCTTGAACTAAATTCTTTATTTCCCAATTTAAATGTATCCATCTTTATCCTCTTTTCCATGTTTAATAATCAATTCTAAAATCATATTTGCCTGATGTGCAGCGCATATCATAACTCTCGGTGCCATCAGACATTTGCCTGTTTCCAGACCATTTGTCTCATCGCCACACAAGTAGAATTTCCCAAAAACTTTTCTTGTGTGAATAAGATTACTTTCTCCATATCCTGCCATTCCTGATGCTCCCACCAGAAAAGAATCCGGCATTTTCTCCAAAACATAGTTGGTAAGCATGGCCTTCTGTGTTGCATCATCAAAAGCTTCGCATATAAAAAGTGAATCCTTTAATATCTCTCCCATATTCTGCTCCGACAGCCTGCAGTCGTATAATTCCAGCTCGACAAATGGATTAATCATTCCAATTATTTCAGCTAGACTCTCAGTCTTTTTCTTCCCAACCTGCGAAAGAAAAAATTGCTGTCTGTTGCAATTAGAAATGTCCACACAATCAAAATCAATCAGACGAAGTTTTCCAATTCCGCATCTTGAAAGTGCAATCGCAATATTTGAACCCAGTCCACCCAATCCGCAAATCGTGACCTCTGTCTGCCTGATAACCTCCTGTATCTCTTTCCCATGTCGTTTTTCCAACGCACTATAAAAATCAGCCTCCTCCAACAAAGCTTACCACCTCCACAGTATCACCATCATTTAAAACAACAGTATCATATTGACTTTTCGGAACTATCTCTTCGTTTATTTCAACTGCGATACGTTCCAGCGGATAGTTATTCTCTTCTAAGTATGTCAAAAGATACATTCCATCAATGTCTAACTTTTCTCCATTTATTACTACCATCATTCTCTCCTTTTTGTATTTTTCCATAAAAAAAGCCACACAAAGGAAGCCATACCCGTGGTGGTGTGCCCCTTCGTGCGACTTTGTCAACACTCTGTTTAATAGAATATAATTTTTTCTAAAATATGTCAAATAATTTTATGTAGGAATTTTCTTATCCGTATACAGTATGTGATTAATGAGCCAGCCCAGAAGAAATTCTACAAGGCTCTGCATATATTCCTGTGTTTGCTCTTCAATATCCTCTTTTTTAATATCTCTTATCTTATAAACAAATGCCTTATGTGCGCGTTTCTGCGCCTCAAGTCCATCATAATGTATGCTTTCCATATACTCCTCTTCATCGGCAAAATGAAACTCTGTATATGCCCGGAGTTCTCCGAGAACTTCTAAAATTTCATCACATCTGCTTGCATCTACACCTTCTTCAACGAGGTTATTTACTTTTTCAATGATACGGAACAATTCCTTGTGCTCGTTGTCTATGAGGTCATTGCCTGTGCAATATTCTTCTGAGAATTCAAACACATTCTCCTTCATCATCCACTCTTCTAATGGTGGAAGCTTGCCTATCATAGTATCACTTCCGATAATATGCTGATACAGCCACTCTGCAAGAAACAGCATCATCTCTTCTAACATCTGCGCCTGCGCTTCTAACTCATCAATATCCATAAATTCCCAGTTTCGGACTTTATTTCTAAATACCATATGCTGCGAGCGCTGGATTATCAGCTCCGGATCTCTTATTTGCTTCATATATGCTTCTTCATTTTCAAAATGCTGCTCAGCATAGTTATCCAATTCTTCCAGAATCTCTTTTATTTGGGAGTATCTATCTGGGACATAATGATTTTTAATCATATCCAAAACAGAATTTATTAATTCAAACAAATGCCTATGCTGCTCATCTATCGACTCTATCCCAATCAAGCAATCATCTGTAAATCGAAACATTTTATCAACCTTCTTTCGTAAAAATGTTATTATAGTGTATATATTATACAATTATTTTTTATATTATGCCATATTTTTTATCTAATTTTCAAACTATACTCTTTCTTACGAAATATGCGGTTTCGCACATTTCTGCACTGAACAGATAATTTTTTTCTTATTTTCTCGACATAAACTCAAATACATTTTATAATGTTAGAAAGAGTAAAAGGAGGGTTTTATTATGGTTTACAAATGTAGTATATGTGGGTATATCTATGATGAAGAAAAGGAGGGCAAACCATTTTCTGATTTAACAGAATGTCCTCTCTGTAAACAGCCTGTCGATAAATTTGAAGTAGTAGAGGCTGAGAAAAAGCCTGCTACAACAGGCATTGCACCGCTGGATTTGAGCTATCCACAGGAGACACGCAAAACAGACAGCAATTATCGCTATATGAAGGAAATTCATGAAATGGCAGTCACCGGAAAGTCTGCAATCGAAGCAATGGGCACTCAGATGGACATGCCAAACTGGGATGACATTCTTGTGCTGGGGGCACAGTTAAACCCTATGCCTTTAGATGAACATGCAGATGTATCGTTAAAGACTGTAATCGGAAAACATGCCCAAAAGCCAATGGTTCTTGACATGCCGGTATATATTTCTCACATGTCTTTCGGTGCACTATCTAAAGAGACTAAAATTGCAATGGCCAAAGGAAGCGCAGCTGCCGGTACAGCAATGTGCAGTGGTGAGGGTGGTATTCTTCCCGAAGAAAAAGCGGCTGCATATAAGTATATCTTTGAATATGTGCCAAATTTGTATAGTGTAACTGATGAGAATCTTAAAACTTCCGATGCAATTGAAATTAAAATCGGTCAGGGCACCAAACCAGGAATGGGCGGACATCTGCCTGGAAACAAGGTGACTCCTGAAATTGCAAAGGTACGAGATAAAACAGTTGGTGAGGATGTAATAAGTCCTTCCAAGTTCCCGGACATTAACAGCGCTGATGATTTGCGCAAATTAGTAAGTGACCTTCGTACCCGAAGCGAGGGAAGACCGATAGGTATTAAGATTGCAGCTGGACGAATTGAGAAAGATTTGGAATTCTGTGTATCTGCCGAACCTGATTTTATCACTATTGATGGACGTGGCGGTGCAACAGGTGCATCTCCAGCCATAATACGTGATTCAACAAGTGTTCCAACTATTTACGCACTTTACAGGGCAAGAAAATACTTAGATTCAATTAACTCAGATATTGATTTAGTTATCACTGGTGGACTTAGAGTATCTTCAGATTTTGCAAAAGCAATTGCCATGGGAGCCGATGCTGTTGCAATTGCCTCAGCGGCAATGGTGGCTGCTGCCTGCCAGCAGTACAGAATTTGCGGCACAGGTATGTGTCCTGTCGGAATGGCTACACAAGATGAAAAGCTACGCGAAAGATTACATATAGACGCAGCTGCAAAGCGTGTAGAAAATTATCTTACATGCTCTGCAAATGAACTTAGAACCTTTGCAAGAATAACTGGAAATACAGACATTCACGGATTATCAGTTGATGACCTCTGCACCATTAACAGAGAAATATCAGAACATACAAACATTGCACACGCCTAACATACAAACGCTCGTAAATTCCCTTGAATAGAATTTACGAGCGTTTTCTTACTAAACGTTTTACAACTCATTTAATCCAAATATTCTTTTGGCATTATTGCACATCAAATCCTCATACGCCTCCTGCGATATCAACTTAGGAAGCTCATGAAAATAGTCCTGATGAACTAATTTTATTCCACCTTTTTCAGTAATCCCCTCGCATCAGGTACAACATAATCCCCCACCTTTATGTCCCTTTCATATATATCAAGTTCTTTCATGAAATGTTTATTATAATTTCCATTTGCATCCTTCGTTGTTATAGTTCGTATTTCTTTACCAACTTCAAATTCCACATGGTAGCCCGGATCATATTCGCTGATATCTACAATAACCTGTTCTATTGATGCTCTTTTCTTCTTTTTCTTATCTCCCATATACCAGCCAATAACGACCGCAACGAAAGTACAAAGACATGTCGTAAATACCAATTC
>JAXELM010000193.1:0-5998 GCA_034100525.1 Agathobacter sp.
AATTGGTACTTATTGACAAATACACGTAACTAAAATCATAATAGAAGATATGAAAATGGTTTCATTATTTCGTGAAAGAGGATAGTATGTCAAAATCAGCTAATCAAAAACAAAAACTCCTTTATCTGATAGATTATTTAAAAAAGAATACTGACGACACTCATGTGGTGAGTACGGCGCAAATCATAGAATATATGGCGTCTAATGGTATAAAGGTAGAGCGCAAAACTGTATACGCTGACATAGATACTTTGTGCGAATATGGCTATGATGTGATTCGAGTAGGTGGAAAATCCGGTGGTTATTTTTTAGGGGCAAGGGATTTTGAACTTGCTGAGGTTAAACTGCTTGTTGATTTAGTACAGTCATCTAAATTTATTACAACCAGTAAATCGAGAGAATTAATCCGTAAGCTTGAGAAGGAAGTAAGCAGATATGATGCAGGAAAGCTTCACAGACAGGTGGTTGTAGCTGACAGGAATAAGACCAGCAACGAGAATATTTATTATAGTGTTGATGTGATATATGAAGCTATAGCCCACAATGTAAAGGTAAAATATCAGTACTTTGAGTGGGATGAAAAGAAGCAGCAGCGCCTCAGAAAAGATGGTGATTATTACAAGGTAAGTCCATGGCTTCTTACATGGGAGGATGAAAATTATTATCTTATGGCCTATGATGATGAGGCTGGAATTTTGAAGCATTACCGTGTGGATAAGATGCTTCATATTGAGCTAACAAATGAGGTGAGAACTGGCGAGGCAGAATTTGCAAAAGTGGATGTGGCATCTTTTTCCAAGAAGACCTTTGGGATGTTTGCAGGAGAAGAGAGAACCTTGCAGCTTGTAGCTGATGCATCAATGACGAGCGTTTTGGTTGACAGATTTGGAAGAGATGTGCCTATTAGAAGGCTTGATGAAAAGAATGTTCTTGTCAGGGCAAATGTGGCAGTAAGTCCTCATTTTTATGGCTGGCTTGCTGGCTTTGCCGGAAAGATTTCCATATATGGACCAGCAGATGTCAAGGAAAGCTATAGGGAATATATAAAGGAATTACTTGAGAATATATAGATAATTTGATATTATAAACAACAAAAACAAAGAAGAGGTCAGATATGGAATTTTGGGATATTTATGATAGCAACAAACAAAAGACTGGTCGAACAATGAAGAAAAACGACTGGATATTAAAGGATGGAGAGTATCACTTGTCAGTGCTTGGTGTGATTCACAGACCTGACGGCAGATTTTTGATTACTCAGCGTGTGATGTCTAAAGCCTGGGCTCCGGGCTGGTGGGAGGTATCAGGCGGTGCAGCTATGGCTGGTGAAGAATCCTTCGAGGCTGTATGTCGTGAAGTAAAAGAGGAAGTTGGTCTTGATGTATCTAAGTGCGAGGGCGGACTTGCATATACCTATCATAGAGAGAATCCTGGTGAGGGAGATAATTATTTCGTTGATGTATATAGATTTGAGCTTGATTTTGATGAGAGTGATGTAAAGATTCAGACGGAGGAAGCTTTAGGTTTTAAGATTGCAACACTCGATGAGATAAAGGCTATTGCGTCAGAAGGCAAATTCCTTCATTATGACAGCATAAAGCAGGTGTTTGAAGATTAGGAGGCATATATGAATTTACCGAAAGATCCAGTTATTCTGCTTAGCTTTGTAAACACACAGCTTAGAGATAATTACACAAATCTCGATGAGCTTGCGGCTGCATATATGGTCGAAAAAGAAACAATTACTGATAAGCTGGCACAGATTAATTATGCATATGATGAGGCTGCAAATCAGTTCAAATAAAGGAGTTTTTATGGCAGAAAATATTGTGGACAAAGAAGTATTTGATACATTTTTCAGGGAGAACTATTGTGAAGTGGACTACAATAGTGTTCGAAGTGATTTCGAGGAGGCTGTAGACGGAGGTCTCGAATGGCTTTTTGTTGATGATACTGATTTTTCCAAAGTGACGGAAAAGAATTTTATACTGTATCTGCGAAGTGCTGCATACGGAGAGTTTGAAGCGATTGTGGAGGAGGCATTCGACACAATCAACCCAGAAATAATGGATGCTGTAATGGATGTGAGCATGACTTCAGAAAATGAGGATGAGATTACATCTATCTATTGGAACACCTGCGATGATTTGTTAAAGAAATTCCTTAAAGAACTATACAGAACAAAAATTTCTAAGCTTATTGAGGTATAAATTAATGGAAACATGTTGTGATTTCTGTGCATACAACGAATATGATGAGAATGATGATGAGTATTACTGTTCTGTAAATATGGACGAGGACGATATGGCGCGGTTTGTCCAAAGTGAGTATAAGCAATGTCCGTTTTACAGGTCGGCAGACGAATACAAGGTGGTACGCCATCAAATGTAGAATCGATTTGAAAATCCCTATTGAAAAAGTCAGATATTGGCTATATAATAATCTGGTACTTATGTACGATTTTGATGAGGGAATGCCATGAGAACTAGTAAGAGAAGATATAACACAACAGGGTTGAAAAGTGAAATATTTGAAGGTTTAGCGGAGACCTCTGACAGGCGTTATCTGATTATTTATAATATGGATACAGCTGTGGCTCGTTTTTCAAAAAATGCTGTTGAATATTTTGGCTTAAAAGGGGAATACGATACAGAAATTCTGGATACAATAGGACCTCTTTTGCATAAGAATGATGTAGAAAGTGTTATGAATCTGATAACACAAATTCTTACTAAGCAAAGGGACAGGGCGATTTGCGATTTCAGAATAAGGAATAAAGCCGGTGAGTATGTTGCGTGTTCATTAAACGGAATAGTGAAAGGCAAATACTTTCTTATTTCAATCGAAAATCATAGCATTTCTGACAATATAGATGGAACAACAAGCTTATACAATGTCGTTGAATTCTGGAAATATATAAAGGGTCTTCATGAAAATAGTGAGAGTGCAGTTTTATTATTTATCGGAATACAGAATTTTACCGAAATAAATCATCTCTATGGATATACTTTTGGAGACAAGGTTCTTAGACGGTTTGCAGATATTCTTCGTGAACATATGCGTGCAGGCGATAACGTTTTCAGAGGTGAAGGCGTTAGCTTTATGTATTGTTCAAAAGGATATAATATTGATGAAATAAAAGCACTCTATGCTGATCTGCAGCATCATTTCAAATATGATATTTATGTAGACAATATTGGAATTTCAGTTAATATAGCCGGTGGCGCAGTTCTTTTTAACGAAGATTTCGATATAGATACAGCGCAGACTGGCGGAAGATATGCTCTTTCAAATTCGAAGTATGAGCAATTTGGAAATCTGGTTATATTCAACAATAAGATGCTTACAGATACTGAAAAGTACACAGAGCTTATGAGTGTTATGAGAAAAAGCATCACCAATGGATGTGAGGGCTATTATTTGTGTTATCAGCCGATTATGGATGCCGGCAGTGAAAAGGTGATTGGTGCAGAGGCACTCATAAGATGGCATAATGATAAATTCGGAGAGGTACCTCCGGGACAGTTTATTAACTGGCTTGAGAATGATCCTTATTTTCTTGAGCTGGGTGAGTGGATTTTGAAGACTGCAATGAATGATGCAAAGGAATTTATTAAAAAGATTCCTGAGTTTGTTGTAAACGTTAACATAACATATTCGCAGTTATCGAGCAAGAAATTCAGACAACAGGTAAATTCGGCACTTAATGAAACCGGATTTCCACCAGAGCATCTTTGTCTTGAGCTCACAGAGAGATGTAAGCTTTTGAATATGGATGAACTCAAGGTTGAACTTGATTATTTTAGTAAAATGGGAATAAAAATTGCGATAGATGATTTCGGAACAGGATATGCATCACTTAACCTGCTCAGCGAATTAAATGTCAATGTATTGAAATTTGATTATGGATTTACAAAAGAGCTCCAGACGAATGAGATAAATCAGCACATATTAAAGGCTATTGCTGAGTGTGCACAGAAGCTGGATGTTCATGTATGTCTGGAAGGAATGGAATCAAGAGAACTGGTGGACTTCTCAAAGCAGTATGACATATACTGTTATCAGGGATTCTATTTTTCAAAGCCAATTAAAAAAAGTGAATTTGAAGAATACATAAGCGCGTAACTATATTTCGTTACGCGCTTTGTCTAACTCTTCTTTGTCAATTTTACCATCCATGATTGTCTGCTGAAGCCAAAGCTTAAGAGCATCTGCGGAGAGAGAAATTTTGTTGAGCTGATTCTCTATTGAGGCAAAATCACGATATTCATCGGCAGTCAATTTGCCATCGGCAGTAATTTCTATAAGCCTGTTTTTATCCTTGTCGATTGCATTTAAGGATGCAAGCATTTCCAAGACAATTTGTGACAAATCCTTAAGCCTTACTTCCGGAACAAATTCTTTCCCAATAGGACATTCGTGAGAGCAGTAGTAGTTGCAGAGATTAGGTTTCTTGTAACAGTCTGCCATCACCAGAATCTCATCAGGGTGCGGATAAGATTTTTCACTTTCTATTTTCTCAATTCTGTCCGCTGAAATATATTCCATTTTCTCACTGGCTTTTTCACGTGTAAGCGCAGCTTCTTCACGATATAGTTGATAAATATTTTTGTTTTCTTTTGTCGATCTTTTTCCCATTACAAACTCCCTATTTGATGATATAATTTATTCTACACTATAAATATATGCTGTGTCAAAAAATAAAAGGAGGCAGAGGATGAATAGTGACATAAGATATTATATAGCAATTGATTTGAAATCATTTTATGCTTCCGTTGAATGTAGGCAAAGAGACCTTGACCCTTTAGACACAAACCTGGTTGTGGCGGATTCATCGCGCACTCAGAAGACAATTTGTCTGGCTGTTTCGCCATCTCTTAAAGCGTATGGGATTCCGGGAAGAGCGCGTTTGTTTGAAGTGATAGAGAGAGTAAAACAGGTAAATGCAAAAAGAAAGCAAAATACCACAACGGGGGAATTTTTAAAAAAATCATACAAAGCCAGCGAGCTGGCTGAAAATGCTGACTATGAGCTTGACTTTATAATTGCACCACCGCAGATGGCTAAATATATGGAGAAAAGTACAGAGATTTATAATGTATATCTGCGGTATATTGCACCTGAGGATATACATGTATACTCAATAGATGAGGTATTTATAGATGCCACGAATTATTTAAAGACATACAATATGACAGCAGTTGAACTTGCGGGTAAGATGATTCGTGACGTGTTTAATGAAACGGAAATTACAGCAACAGCAGGCGTAGGAACGAATCTGTATCTTTGCAAGGTTGCTATGGATATTGTGGCAAAGCATATAGAACCTGATGAAAACGGAGCAAGAATTGCTTTTCTTGATGAAAAAATATATAGACAAAAATTATGGGATCATACACCTATAACTGATTTTTGGAGAGTTGGTCGAGGGTATGCAAAGAGACTTAGTGAAATTGGAATAAACACAATGGGCGATATTGCCAGATGCTCAATTGGAGGTGAGAGGGATTATTACAATGAGGATTTGTTGTACAAGATGTTTGGTGTCAATGCGGAGCTTCTTATAGACCATGCGTGGGGATATGAACCATGCACGATGGAAGCGATAAAAAGCTATAAGCCGCAGAGTAACAGCATTGGCTCAGGACAGGTGCTTCAGTGTCCGTACAGCTATGAAAAAGCCAGAGTTATAGTGTGGGAAATGACAGATCTCCTTGTGCTTGATTTGGTAGAAAAAGGATTGGTTACAAATCAGATTGTACTCACGGTAGGATATGATATTTCAAATCTGACAGATGCTAAAATCAATAAAAAATATAAAGGTGAAGTGACGATTGACCACTATGGACGCGCAGTACCAAAGCATGCACATGGAACTGTCAACATAGACAGGCATACTTCTTCAACTAGAATAATAATGGAAAAAGTAATGGCGTTATATGAGAAAATTGTCAATCCGAATTTGCTGGTGAGACGTGTGAGCATAACTGCCAACAAT
>JAXELM010000137.1:0-2920 GCA_034100525.1 Agathobacter sp.
ATATACCAGTTAATCAGCAGAAAAGAAATGAAGAATACAATGAATATGTAAAGAGCGTTACACCTACACACAATCTGTTTTTAAATATGATAAAGGCATTTATCCTAGGTGGAATAATCTGTCTGATCGGTCAGATTATAGTTAATATCGGTATAAATCAGTTTGGATTAGAACAGAAGGATGCTTCCACATACTGCAGTATAATACTTGTTCTTATCAGTGTTATACTTACAAGTTTAAATTGGTATGCGCCGCTTGCAAACTGGGGAGGTGCAGGTGCACTTGTTCCGATAACAGGCTTTGCAAATGGAGTGTGTTCATCAGCCTGCGAATTTCAGGTGGAGGGACAGGTGTTTGGAATAGGAAGTCAGATATTTAAAATAGCCGGACCAGTTATACTGTATGGAATTTTTTCATCCTGGGTTGTAGGCTTTTTATATTGGCTGGTAATCCTGTTTTTTTAATTTGTTTAGTTAAAATGTCAGAAATTGGTTTACAGAATGATGAAAAAATAGTAAAATTATACTATATATTATGACGTTTTCTGCGAAGAGAGGGATATATGGGTACAGTTTTTAATTATCGTGATTACTCACCTGTCGGCGACGTTATTACAATCGTGACATGTATTATTTATATGTTTTTGATGAAGTCCACTTATACTGTTCGAAAGAAGAATATAAATCTATTTCGAATGGCAAATGGACTGTGTGTAATTGCGGCTGTTTCCAGCATTTTTTCACATCTGTACAGCCAATATGAATTCACGGGGAAACAGGTAGTGTTGTATTTGCTCGGTGGAGGAATGTTTATTTCTCTTATTACGCTATTTGTTATCTTTATTTCATATCTTAGCAATTTAATCAGGCTGAGTGAGTCCGAGGCGAGGTCTATGCGTGTAGTAATGGTGGGAGCATTATGTTTTTATGCGTTTATAATTGCTGTTTTTCCATTTATACGTATGCAGATATATAAGACACGTTTCTGGCATGACCAGTCGTTTTACTACAAAATTTTTGTGATGGCTTTTTTGTTCTATGCGTTTATATCTATATACATCATTATCATTTACAAGAAGAGATTTATAAAAAAAGTTAGAATCTGTCTTCAGAATGTAATGATCATTGCATTTTCGTGTATGCTTATTCAGCTTATATTTAAGCAGACAGCATTTACATGTGTTATATTTACTTTTCCTATTCTCGCAAGTATGTTTCTGTTTCATTATAATGCATATGATGCAGTTACAGGAACGCTTGACGATAAATCCTTTGCATCTTATGTAGAGGGGATGATAACGGATAGTTTTACTATAGTTTCGGTGAAATACAAGGATGTAACCGATAAGGAAAAAGAGAAGATAACTGAGTTTTTCTCAAAGCATATAGAAGATTTTAGCATAAATGCAGGTTCGTTCAGAATGAAGGACGACAGACTTGTAACAGTCTATACCACCAGCAGAAAAAAAGATGAGATAAATGGTCAGTTTAAACAATTGATGAAGGAAATTTATTCTACTTTTGCTGTAGATTATAAGCTTGTGTTTTTGGATTCTCAAGCTGATATTACTAAGTCAAATGATTATATCGATTTGTGCGAGATGGTGGAGAGAAGTATGCCTTGGAATACAACGCATGACGTGATTTATAATGATGTAAAGAAATTCCTTCACAATAAGGTGGTGGAGAGTGCGTTAAAAGATATTCACGATAAGATGGATTTGAATGATGACAGAGTTCAGGTATATTGCCAGCCTGTGCTTAATACAAAGATTGGCAGGTTTACGACTGCGGAGGCTTTGATGCGAATTATTCTTCCGGATTACGGATTTATTTATCCGGATGATTTTATTCCAATAGCAGAGAAAAAGGGATACATACATTCACTCAGCAAGATAATTCTGCACAAGACATGCAAAAGCATAATTAAGCTCGAGGAAAAAGGATATGAGATAGAGAGAGTTTCAGTTAATTTCTCAATTCTGGAATTGAGGGAGGCTGATTTTTGCGATGATGTTACAACGATAATAAACAATACTGGTTTAGAACCGGACAAGATAGCAATAGAAGTAACAGAAAGCCGAAATGAACAGGATTTTGAGCGTGTAAGAAAAGTAATGGATACGTTGCAGCATATTGGAATCAAATTCTATCTCGATGATTTCGGAACGGGGTATTCTAATTTTGCACGAATAATCGGACTACCGATTGATATCATCAAATTCGACCGTTCACTTACTATTATGTCAGGAAAAGACGAGGAGTCTAAATATATGGTTGGAAGCTTTTCCGACATTTTTGAGAATTCTGAGTATCAGGTATTGTTTGAAGGTGTGGAGGATGAGGTTGATGAGCAAAGATGTATTGATATGAATGCGCAGTACCTTCAGGGCTATAAATATTCAAAGCCGATACCTATACGGCAGCTTGGCAGTTTTCTTGAGAAGACTGTATAAATTAATGAATGGAGCAGATTCGTCTGATGAACAGTGAGGAAATTGAAGTCAGGGAAGATTATGAGAGACTGACAAAATATCTAATAGCAAATAAAATAACAATTACTACTATGGAGAGTGCAACTTCGGGACAGATTGCATCACTTATTACCGATACACCGGGAGCATCTGCTATACTAAAAGGTGCTTTTGTCACATATTGCAATGAAGCCAAAATAATGCAGGGAGTGCCGGCAGAGACAATTGACAAATATGGTGTGTATTCAAAGGAAACATCAAAAGCAATGGCAGAGGCTGCAAAAAAGGTATACAAGGCAAATATAGCGATAGGTATTACCGGAACGATGGGAAATGTCGATAAAGATAATGCGGACAGTGTCCCTGGAAATGTATACTACACGATTATATATGATGATAAGTGCTATTCATATTATGATTGTATAGAAAAGCAGGAAAGCAGACTTG
>JAXELM010000127.1:0-10943 GCA_034100525.1 Agathobacter sp.
TATAAAAGGACTAAAAGCAAATACAAAATACTATAATAAGACTTTAAAATTGTCCTTATCAACAGTATCAAGTGCATTTTCCATAAACGGAAACGAACAATATTCTGATTCATGTACATTAAAAAACGAAGGAAAATACAAGCTAAAAGTTGTTAGTACAAGCGGCAAAAAAACAACAAGAGAAATAATAATAGATAAAACAAAGCCTACAACAAATGTAAAAAATACTACCTACAACAAAAAAATTAAAATAACTTTTTCTGATAAATTGTCTGGCATAAAGTCCGCAAAATTAAATAATAAAAACATAAAATCAAATACCATTATCAGCAAGACTGGAAAATATACATTAGTAATAATTGATAATGCAGGTAATAAAAAAAGTGTACAATTTGTTTTAAAATAATATGAAAAAACTATTTTATATAATAATAAGCGGAGCGAAGCGTCAATATAAAGTATTATGAAGAGATAATCAACTATTCGCAAAATGCAGATTTAACGAATAGTTCGTGTATAGCTTTTTGATACTTCTTGGTTAACGCTTCGCTCCATTTAATTAAAAAAAGACGTCCGCAGACGTCAGTTTTACAACAGTTAGTTGCTGAAACTGTATATGCTTTAGTCCATATAGTGCAAAGGAGAATCAAAATGATTTATCGTATAAAACCTGACTACAACAGAAATAAGCATTAACATCCTAAATACGGAATATATTAAAATATATATTATATATGTTCTTGCGAAAGATTATATATGTTTTACTATGTTACAAAAGTTCATATTATATTTTTTTAAGAATATTTTATTTTGAAAATGTAACTCTAAATTCGTCGCTTTCTGCATCTAAATCACATATACCGCCTTTTTTCAGCTTTCCAAACAAAATCTCATCAACAAGTAATGGTTTTATCTCGCCTCTGATAACCCTATCAATCTCTCTTGCACCAAACTCTACACTTACACCTTTAGTTATCAGCAAATCTGTTGCTTTCTTCGATATTGTAAACTTAATTTTCTTTTTACTTAGAACATCTGATAGTTCAGATAACTTTTTATCTACAATTTTTCTGGCCATATCATTATCCATGCTGTTAAAAACAACTATCTGATTCAAACGATTTCTAAATTCCGGCTGAAAAGTATTTTTAACAGCATCCATAATAGCATTGACGTTTATTTTTGATGTGCCAAATCCTATCTCACTCTTTCCTAGCTGATTGACTCCGGCATTCGATGTCATAATTAAAATAACATTTCTAAAATCAGCTTTTCTGCCTTGATTATCTGTAAGCGTAGCATAATCCATAACCTGCAGAAGAATGTTATATATGTCAGGATGAGCCTTTTCTATTTCATCTAATAACAGAACTGCTGATGGTGACTTTCTAATTGCTTCTGTTAAAATTCCGCCTTCTTCATATCCTACATATCCAGCTGGCGAACCGATAAGTTTTGCGATTGAATGTTTTTCACCATATTCACTCATATCAAAGCGAATCAACTTTACTCCAAGCTCTTTTGATAATGTCTTTGCAATTTCTGTCTTTCCTACACCAGTTGGTCCTACAAAGAGCAAGCTCGCAAGCGGCTTGTTTTCTTCTATTAAACCCGCTTTAGAAAACTTAACAGAATTTACAACCTGATCAATTGCTTCATCCTGCCCAAATACCTGAAATTTAATTCTTCTCTCAAGTGTTGCAAGATTTGATAAATCCTCAGTATTTACTGTCTCTATTGGTACACGACAAATCTTAGTTAATATTTCATTTATTGCGTCTTTACCAACAGTCTGTGTCTTTTGATTAAGCTTATGTAGTTTTCGGTATGCACCAGCTTCATCAATCAGATCAATCGCTTTATCTGGTAAATATCTGTCATTAATATGCTTATCACTCATTTTTACAGCATATTCTAAAACACCTTTTGCATATTTAACTCCATGAAACTTTTCATATTTTGATTTTAGTCCCTCTAAAATCGCTATGGTTTCATCTATACCAGGTTCACAAATTTCAATATTTTGAAATCTTCTTGTTAGACTCTTACTCTTTTCGAAATATTTCTTATATTCATCAAAAGTAGTTGCGCCAATAAATCTAATATGACCATTAGAAAGATAAGGCTTAAGCATATTTGAAGCATCAAAGGAACCATCTCCCGTAGCTCCTGCGCCCAAAAGATTGTGTATTTCATCTATGTAAATAATAGGTTTGTCTTCTTTTTCAATTTCACTTAATACCTTTTTGATTCGATTTTCAAATTCTCCTCTATACTGTGCTCCAGCAAGCATTCCTCCCAAGTCAAGAGCATACACCTTAGCCCCCAAAAGTGGTTCGGGAACATTTCCATTTCTTAATAGTTCTACTAATCCATATGTAATTGCAGTCTTGCCGACTCCGGGCTCACCTATATGTAAAGGATTATTCTTATCTTTTCTACAAAGAATCTGTATTGTTCTCTCAAGTTCATCTTCCCTACCTATAAGAGGATTAACTTCAGTAAGTGTTTCATTCAGGCATGGAGCATAACTTTTCCAGATTTCATCCAAATGTTCTTCATTTTCTTCATATCCGTCTTCTATAAAATAATCTTCCGCATCCTCCACTGAAATAAGCTGCTGTAATAAATCAACTTCGCTAATTTTTTGCTTTTTCATAAAATAGACAGCATAGCTGTTTTCAAGCTGCAATATTCCATGAATAACATGTGTCAATTCAATATATGACCTGTCACTATTATACGCACTTTGTGCAGCTATAGTAAGTGCTTGCCCGAAGCCTGCTGAAAACTCAGGCGTCTCGACATCAATTATATCAACATATTCTTTAATGTATCCTGAAAGCATTTTCTTTAGTTCATTTATATTGCCTCCACACGCCGTATAAGCCTCAACAAACGGTATATAATCACATACCGTAAGAAGAAATACCTCTGGTGTGATATACTCATATCCTTTATTTATAGCATAAGAAACAGCATCATTCAGAAGCTGTGTCACTGTATTTGATAATTCCATATTATGCCTCCTCAACTGTTACCCTAAAAGGAAATCCTTCTCTTTTTGCACGATTAGTTGCCTTTGTCACTTTGCTGACTGCAATATCGTATGAATAAGTTCCAACTATGGCTTTACCACTCCTATGTACAGCCATCATAATTCTCTCTGCTTCAAATTCACTTTTATGAAATATATCTACTAACACAGAAACTACAAATTCCATTGTAGTAAAATCATCATTATACATTACAACATTGAATTTCTTCGGTTCATTAACTTTTGATATTGTTTTCTCTTTTAAAATATTCTGAGTTGCCATTTTTTCTCCTCAAATATCCATTTTCTGAATAGTATTTATTTCTCAAATTATACCATATCCCACAAAAGATATACACAAAAAGGCCTGCAGATTTCTATCTACAGACCCATCATATACTTCTATTTTCTCATCATCTCTCTGTATTTAATAATTAATTCCACGGCATCATCAACAGATATCTGACTAGTATTCAGGCATAAGTCATAACTTCTAGCATCGCCCCATTTCTTACTAGTATAGTAATTATAGTAGCTTGCACGCTGTTTATCTTTTTTAAGTATTAAATCCTTTGCCTTATTATCTGATAAATCTAAACGTTTACTTATTCTACGAATTCTATCATCCATATCTGCACGAATAAAAATATTCAGACATTGCTCATTATCAGCCAGAGCATAGTCAGCACAACGACCAACTATAACACATGATTCATTCTCAGCGATTTTTTTGATAGAATCAAACTGGGCCAGAAATACTTTATGATTAAGCGGCATATCCAAAAATGGTGCTGTAGCCATGCTTGATGCTGAATATGTATCCATTACAAGAGAATATAGGAAACTGTTTGTTGGCTTTTCGTCATGATTTTCGAAGATTTCTTCACAAAATCCTGAATCCTTTGCAGCTCGTTGAAGAAGCTCTTTATCATAAAAATTAATTCCCAGACGCTTTGCCAGCACCTCACCAACCTGTCTGCCGTAACTTCCAAATTCTCTTCCTATTGTATATATTTCATTCCCCATAATAAATGCCCCCTTCTTAATATCAGTCTTTGATTTTAATCTTTGTTATGTTTTAATTATATATATTTTATCAAACTATTTCAACTTTGTTAATAAGTTGACAAAATATTCTGGCAATGGTGCTTCATATTCAACATATTTTTTGAGTGTAGGATGTATAAAACCAATAGTTTTTGCATGCAGGGTCTGCCCAACAAGATTTTTGACAGGACATTTTGCAGAACCATATAAATCATCTCCAAGCAATGGATGACCAATACTTGCCATATGAACCCTTATCTGATGAGTTCTTCCTGTCTCTAATTTAAACTGCATATACGTATATCTATCACCAAGGTATTCCAGCACTTTATAATGCGTGATTGCGTTCTTGCCGTTTTTCTCATTTATAGCCATTTTTTTGCGTTCTATCGGATGTCTTCCAATAGGAGCATCAATCGTTCCTTCTGCTTCTTTAACGATTCCAGATACAATACCTTCGTATATTCTATTTACAGAATGCACTTTAATCTGCTCAGCTATATTAATATGGCTATCATCATTTTTACATACGATTAAAGACCCTGTTGTGTTCATATCTATCCTATGTACAATTCCAGGTCTTATTTCGCCGTTTATACCGCTTAAAGAGTCTTTACAGTGAAACATAATTGCATTGACCAATGTCCCTGTATAATGCCCGGCAGACGGATGCACAACCATGCTCTTCGGTTTGTTTACAATAAGAATATCTGCATCCTCATATATGATATCCAGTGGTATATCTTCTGGTAAAATAGCCGTCTCAACAGCATCCGGTATTGTAACTTCGATAATATCATCTGCCTTAACTCTGTAATTGGCTTTCTGTGCTTTGGAATTAACCACTACATTATTATCTTTTATAATTTTTTGAAAAAAAGAGCGAGAAACATCTGGATAAATAATGCTTAAGTATTTATCCAGTCTTTCTCCCTCCTGTTCAGGTAAAACCTCAAATGTATCTACTTTCATTCTGCTTTTATTTAATATCCTTTTTTGATTTAGAAAAAATAATCTCAAAATCTTCTTCTTTGTAATAGAAGAATCCTAAAACAATAAATAGAAATGCTGCAATCGTAACATATATATCAGCAACGTTAAAAATAGGAAAATCAATTAATTTAAAATAGAAGAAATCTACTACATAATTATTAACTATCCTATCTATCAAATTGCCAATAGCACCAGCAACAAATAAAATAAACGTAATATTTAAATACTTAAAATGCTTATTAACCGGAATTCTGTAATACAAATAAATTAGTATGCCTATAACAATTACTGTAAACACTGTAAAAAATATCATTTTACATTTTACAAAAGCTTCCGGATTGTCATTGAAATATGAAAAATTAAATATTCTCTGAAAAATAGTAACAATATCAATTCCAAATGCTGCACTTTGATTTTCTAGATATCTAAACTCAAAAACACCATCTATAAGCTCAAAAGCATTATTATTTTTCAGATTAGATACTGCTAAAAATTTTGTAAATTGGTCTAACAACACAAGAATCAACGTAATAAAACCGCTGATTCCCATTAATTTCATATTCTTTTTTGAAGACATTATAAAAACCTCTGATACTAATTATACTGTAAATGATGTTCCGTCAAACGACTCCATAAGATTCTGAATATCTCCTGAAATATCAACACCGTTTGGAGTAGCAAGGAAAATATAATTAGAAATCTTCTGTAAATTTCCATGCATTGCATATGTAGAACCAGATGTAAAATCAATAATTCTCTGTGCTAAGTCTACATCAAGTCCTTCCATATTGATAACAACAGTACGACCGTTTAATAATGTATCAGTAATCTCAATCTCATCCTCCATTGAAGAAGGCTTAATTACACATACTTCCATTCCTAACACCTGCTTTCTATTTGACTTAGTAATCGGTGTAATCTTAGGTGTAGATTTAACCGGCTTCTCTTTAACAGTTTCTACTACATTGCTTTCCTCTTTACGTTCTCTTCTGCTTGGTCTCTTTCTCTCCGGTTCATCCTCTTCCATTTCGAAATCATCATTATAAAACTCGTCATAATCCTCATCCGAATTCAAACGCATAACATCTAGGAATTTATCTATAACACTCATTATTATTACCTGCCTTAAATATTATAATTTCTTTCACCGAATATTCCGGTTCCAACTCTGACCATAGTTGAACCTTCCTCTATTGCAACAGTATAATCGCCTGTCATACCCATAGACAGAATATTCATACATACATTATCTATGTTTTGATTATCTATGTCAACCGATAATTGCTTTATACCACGGAAATAAAGCCTGTTATCCTCAGCATTTTCTACATATGGTGCTATAGTCATAAGCCCCATAATTCTTACATGGTCAAGCTGCGATATTGCCTTAACAAGCTCTATTGTGTCTTCTTTTTTGATACCAAACTTAGTATCCTCCTGCGCAATATTTACCTCTATCAATATCGGAACAATAACATCATTCTTCAATGCCTGCTTTTGTATCTCCTGAGCCAATTTCAGGCTGTCCACAGAATGAATTAATTCTGTTTTCCCAACAATATATTTCACTTTATTAGTCTGCAGATGTCCAATCATATGCCATTTAATATCATCAGGCAAAACCTCAATCTTTTCACACATCTCCTGTACTTTGTTCTCGCCAAAATCTCTGACGTCGCAATCATAAATCTCCTGCAACATAGTAACCGGCTTGGTCTTACTTACAGCAATAAGCGTAACTTCATCTCTATTTCTTCCGGCTTTTTTACAAGCCTCCTGTATCCTTGCTTCAACCTGTGCCAAATTTTCTTTTAACATTAACATTCACTCCTTGCTATTTTACAATTGTCTGATTTTCTTTTACTTTTGCACCATCTAATGCAATATGGTCATATAAAGATAAACCATATGATGTCTTTGTTTCAACGATAGTGTATTCATCATTAGATGCAATTGGACTAATCTGTTTGAATACTGCAAATCCTTTATTTACGTTATATACACCCTGCAAATCAGCAGTATCGTTGCCAATTGTATACGTTTTCTTCGAATCGTTTAATACAATAACGTCACCACTTGAAACACTCTCACTATCTATGTAATAATAATTCTCATCCTCATAATATATCGTAGGTGAAACAAGATTGACCGTATTCTCTTTACTGTCTTTAGATTTAATAAGCAGTCCCAGCTTATCAGAATCACCACCTGCACTGAAATATTTCTTTGGAACAGTAAAAAATGTCTTACTTGTTATTGCTGAGTTTGGTATTTTAAGCCCCGAATTAGTATTAATAACTAATTCAATATCGATAAAACGCTCATTGATATATCTGATCATCGCTTTATTCAGCTTAAGACCTAAGTAATAATTTCCATCTCTTTTAATAATAGTACATGCTGCATTTGCCGTATAATCGTCCTTGCAAAAACGAAGCTTTAAATACTTTGTCTCTTTTAGACTGTCAGCCAGCGTATCATTTATCTGAATTATTATATTCCATTCTTCACTATTGACACGCTTATAGACTGGGTCGAGAACTTTCACTTCTTTGTTTGTTTCAAGATTATTTTCACTTAGATTACTACTGTCAAATGTCTTTTCCTGAAAATTATCCTCTGTAACATTCTCATAACCGTCAATCATATACGAAATTACACCACTAGTTTCTGACTGCATAGTAAAAAAAGTATTGTTTGCTTCTGCACTGACAACCTCATCACCTAGCTTATTAAGAGCCTTTGAACTAAGCTTTTGATTAAGCTCTGATGCTAAATTCTGTTTAAATGTATAAACAGGTGAAAAATTAACCTCATTATAGTTCTTAGTGTATCCCGATATCTCTTCAATCATATATTCAACCATTGAATTATCAATAACAGAGCCATTACTTACTGCTGAACTGATTTTTTTTGAAATCTCACCTGTCGTATCTACAGAATATATAGTATCTCTAACTGACACTTTTGAACCAGACGGAATGTAATAATTAATATAGCCTGTCTGATTAGCATATTCAATTGTTTCATCTCTGATTATTAGTCCACGATAAACATTATTTGTTGCGATTGTTCCCTGCGTCACTTCATATACAGCAATCGGACTTGATGTGATATATGCGAAAAAACTATACAGAACATATATGATTATTATCAAAAAAATAACGACACCTATATCAAATCTGCTATTTTTATGATACTTAATTACTTTATTTCTTTGAGCCACAAGTTTCACCTTCCTATCGGTATAATTTTACCATTCCTTAATGCGAAATACAACAATTCACTTAAAACTGAAAAATATAAATGTATATTATAAACATTTAATGGAATAATATTTATATAAATATATGGAGGTAGTCAAATGAAAGTATTAGACAACACGCTTTTAACATTAGCCATAATAGGTTGTATTAATTGGGGACTGATTGGATTTTTCAAATTTGACCTTGTTGCTTTTATTTTTGGAAACATGTCATGGATTTCAAGAATAATCTATGCACTTGTTGGGTTGAGCGGTTTATACTTAATAAGCTTCTTCGGAAGAATAAAATCTGCCGATGATTAAAAATAGTAAAAATGGTGCGCCATTACATCTGTAATAAAAGCGCACCACTAATTTCTGTAATATCTATAACGAAATAATAACTTTTGCCTTTGCACATTCAGGCAAATCCTTAATATCCTTAGACACACTCAAAATAAATTTAACTTTGTATTTTTCACTAATAACATCTAACTTCTCAATAGCCTTAACAATGCTTTCTTCACCATCTAATGATGCAATTGTAAGAAAACTATCAAGATACATCTCCTCTAAATCATGATCTTGAGAAACAATGCCACATATAAATCCTAAAAATTCATCACAATTCGAAATCGGAAATTCAGTTACATTAATAAGTCTTACCTTATTATTCAATTCGTACATATGTTTTTGACTTTTATCGAGATAAACTACATTACCAGATGCGCTCATAACACTGGTATTTACTTTATCTAATAATTCCTTGGTTTTTCCTTTTCCTTTAACACCACAGATTATTTCTATCATGGCAGCTCCTCCTAGATACATTATTGTTGTGAAAATTAATAAAAATTCAATCTTCCTAAGCAATATTATAGTATATATGCACATAAAATACAATCACTATTTGCCAAAGCCCGATAAAATTTCACTCATATACAAATACAAATTGGATCTGGCATCTGCTTTATATATAATACTTATAATACGCTCATTCTTTTCATTTAAACTATATAATACAAGACAATACCCTGCAGCATTTGTAGTACCGGTTTTACCACCAACAACAGTAAAACCAGTTGGAACCTCCTGTGAATCAAGAATATATTTACAGGTATTTTTCCATTCCTTTGTAACTGCTGTACCATTTGCATCTTTATAATTTGCAGTATACTCAGCCGAGTTAATAACTTCTGTAAATTTCTCAAGACTTATTGCCTGGGCAAAAATCAAATACATATCGTAAATAGTAGTATAATGATTATCATCAGGATATCCACTTGGATTTACGAAGTTACTCTTTGTGGCTCCCAGCTTCTTCGCCTCATCATTCATTACTTTTGCAAAGGCTTCAACACTGCCCGAATAGTATTCTGCAAGCGCAACCGCTGCATCATTACCACTTTCGAGCATAAGTCCATACAACAAGTCATTTACTGATATCTGATCTCCTGTATTCAATCCACATACAGAAGAAGATTCTCCTGGCTTTGCTGCATTCTCCGACACAGTAACCATATCGTCTAAATTAGCATATCTTATGATAATATATGCTGTCAATACCTTCGTAGTACTTGCAGGATATAACTTCTCAAAAATATTCTGATTATACATTACCTCCTGCTTATCAAGGTTAAATACACCTGCCCCTTCAGCAACCTTGGAATATTGTGTAGACTCCATTCCAAAATTAATATCGTCAGTTACACACAAAGTATCAGAAAAGTATTTGCCCGATGAAGAACCGGATACATAATCTGATGAGTATGCATTGTATGGGTTAGACAATTCAGTTTTAGAACTGCATCCTGTCATAAAAACGGCTGCTATGCAAACAATACATAGCAGTCTTATTTTTGATGTATAATTATTTGTACATTTCACGCCAATCTAAATCTCCTCTGTCCAAAGATAAAATCAACAGCTCTGCCGTAGCCAGATTAGTAGCTAATGGAATATTATGCTCATCACATATCTTTACAATATTATTAACTTCTGGTTCATGTGGCTTTGGTTTTAATGGGTCACGAAGAAAAATAACAAGGTCAATATCATTGTGCTCAATCTGTGCCCCAAGCTGCTGAACGCCTCCAAGATGTCCTGCAAGATATTTGTGAACCTGTAAATTCGCCACCTCTTCAATAAGCCTTCCTGTGGTACCTGTTGCATAAAGTTCATTCTTGCTTAAGATACCGCGATATGCAATGCAGAAATTCTGCATTAATTTCTTTTTCGAATCATGTGCTACTAATCCTATATTCATAAATGCCTCCCACACTAATACTTTTTCGGTTGTAAACCAACATTTAATACAAATCCCATACCTATATACAATGAAACGAGCGACGTCAGACCATAACTCACAAAAGGTAATGGAATACCAGTATTAGGCATCAAACCTGTTGCAACGCAAATATTAATAAACGCCTGAAAAGCAATAAGAGTCGCCATTCCGCAGCATATTAATCTTCCACTTAAATCTTTGGCTTTTCTGGCAATAAGAATGCACTCTAAAACTATAAGAAATAGCAAAAGAATAATCATAAAGGTTCCTACAAACCCAAGCTCTTCACCAGCAACGGCAAAGATAAAGTCTGTCTGTGGCTCTATAATATAATT
>JAXELM010000142.1:0-13634 GCA_034100525.1 Agathobacter sp.
AGTAAGCACACTAAATTGCTCTTTTTCCCAAAAGCGACTGCCCTGCTTACTCTAGTAAGCACACCATATCAGTGTTTTTTCAAAAATATACTGCCTTAATTACATAGAAAGCAAACCAAATAGAAGTCTTCTTCTTTTTTCTGTTTAAATTGCATAAATAATTGCTGAAAAAATGATGAATGAAGAATTTCCAGAACATTTAGCCCATAGATTAGGGCAACCACTCCACAACCTATATTAGACATGAGTTGATACTATTTGTGTGGATGGAGCTAAGTAGACTAAAAATGATTTGAGGGTATGCTAATACATTTTGTAAGTGCATCCGCAGTGTTTAGAGGGTCTTAATAATTCGTTCGATATCAGCTGGGAAATTGCCATGGACGGCAATTTCAGCGAATATGAGCCAGGACGGCGAATATGAGCGACAGCGTCACTTATAGATATCCTGGTCGAATTATTTAGAGCCTCTTAACACGAGGACATAAACCCACAAAATGTATTAGCATACCCTCAAATCATATATACCTAAAATGGTCCATCCACACAAATAGTATCAACTCATGTCTTCAATGACCCTAAAACGGTTGCCCTCCCCCCACGAGCTAAACAAAAATTACACTAAACAGAAATTAAGGGAGTTTTATAATAGGAATCTCAGATATGGGTCAAGTAGCTTAATTATCCATCTCTGCAATTTGCTCCCAAGTGGAACATCAGGACCAAATAACTCATCCATCTCGTCATCATCTACGGAAGCTGGATGAGTAGATTCCTGATAATATTCCATAGCCGCACGAAGCTGTGAATTAAGTTCTTCGCTATCTACCACCAGCATAGTCTCAGTGTCCTGATAGGCACTCTTCATATCCATATTGAAAGAGCCTACCAAAGAAAAACGGTTATCAATGGCAATGCATTTGCTGTGATAAGAACGGTCCCCGTCATATTCTAATATCTGCAATCCAATATCAAGTAGTTCATCCTTGTGTAAAAGATAATCAATTGAGCCAAAAGGATTTCCGTTATTAGTCGCTGAATTTGTCATCATATAAATATTAGCATCACCCTCACACACCTCCTGGAGTTGCTGGGTCATGTCCTCGTCCAGAATTACGTATGGAGTATGGATTGTAACATTCTCTTTAGCCTCTTTCATCAGGCTGCAAAGACCATAAAACACCCGTGGTTCTTTTGCATAAAGACCTGTCTCTCCTGAAAGCAGGGAGATTTTCCTGGTTGGAACCGTGATGTTTTCATAAGTAATCTCTTCAAACCATTCCGGTGTTTCTTTTTTCATGGTCACATATATCTGCCGCAGTTCTGCATCAGCCCGTTTTACACTTGACTTATATTTGTCAAATGAATTTTTCTCATGCCACAATTTACAGCAGTCAAGCTCCCACAGAGAGTCAAAATAATTAAGTACCTGATAAATAGAACTGTCATAATCACCGGTGTTGTAAACCAGCACGTCTGTGTCGTAATTTTTATAGCCTTCCTGATTCCCCAGAAAATAGTCAAATGTATTTCGTCCACCGACCAGATATACACTCTCATCTGCCACAATGCACTTGTCATGAAGTCGGCTCATTCCCTTCCAAGGCACAAGCGGGTTAGCTTTGTTATATATCTTTATCTGCACATTTGGGTGCATTGCAAGATTAATAAAATATGGATTTCCTTCCATATTAAGCCATGAATTAAAGCCGTCCGCGAGTATTCGCACCCTGACACCTCTGTCGGCAGCCTCCAATAAAGCCGCAAGCATTTGTTTACCTGAAGTATCAGCCTCAAATGCGAAAGTAGATAGCGCAATATGTTCCTTTGCCTGGTCAATCAGTCTGATACGTTCCTGCAAAGCCTCGCCGTTATCTATAATAACCTTGGCGCGGTCCGGTCCCTCGTCTTTTCCATAGAAATCTTCAACAGAAAAATTATCTGTAAATTCTTCACATAACGGAGGATTCTTGCGATATGGCAATGTTCCACCGATTAATATATAGCATATAAGAAGTAGCACCATAATTAATATATACCTAAACTTCATACGTTTTCCTCTCTTTTAAAATAAGACATGAAGTCTTATATATTTTGTCCATGAATTGATGGCAATAATCATACATATTATATTGCTTGCAGGAAATAATCAATAAATTAAAAATTAATTTACTATTAATTTCCTCAAAATTTTTAAGTAATATATATGACAAAAATAGCTAATATATTAGCTATAACTTGAAAAAATATATAAAAATAGCTAATATATTAGCATGATTAGTTTATATCAAAAAACATGGATAGAAATAAATATGGAAATTGCAGACCGAATAGTACGGCTTCGAAAGAGAAAAAAGATATCACAGAAGGAGCTTGCTGTCAGATCTGGAGTAAGTCTTGGGTCATTAAAGAGGTTCGAACAGACAGGAGAGATCTCGCTTAAGTCTCTTACAATGCTCGCAATAGCTCTTGGAGTGGAGGGAGAGCTTGATGCATTGTTTAGCGAAGTGCCTTTTGAATCGATAGAGGAGATAATAAATGGACAGACTAAATAAAGTGAATGTTTTTTATCATAATTTTAAAGTTGGAACAATGGCTTTGTATCAGAATCGATTGGCAGCATTTGAATATGATAGCGACTGGCTTATTGATGGATTTTCAATTAGTCCATTTTCGTTACCTTTGGAAAAAAAAGTTTTTATTCCAAAGATAGATCCATTTGAAGGGCTTTTTGGCGTGTTCGCAGATAGTCTGCCTGATGGATGGGGAAGACTATTAGTAGATAGATTAATGAGAAAAGAAGGATACAATCCATATGAAATCGGAAGCTTGGAGAGACTCGCAATTGTGGGAGCTTCTGGTATGGGAGCATTGACATATCGTCCAGTAATACCAATAAATGATGATTACGATGAGCTGTCGTTGGATGAAATTGCAAAAGAATGTAAGAAGGTTCTGACTTCGGAAACCTGTGATAATCTGGATTATTTGTTTACCAAGGGCGGTTCTTCCGGTGGAGCGAGACCGAAAATCCTGACAAAAGTGGATAATGAAGACTGGATAATCAAGTTTGCTTCATCAGATGACAATGAAGACATGGGAAAGCAGGAATATGATTATGCACTATGCGCAAAGAAATGTGGATTAGAAATTGAGGAAGTAAGGCTTTTCCCATCAGAAAATACGAAAGGGTATTTCGGAACACGTCGGTTTGACAGACTTGGGGATGGTGAAGCAGGCAAAGTTCATATGGTTTCTGCAGCAGGTATTCTTGAAACATCACATAGAATACCAAATCTTGATTATGATATTCTTATGAAACTGACACTTCAGCTTACCAAGTCCATGGAAGAATGTGAAAAATTATATAGACTGATGTGTTTTAATGTGTTTGCGCATAACAGAGATGATCATTCCAAGAATTTTACTTATATGTATAAAGAAACGGAAAAGCGTTGGGTTCTGTCGCCTGCATATGATTTGACTTACAGTAATTCTATAGGTGGTGAACATGCAACTACTGTGAATGGAAACGGAAAAAATCCAACTATGGAAGATATTCTGGCTGTGGCTAAAAAAAATGGGCTTAACATTACCAAGGCGAAAAGAACGGCTGCAGATATACAAGAGTGTGTATCCGATATGCTTGGGGATTATTTATAGTGTTGAGAATACGTTTTTGTATATCTTGTGGTATGTAAATGGATGTGTGTTTTTGCACAAAAAATAATTTTATTTAGTACTTGAATCCTATTGAACATGTGTATATAATGTGTGAACAAGGTTGTGAAATTATACTTTGTTCACACGTTTTTTGATATATGTATGGAGATTTTTACTATGAAGACTGATATGACAAAAGGCAATCCTATGAAAATAATACTGCTGTTCTCAATCCCGGTTTTGATGGGGAATCTGTTTCAGCAGTTTTACAATATGGTGGATACTATAATAGTGGGCCAGTATCTTGGTTCTGATGCCCTGGCAGCAGTGGGCTCAACGGGCTGTCTTATGTTTTTGGTGCTTGGATTTGCAAATGGTATCGCGCAGGGATTTGGTGTAATGGTAAGTTATGCGTTCGGAGCAAAAAATGAGAAATTATTGAAGCATTATGTTGCGCTTGCAATCATGCTTACAGTAATTGTTTCGACAGTACTTACTATACCGACAGTACTTGCGTCAAAGCAGTTTCTGATATGGATGAACACACCTGACAATATTCTGGGCATGGCAGATGCTTACATCAAGGTTATTTTTGCAGGAATATTCTGCACCATGTCGTACAATGTAGCATCGGGTCTACTCAGAAGTATCGGAGATAGTAAAACGCCACTTTATTTTCTGATATTTTCATCGGTTCTGAATATAATATTAGATATATTTTTTATTGTAGTAGTCAAAAGCGGAACGGCAGGAGCTGCATATGCAACAGTAATATCGCAGGGAATTTCAGCACTATTGTGTTTTATTGTCATGTTTAGAAAGTATGACATTTTGCGTACTAAAAAAGATGATTACTACATGGATTTAAATGGTGTAAGCCATATGCTGTGTATAGGAATACAGATGGCATTAAACTATTCGATTACAGCAATTGGAACGATGATTTTCCAGGCATCCGTAAATGTATTTGGTTCACAGGTCGTTGCAGCATTTACAGCAGCATCAAAGGTCAATAGTATTGCCACACAGACCATGCCTACACTGGGAACAGCCGCAGCTACATACTGTGGACAGAATCTCGGGGCAGGAAAATATGAGCGAATTTTCAAGGGAATGAAGGCATGTTTTTGGATTTGCATTGGATGTGCATTGTCGGCAGCAGCAATCAACTGTCTTGTAGGACCATACATGATTGGATGGTTTATCAAATCTCCGACAGCAACAGACATGGACTATGCTATGAGATATCTGTATATAGCAAGTGTGTTTATGTTGCCACTGGCATGGATATTTGCATATAGAAATGGTTTGCAGGGATTAAATCGTGGGCTGGTGCCTATGCTTAGTGGAGTCATGGAGCTTGCTGCAAGAGTTGCAGCAATAGCGATTTTAGTTAAACCTTTCGGCTACACCGGGGTATGCTATGCGGACCCGGCGGCCTGGGCATCTACCGGAATACTACTAATTGTGACTTACTATGTCTGGGAATGGCGAACAAAGAGAAACCATGAAAATACAAATTAATACTTTTGCACTATTAATTCTGATATTTTGTTGTTATAATGTAAGTATTCAGAAATAAACGTGGTGCATGGGGCACAATTTAAAATGGGGGTGTATTTTATGTTAGAGAATTGGAACAAGCCACAGAAACCTGATGATGCAGAGCTTGAGGAGCGACTCAAGGTTGCGCGTGAAAAATTAGCAGGGCAGCAGATGAAAATCAAGGAACATGGATTGCCTGTTCTTGTGTTGTTTGAAGGTTGGGGAACCGCAGGCAAGGGCAGTGTCCTGGGAAAGGTAATCCGCAATATTGATCCGCGTTTTTTCAAGGTGGCAACTATGGATGTACCGACGGAGGAGGAAAAACGTAAGCCATTTTTGTATCGTCATTTTGTAAAAATTCCTGAAAAAGGAAAATTTATGTTCTTGGATTCAGGCTGGATGGATGAGATTGTTCAGGAATGCCTGAATGAAAAGTTAAATGAGAATGATTACAAAAAGAAGATTGAGAGTGTAAAGCGTTTTGAGCGTCAGCTTACAGACAATGGTTATCTTGTGATGAAATTCTTTTTCCAGATAAGTCAGAAAGAGCAGAAAAAACGTATTGATGCATTAAAAGATGACAAAAATACGAAATGGCGTGTAAGCTCAAAGGATGACTGGCAGAATAAACATTACGATAAGTGCCAGAAAGTGTTCGACCGTTATTTAAACGATACGAATGCGCCGGCTGATCCATGGTATCTGATTGATGCAAAGAATAAGAAGTGGGCGGAATTGCAGGTGCTTGAGACTCTGGTAAGTGGAATTGACACTGCACTCAAAAACAGCAATCTGGCTGTTCCTCTTTTGCAGAATGTATTTCCACTTGAGAAAATACCAAAGCTAAGCGAGATTGCGCTCGATAAGGAGCTGACCGAAGAGGAGTATCGCAAGGAGCTGCACGAGCTTCAGCAGAGACTGGGAGAACTGCACAACAAGCTGTATCGCAAGAAAGTACCTGTCATTATTGCTTATGAAGGCTGGGATGCAGCCGGAAAAGGTGGAAATATAAAGAGAATTACCGGTGCGTTAGATCCACGTGGATTTGAAGTGCACCCAATTGCCAGTCCGGAGCCACATGAAAAGGCAAGACACTATCTGTGGAGATTCTGGAATCGACTTCCGAAGACAGGACATATTGCTATTTTTGACCGTACCTGGTACGGAAGAGTTATGGTTGAGCGACTTGAGGGCTTCTGCAGTGAGAACGAATGGCAAAGAGCTTACAATGAAATAAATGAGTTCGAGAAGGAATTGTCAGATTGGGGCGCAGTTATTGTGAAATTCTGGGTTCAAATCGACAAGGATACACAGCTTGCCCGTTTTACAGACCGTCAGAATACGCCGGAAAAACAGTGGAAAATTACGGATGAGGATTGGCGTAATCGAGAGAAATGGGATTTGTATGAGGATGCCGTCAACGAAATGATGAAGAAGACGAATACAACTTATGCACCTTGGCATGTATTAGAGTCAAATGACAAGAAATACGCCAGAATAAAGGCTCTAAGAATTGTCATTGATGCAATCGAAAAAGCACTGAAATAAATTGAATAAGAGAATAAGCCCGTTGTAGGAGAGTCCTGCCAGCGGGTTTATTTTTTACCGTTTATTTTTGCTCAATATTTGTCTGTTGACATACGAGCGAAGGTTCGATATAATCGTGTAACGTTCGTTAGCACAACTGGAGGGGAGTAGATTAAAATGAATAAGAAAGTATGTTTAAGAAGACTGCTTATTATTGCAGTGCCGATTATGTTGAGCAACGTTATCAGTCAGATACAGATGCTGATTGACAGGATTTTTCTGGGGCGTGCGGACAATCTGTACATGAGTGCGTTATCTAATGCGACAACACCTATGTGGACAACGATGTCATTTTGTTTTGCACTGGTGGCAGGTGCGTCAATCTTAATCAGTCAGAGTGTTGGTGCAAATAACAGAGAGCATATAGAGGAATACGCAGGGGCATTGATAAAGTACAACAATATCGTGCCGGTGTTATTGTTTCTTCTGTGGCTTTTGCTGCCTGAGCCTATTTTTAAATTCATGGGTGTATCTGACAATCTTATGCCGATGTGTTTAAGCTATGCGAGATTTTATGCGCCTGTGTTTTTGCTTATCGGACTTGGAGGTTCGCTTAGCGTTATACTCCAGACATCCAACTATACAACGCCACTGGTTCTGTATGGCATAATTCGTGCGGGCATCAATGTTGTTTTGGATTATTGTCTCATCTATGGCAAGTTTGGATTTCCGGCACTCGGAATCAAGGGTGCAGCCATAGGAACTGCGATAGCTGAATATGTGGGGGCAATATATATCGGATATATATTTTCTACAAGCAAAAAGCTATCCACACGCCCAACATTTAATGCAATCAGAAAATCGAAATTTTCTACATATTTTGCATCAGCAAAATTAGGAGTAAATACAGCACTTGAGGATTTTGCGTGGAATCTTGGAAATCTGTGTCTGATTAGAATTTTAAATTCAATTAATGAGTTTGCTGCAGGAATTTATTCTATTATTTTCAGTGTAGAAGTTCTGGCAATAGTTATTGTAGGTGCTATAGGAAGTGGTACCATGACACTTACCTCCGAGGCTACAGGAAAGAAGGATTTGTCACAGTACAAGGGTGTTTGCAAATGTGCATATGGATTGTGTCTGATTGTTGCAGTAATTATGATTATTCTGGATATTGCTATTCCAGAGCAGATTATTTCGCTATTTACAAAGGATACTGCCATTATTGCGACATGCAGTATTTATCTTCTGATAAGCGGTATCAATATTATTTCAAAGTCTGCAAACATCATCATCGGAAATGGAATTCGTGGAAGCGGGGATACCAAATGGATGCTTTACACGCAGATATTTGGAACGCTATTTATGGTATCAGTAGCTGCATTTCTGGTATATGTATGTAAGCTTGGAATCATCGGAGTGTTCTTGGCAGTGCTGGTTGATGAGGCTGTAAGAGCGATTATCAATTTCAGTAAATATATGAGAATTGTGAAAAATTGGGGTAGGGATGACAGATAACATATAGAATTATTGTATCGGTTCAGTGCAAAAATAGTATAGTTTGTTGGAGTAAGTGCCTATCAGCTTAGCTGATGGGCACTTGCTGTTCGTAACTATGAAGGTACTAAATAGATAATTTATGCGAAAATGTCACCCAAAGGGGAAGGGATATTTTTTGAATGAAAACTATAAGTAATAGCCTTGATATCTTCTCCTTTTTGCCATCGTCTAAATGGTACAGCACGTCTTGCCCACCATTTTTTTAGCCAGTCTGTACTATTTGGTTCATGTAATGGTGCAAGATGCGCATTATTGTTAAACAATTTATAGTCTTCAATTAAGCCATTTTCAGTAATATTTAGTATTGCAATTTCATCATCTAGTCGTTTTAGAATGTATGGTTTCATACGCTTCCTCCATTGCAATGTGTGATAATACTTCATCTAGTTTCCATTGGGCAAGTATTTCAATATATTTTGTGGCTTCATGTTTCACAGGTAAAATCTTTTCTTCATAGACTTTTCCATTTTTATTAAAAGACAAATAGTATGTTTTGTGTTTTACAATAACTGCGGCTGTGGAATCGAATTTGTCTGAATGAATTAGGCATGTATTCATACAAATTTTGTACAGTTCATCCATTGTTATACCCAGTGATTGAGACAAAGAATAAAGCTGCCCGCTCTTTAAATTCTCAACAGGTAGTTTGTGATTTGCTAAATCGTTTAGTGTACTGTAAGGGACACCACTTTCTGCAGAGAGTTTGTACATGGAAATTTTTTTATTTTTTAAAAAGGTTTTTAACATAAATATCACCTCATAAATAACGTACTTCAAATACGATATTTTTTCAATCCTAATAATGCACTCGATAAAATTTTTAATTGTGATACAATTTATTTATATAATAGATTGTGTATATTGTATTTATAAAATATTGTTATATATATAACAAGTTATAGAATAAAAAAGGGTGGGTGTAAAATAATGGATAATATGATTAATGTATATTCTAAAAAACAAATTAATGTTTTTATAAAAGGTATAAAAAATAAATCTTTATGTTTTGATGATATCCCAAAAGATTTGATGTTTAATCCTATGATAGTAGAAGTACAGAGAAAGGTAGGAATTAGAAAATCTAAGGCACGTGGTTATGATGTTATTAAAGATAAATATTATGTCAAAGAACTTATTAATTTTGGGAGTGTCGAAAATCCAAGTGAAAGAATTGTAGAGTCGATGTTTTCATCTTTTGAAGAATATTATACTTTCTTGTGTGGAGATATTTATGATCAGGGATGCTATTATGGTTTAGAGTTATCTCATGATATAATCAAAGCATATCAATTAGAAATAGAAAAAATTAATTTTAAACCAATCAGTGAGGATAAAATCAGAAGTTATAGTGATTTAAAAAAAATAGATGATCTTTTGTTTGATAATGTTGAAGAAGAGAAAAAATATAGGAAAAGATGTATAAAAGAATTAATCAATTGTGAAAGCTATATGCAATTTAAAAGTATTTTAGATAAATGTAAACAGAAAAATGAAAAAGATATTATTTTTCTTCTATTTAATTATATTTATAACAATCCTGAAGCCGCATTTAAAAATATTATGGAGTTAGTTTCTGAAGATTATTATCCTACATATAGAATTCTAAATTCATTATGTTATATTTATGATCCGGATAAGGTTTTAGAAAATTTTAATTATAGATGTGGATGTAAGAGCACTATAAATAAACATAAACGAGATTTTAAAGAAATTGTAGATTTTATTAAAACTGGTAAATGGCATATTAAGCAAAATAAATATTTTGACGATACAACGAATTATTTTTGCATAAAAACTAGTGCTTTTCGTAATGATAATTCAAGAGCATGTATATTTACTACATATAGATATTTTGAAAATTTTGAAAAATATGTAGAGTACTTAAATTATGATTTATCAGATTGTAATTTATCAAAGTCCAGAGTGAACATAACAAATATTTCTGATTATGTAATTAATGATAAAACGTTATTACCAGTTACAGAAAAAGAATTAAGATATAGCATTTCAAAATGGTTTGATAGTAATGATGAAACATTTTGTGTAGAACAGACATGGATAGATAAAAATGGTAATCAACGAAAGAAAGATATGCAATGTTTCAGTCATTTTTCGGAATTTGTTGCGTATTTAGGTGGTGATTTGTCTAGTGCAAATCTTATCATGTGTGATGGATTAGATAATGTAAAAAGTTTTGATGATTTAAATTTAAAAGATATTAAAGTAAAAAGTTGTATAGCTAAAAAAAATAATATTAAGGTTATACCTCATGTATATAAATTAGACAATATTGGAACATATCAAAATATTCTGGAACAAGAAGAACAAACTAAACTTGTATTTCAAGAAAATATTATTAATGATAATAATGATTTTGATTCTGAATTTGTATATTATATTACGGATCTACATCTTGTACATCGACTTAGAAAGGCTAATTGTAAGTCGGAAGAGGACATATTATATGTGCTTCAAAAAATAGTTAATCAACTTCTTAATAATTCTGGAAAGTGTATATTAATTGGAGGGGATATTTCTTCTGAAATTGCTATTTATGAGTTGTTTGTAAAGATATTGGGAGAATCAATAGCCAGAAGTGGATACAGGAAAAGTGTTATATTTGTACTTGGAAATCATGATTTATGGTCGTTTTCTGCGTTTACATTAGATGAAATTTATAAGAAATATGAAGAATTATTATCTCAATACGGAATGATATTATTAAAAAATGAAATTGCTTTTTGTAATGAAAAAGGAATCTTTAAGATAAGTGATGATAAATTCAATAATATAACTAATAATGAGTTATCAGAAATTATTAGGAATGCAAGATATGTTATTGTAGGAGGAACTGGTTTTTCGGGGTGTAATATAGATTTTAATGCACAGAATGGTATTTATAGGGACATAATATCCAGAAGAGAAGAAATTGAGGAATCAAAAAAATTTAATGATTTATATGAAAGAGTGCTTCCGATTCTAAAAAATGTAAATACAATAATATTTACGCACATGCCTATGATAGATTGGAGAGGAATGAATGATTATGAAAATAATTTTATATATGTAAGTGGGCATACTCATAAAAATTATTTCTTTGATGATGGTGAGATAAAAATATATTCAGATAATCAAGTGGGTTATACAAATGAAAATATAAGATTAAAAAAAATAGTATTTGATGGAAAATATGATTGGTTTGCATTCTATGAGGATGGGATTCATTTAATTACAAGGGATGATTATATAAATTTTTATAGGGGTAAAAATATTACAATTAATTTTAATAGAAAAATCCATAAATTATATATGCTTAAAAAAAATGGATATTATTGTTTTATTCATATGGGAAAGTATTTAGATTTGTGTATTCTTAATGGAGGGGCTATGAAGCACTTATCGAAAAGTTCTTTACAATATTATTATGATAATATGGATTATGAAATTGCATTAATCGAGAAGCCCTTAAAGAAATTTACAAAATTTCAAAGAAGAATATCTGAAGCAATTAAAATAATTGGTGGAGACGGAAGAATACATGGTGCCATAGTGGATATTGATTTTTTTAATCATATTTATATAAATCCAATCGATAATAAATTAACTTGCTATTATGCTTCAGATATAATAAACAAGCAAGTATATCCATCAATTCCGATGCTTTTAAAAGAAAAATGTCCAGCATTATATTTTAATTACGAAAAATTGATTTCGACTAATGATGGAGAAATTTTATTACAGAATAAGATTAACAATGAACCAATATTCTATTTTGAAACAGATATCTACAAAGCATCAAAGGAAATTAAGAAGATGCAAAAAATAGAGAATAATATTCTTGCAGTTTGGTATGATTGAAGGCCTAATTATAATGATAAAGTAGATAAAATCGCTCAGGAAATCAACTCGATTATGAAGACAGATTTCATTGTAAATCAAATGTCGTGGTCATACAGGAATTTTTTTGTTGACATAAATGAACATAAATGATATCCTAAATTAACTCTTTGCACTGCATATAAATCTACAGTACAAACTGAGCAGACCATTGACGTATATTATCATACATATAAGTCAAGGAGTCGGGCCATTATTTGGCAGTGGAATATTCACATCCACGGGACAGTAGTTGCTAATACTGATTCGTGGGTGTTTTTTTATCTTTATACATAGCATTCGCTGAAATACCCACATATATTAAAATAAATATATAAGTGCTATAGAGCTATCCGAATTATCTCAGTTGGGAAGACTCCCACTTCTATAGGTGGCGAGTAGAAACATATTCGTTTCAGTGGAGGATGCAATCCTCCAACTGAGATAAAAGCCTCCGGCGGATTGCAGGAATGCGCAGAAGAAGATGTCAGCAAAGCTGACGCGCATTCCGCAGTAAGAACGCTGGGGCGTTCTTGAATATAGTAAGAAAGGTGGCTAAAATTATGGAAAAAGTAACAGAAAAAGTAACAGAAAATGAATTTATGAGAGTAGCAAACAAGGTATCCTGCATTACAATTATCCAGAATATATTGCTTTCAGTTTTCAAATTATTTGCAGGAATATTTGCACATTCGAATGCTATGATAAGTGATGCAATTCATTCTGCATCAGATGTATTTAGTACGATTGTTGTAATTATAGGAGTGAGGCTTGCCTCAAAGGATTCTGACAAAGAGCATCCTTATGGGCACGAGAGACTTGAGTGTGTAGCTGCAATTATTCTTGCAGTAGTATTACTTTTCACTGGTCTAGAAATTGGTTCTCAGGCATTTAAAGATATAATACATGGTAATTACGGCAAGCTTGAAGTGCCTGGAATGTTGGCACTAATTGCAGCGGGTGTTTCAATTGTAACCAAAGAGCTTATGTTCTGGTATACCAGATACAACGCAAAGAAAATTGATTCGGGCGCACTCATGGCAGATGCATGGCATCATCGTTCAGATGCACTGTCATCAGTTGGAGCGTTAATAGGTATCGGTGGCGCCATGATGGGATTTCCAGTCATGGATTCAATAGCGAGTCTTGTTATCTTTGTATTTATTGCAAAGGCTGCATTTGATATTTTCAAGGATGCAATGGATAAAATGGTAGATCATTCCTGCGACGAGGCAACTGAGAAGGAGATTTATGATGTAGCAATTGCTCACAAGGAAGTACTTGGAATTGATTTACTTCAGACACGTATATTTGGAAACAAAATATATGTGGATGTTGAGATACAGGTAAATGCGACATACACTCTTCAGAAAGCACATGATATAGCTGAGGAAGTACACGAGAATATCGAGCAGAAGTTTCCGAAGGTAAAGCATGTGATGGTACATGTAAATCCGGCGCAT
>JAXELM010000149.1:0-26837 GCA_034100525.1 Agathobacter sp.
ATTCATAAGTATGATTCTTTTGCTCATAATCACACTCTTCCTCAAACGCTGTAGCATCAATATCAACACCAGCTTTATCAATATAAATTGTCTTAAGCGAATGCGCCTCAACAAACGCATTTGCTCCTATTTTCTTAACAGACTTCGGTATAACAACTGACGAAAGTGATTCACAATAGGCAAATGCCCCTTCATCAATCTCCTCAAGTGTAGAAGGAAAATCAATAGATACTACATCTGAACACAAAACAAATGTGTTTGCCCCAATTCTGGTAATCCCCTCATCAAATACTATGGATGTTACTTTTAATTCCTGGTCACCCATAGTATAATCCGTCCACGAAGGTGCGTCCACGCTCATACCGCTATCCCAGGACTTAATCTCTCCACGCCCTGTAATTAAAAGTGTTCCATCGTCGGAAAGATTCCATGATATATCTCCCCATGTTCCATTCTTAGCCGGTTCATCCGCTTTTACGGGAATACTTGCTATTCCAACTATCACTATAGATAATATTAAAATAAACAGTCCTGTCTTTTTTCTCATAAAGACCTCCTACTACTCCATCCAAAAAACCATTGTCTTCGAACCAAATAGTCCAAGTTTTTCCTGCATTTTATCGGCCTCATTATTTCCAAGCTTAACTTGTACAAATGGTATATTGCCCTTCTCTAGTTCCAGATTTATCAAGTATGTCTCAAGTGCCATTCCAATATGTTTGTTTCTAAAAGATGGTACTACATAAATCATACCAAGACTTCCCTCTTCATGCAAGCCCGCAAAGCCTACTAAATTTTCGTTTATAAAAGCTCCTATTACATTTCCACCTGCAATACGGCGTCTTACATATTTATCTCCACCTACACTATCATATGCATTAACTACAAAATCAGTGTATTCCTCTGTCAGCGCCTTAATAACAAGACCGGATTCCATCGGCTTACCATCCGCACGATACAATCCTTTTATTGGCAGTTTTTCTTTTCTTGTAAAAACATATTGTCTGCAAGCTGATGAAACATGCATTCCCAGTTCACCTTCTATAACCGGTATCATACTATCCTGATGAATTATAAGACAATTCATCTCTTTTTCACTACATAACCTGCTCTTGACCAAACAGGATTCCTCTGCCATATCAGGATTGATAAGGCTGTGAAAATATGCTCCCGACGCTATATCCCTGATAATAATCTCATTCTCATCAAAGTGTACAAGGTCGGCAGTTCCTCTATTTATAAATTCTATCATATCAATATGCAAAAGCTTATTGCTCATCAGCACCTCTTTGCACTTTTGCATTGTCTCATACTTTTCAAACAAATCAGGTCGCCTCTCTTTTGTTCTTTTAACTGATTGTTCTAATCTCCACTTGGAAATTTCTCTCTGATTTCCAGACATGAGCACTTGTGGCACCTCTTTATCGTGCCATACTTCCGGTCTCGAATATTGTGGATATTCTAACAAATTACCATGAAAGGACTCGGTCTCCGCAGATACCTCATTGTGAAGTACACCCGGAACAAGTCGCGAAATAGCATCTACCATTACCATAGATGCTAATTCCCCACCTGTCAATACATAATCTCCTATAGACACATAATCTGTAACAATTTCCTCAAGCACACGTTCGTCTATACCTTCATAATGACCACACAAAATAATAAGGTCGTCTTCTTTGGCAAATTCCTCCGCCATACTTTGATTAAACATAGCCCCCTGCGGTGTCACATAGACTGTTCTAACTGGCTTTCCACCACTTACACTTTTCCACGCATCATATACCGGTTGTGCCTGCATCAGCATTCCTGCACCTCCACCATATGTATAATCGTCCACTTTGCGGTGCTTGTTAGTAGAAAAATCCCTTATATTAACAGCTTCAATAGAAATCTTATTTTGTTTTAAAGCTCTTCCAGTAATACTCTCGGACAAACCATTTATTATCATATCCGGAAATAATGTTAAAATATGAAAATTCATATGCGCACTCTCTTAATCTCTTAATCCTGCAAGAAGATGTACTATCATCTTTTGATTTTCTATATCAACTTCTTTGATACAGGCCTTGATTGCAGGAACCAGCAAATCCTGACACCCCGTTTTTTTTATGACATAGACATCATTAGCCCCCGTCTGAAGGACGTCATCTATCACTCCTAGTGCCTCTCCTTCATCTGAGGTCACTTCAATTCCTATCAGGTCTGCTATAAAATACTCATCCTTTTTTAAAGGAACAGCATTCTCTCTTGTTACATAAAGCTCTGCTTTTTTGTATTTCTCTACATCATTAATATCATCTATACCTTTAAACTTGAGGATTACCATGTTTTTGAAAAATCTTACCGTGGCAATCTCCATGTCAATTTTCTCTTTTCCATTATCAAGAATAACATTTTTTAACTTCTTGAATCTCTTCGCATCATCAGTAGTTGGAAATACCTTTACCTCACCTCTGATGCCGTGTGTTGATGTAATAACACCAACCTTTAGCAAATCTTCCATTCTATTTCCTCTCATATATAGAATACAAAATGAACCGTCTCACATTTATGAGACGGCTCCAAATTACTGTACAATTTCCACAATAACTTTCTTGTCTTCTTTTGAAGCTGCGGCTTTTACAACAGAGCGGATTGCTTTGGCAATGCGACCCTGCTTGCCGATTACTTTGCCCATGTCAGACTGTGCAACACGTAATTCTAAAACAATTGCTTTTTCATTCTCTGTCTCTGTTACAGAAACTTCGTCTGGATTGTCAACAAGTGCTTTTGCAATTACTTCTACTAATTCTTTCATTGCATCCACCTCTTATCTTATTTCTCGATACCTGCGCTCTTGAAGATTCTAGCTACTGTCTCTGTTGGCTGTGCACCGTTAGCTAACCATTTCTTTGCTAACTCTTCATTTACATGATACTCTGTTGGGTTCTTTGTTGGATCATATGTTCCGATTTCCTCGATACATCTTCCATCTCTTGGTGATCTTGAATCTGCAACTACTATTCTATAGAAAGGTGCTTTCTTCTGTCCCATTCTTCTTAATCTGATTTTTACTGCCATTTTTGTTTCCTCCTTAAAATAAATAGAAATAATTATTGTTTAATTTATATCAAAAACTCCTCGTTAAAAAGGTAGTCCTTTGAACATTCCACCAAGACCGCCACCGCGGCGACCTTTTTTACCGCCCATCATTCCAGGCATCTGTTTCATAAGCTTCTTCGTCTGTTCAAACTGCTTGACAAGACGATTAACCTCTGATATATCAACTCCTGCGCCCTTTGCTATTCGCATCTTACGGCTAGGATTTAATAAATTAGGATTCTGTCTCTCCTTCGGTGTCATTGACTGGATAATTGCCTCTGTGCGAGCCATCTGCTTCTCTGCTGCATCTGTGTCGATTTCAGGCATCTTTCCTCCGCCCATCATTCCAGGCATCATGCCCATAAGACTTGAAAGTCCACCCATCTTCTTCATCTGGCTCATAGAATCAAGATACATCTCAAAATCAAATTCATTCCGACGCATCTTCTCTTCCATTGCTCTGGCTTTCTCTTCGTCGATATTCTCCTGTGCTTTCTCAATCATGGTAAGCACATCACCCATACCAAGAATTCTCGAAGCCATTCTATCCGGATAAAACTGCTCTAAATCAGAAAGCTTCTCTCCCATTCCGGCAAATAGAATTGGCTTTCCTGTGACAGCCCTGATTGAAAGAGCCGCACCGCCTCGTGTATCACCGTCTAACTTAGTAATTACAACACCATCTATGCTGATTTTCTCATCAAAAGTACTTGCAACATTCACTGCATCCTGACCTGTCATGGCATCTACTACCAAAATGGTCTGGAATACATCAGTAGCCTCTTTTATTCTGATAAGCTCGTCCATCATATCTTCATCTACATGAAGACGTCCGGCTGTATCTATGATAAGTACATTGAAGTCATTCTTCTTTGCATGCTCTACAGCTGCCTTTGCTATGTCTTCAGGCTTATTCTTGTCACCCATAGCAAAAACTTCAACACCCTGCTTCTGTCCATTAATCTTCAACTGTTCTATGGCAGCCGGTCTATAAACATCACAGGCTGCAAGCAGAGTCTTCTTTCCCTTTGCCTTCAGCTTTCCGGCAATCTTGGCTGTAGTCGTTGTCTTACCAGCACCCTGAAGACCAACCATCATAATAACCGTAAGCTCTTTTCCCGGACGAAATGCAATCTCTGTAGTCTCTGAACCCATGAGATTTATCATTTCTTCATTTACGATTTTGATAACCATCTGTCCAGGATTAAGACCATTCATAACATCCTGTCCAATTGCTCTCTCCTGCACGCTCTTGGTAAATTGCTTTACAACACGGAAATTAACATCGGCTTCAAGAAGTGCCATCTTAACTTCCTTAAGAGCTGCCTTTACGTCATCTTCAGTCAGGCGTCCCTTGCTACGAAGGTTCTTAAATACGTTCTGCAGTTTCTCTGATAAACTGTCAAATGCCATACTATAGCTCCTCTAATATCTGATTTGAAATACTCTCTATATCTTCAATAATTCTACTATCCTGTGACCTGTTAAACTCATCTGTAAGCTCATGAATCCTGTAGACATCATCCTTTATAGACATGAACTTCTCAACCAAATGAAGCTTCTGTTCATAATTCTCAAGCTTTTTCCCACAGCGCTTAATCATATCTGACACTCCCTGTCTCGAAATGCCCTCCTCGGACGCTATCTCCCCCAGAGACAAATCATTAAACACAAAATCTTCATATATCTGCCGCTGATGTTCGTTCAAAAGCTCACCATAAAAATCATATAAATATGTTTGTTTTAATTTATCATCCATATAAGTCACCTTGGATAATATACTACAACGCCAAAGAGGTGTCAAGTATTTTTTCTTGACACCTCTTTTTAGTCTTTTGCAATCGCTATTAATTTATAATTTTAACCCGGCAAATATAGAACCAAGGCTTGTACCAACACTCTCATTTGATACATACTCCTCTATCTCGCCTGCGTCCTCAGTTGTATCGACCGCAATTTCCTCAAGAGCTTTCATACTAAGACTAATCTTATTGTCATTAGTATTCAAAATCTTTACTTTTACCTTCTGTCCTTCTTTTAGCACTTCTCTCGGTGATGAAATACGCTTCTGGCATATCTGAGATATGTGAACCAGTCCGCTAAGTCCATTTCCCAAATTAATAAATGCTCCATACTGCATGATACTCTCAACTGTACCTTCAACAACACTGCCCGGTACAAGCATTGAAATACGATGATTTCTCTCTTCAGCCTCTTTATCCTTTGCAACTGTTTTTCCTGATAATACAAGCTTATCATTTGCTTTATCAACAGTTATTATCTTCACTTCAAGCTCTTTTCCTACCCACGAACTCGTATCTTCAACATAATCTGTAGAAATCTGAGAAGCCGGGATAAATGCTCTTATTCCTTCAACGTATGAAACAACTCCTGCATTTACAGCCTCTTTAATACGAACCTTTATAACCTGCTCAGCATCCATCATTTCTTTAAGCTTATCCCATGCAAGAATATCGTTTGCTTCTTTTTTAGATAATTCAATATTTCCATTTCCATCATCAAGCTTAACAACAGTAGCTTCAATGACATCACCTTGTGCAACATCTGAAAACACATTGAAATCTGGGTCATTGCTTAGATTCTCAACTTTAATTACTCCCTGTGTATAGTAATTGAGGTCTAATGTCACCTCTTCTTCTGATACTGCAATAACTGTACCTGATATTATATCGCCTTCATTTATTGTTCTGAAAGAACGCTCGAGTTCTTTCTCAAAATCTTTCATAGTCTCCATATTTATTGGTCTCCTTATTATTGGTTGGCAACCGCTTTTTAGTTACCCTATATAGCCGTGCGAACAACCTTAGGTTTGTAGTTCTTCTTTTCGAGTGCTTTAAGTATCTGCTCCTTGTGCTCTGTTCCAAAGCACTCAAGGGTAATTCGTAGTTCAACTGCTGCACTTCTGTTTGTAGATACAAACTGATTATGCTCGAGCTTTATGACATTTCCCTGCTGTTTTGCAAGTGTATCTGAAACCTTTGCAAGTTCGCCCGGCTTATCTGGAAGTAATACTGATACTGTAAAAATACGGTCTCTGAAGATAAGTCCCTGCTGTACAACTGATGACATGGTTATAACATCCATATTTCCGCCACTGAGGATTGAAACAACACGCTTATCCTTTACGTTGAGATGCTTAAGTGCCGCAACTGTTAAGAGTCCGGAGTTTTCTACAACCATCTTGTGATTTTCAACCATATCAAGAAATGCAACTATAAGCTCATCATCATCAACTGTAATAATATCATCAAGATTTTTCTGAATAAACGGGAAAATATTTGAACCAGGTGTCTTTACTGCAGTACCATCTGCAATAGTATTTACACTAGGCAATGTAGTTACTTTTCCAGCTTTAAAAGAAGCCTGCATACAGTTTGCCCCTGCCGGTTCAACTCCGATTACTTTAATCTTTGGATTAAGCAGCTTGGCAAGTGTCGATACACCTGTTGCAAGTCCGCCACCTCCAATTGGAACAAGAATATACTCAACAAGCGGAAGCTCTTTAAATATCTCCATTGCTATTGTTCCCTGACCTGTTGCTACTGCAAGGTCATCAAACGGATGTATGAATGTATATCCCTCTTTTTCTGCAAGCTCTAATGCTTTTGCGCATGCCTCATCATACACATCACCATATAATAAAACCTCTGCACCATAACTCTTTGTGCGGTTTACTTTGATAAGAGGTGTTGTGGTAGGCATAACAATAACCGCCTTACATCCGTAGCACTTTGCTGCATAAGCTACACCCTGTGCATGGTTACCGGCCGATGCTGTAATAAGACCTCTTTTTCTCTCTTCCTCAGTGAGCGTACTTATTTTGTAATATGCACCTCTTACTTTATATGCGCCTGTAAACTGCATATTTTCAGGCTTAAGATATACTTTGTTTCCTGTCTGCGCACTTAAGAAATCGCTATATACAAGCTTTGTCTCAAGTGTTACCTCTTTTACTTTTTCACTAGCCTCTTCAAACTTGTCCAGCGTCAACATATGTTGTCATCCCTTTCTATGTGTTAATTTAATTATTAAACAATGCATTTACAAATTCATCTGAATCAAACTTCTGTAAATCGTCAATAGTCTCACCGACGCCTATATATTTAACAGGTACAGAAAGCTCTGACTGAATCGCAACCGCAATTCCTCCCTTTGCAGTTCCATCCATCTTGGTAAGTACAATTCCTGATATCTTTGCAACATCAGAAAATTCCTTTGCCTGTACCAGCGCATTCTGTCCTGTTGTAGCATCTAATACAACAAGAGTCTCTCTGTATGCATCAGGATATTCACTCTCGAGAATCTTATTAATCTTTCCCAGCTCATTCATAAGATTCTTCTTGTTGTGAAGACGGCCTGCAGTATCTACAATAAGTACATCCGCATTTCTTGCCTTAGCTGCCTGAGTGGCATCATACACAACAGATCCGGGATCTGCGCCCTCTGCACCACCAATCATGTCTACACCGGAACGATTTGCCCATTCCTTTAACTGGTCTCCAGCAGCAGCTCGGAATGTATCAGCCCCAGCTATAACAACTTTCTTGCCCTGGTCCTTGAGCTTTCCTGCAAGCTTTCCAACTGTAGTTGTCTTTCCAACTCCATTGACACCAATTACTAGCACTACAGATTTTTCATTTTCGAATCTGTATGCTGTCTCTTCAACTCTCATCTGCTCTTTGATGCTGTCAATAAGAAGCTGTTTGCAATCCTGTGGCTCTTTGATATGATGTTCTTTTACCTTCTGCTGTAAATCCTCAAGAATAGCTTCTGTTGCTTTTACTCCAAGGTCACCCATGATAAGAATCTCTTCGAGTTCTTCGTAAAACTCATCATCTATATGTGAAAAACCTTTAAAAACAGCATCAATTCCTGAGACAATATTGTCCCTTGTCTTAGTAAGACCTGAGACAAGTCGACTAAAAAATCCTTTTTTTTCTTCGCCCATAATAATCCTTTCTTAATATGACAGTTAATCAGTCAAATCATTGTCGATTAGATTTACAGAAACAAGTGTCGATACACCCTTTTCCTGCATTGTAATACCATATAGTCGGTCTGCCGCCCCCATCGTACCACGTCTGTGCGTAATAACAATAAACTGAGTATTCTTTGTAAGCTTATTGAGATAATTAGCAAAACGACTTACGTTTGAATCATCAAGCGCAGCTTCAATCTCGTCGAGAAGACAGAATGGCGATGGCTTAAGTGCTTGAATTGCAAATAAAAGCGCAATAGCTGTAAGTGCTTTCTCTCCACCGGATAATTGCATCATATTCTGCAATTTTTTTCCTGGCGGCTGTGCAATTATTTTGATTCCGCACTCGAGAATATCCTCATCCTCTACAAGCTCTAATGTGCCATGTCCACCACCAAATAACTGCTTAAATGTTTTGTCAAATTCTCTTTGAATCTCTGCAAATTTCTCTGTGAACTGTTTTCGCATTCCTGTATCAAGTTCATCAATGATTCCAACTAATACCTGCTCTGCCTCGACTATATCATCATGCTGAGTCTTGAGTTCTTCGTATCTCTTTGATACTTCTTTGTACTCTTCAATAGCGTTAACATTAACATCCCCTAATTTGCGGATTTCATCCTTAACCGCAGATATTAATTTTCTAAGAGAAGGAATATCATCATATATATCATTCTTAAGCTCTGATGCTGCATGTGGTGTAAGTTCATATTCATCCCACATATAGTTTGTCTGATATTCATGCGCTTCCTGCAGTTTCTCTCTTTGAGAATTGAGACGGAAAATCTCCTTGTCAAGTTCTGACTGTCGTTTTGATATCTCCTCCTGACGTTGGAAAAATCCCTTGTATTCCTCAGACATAGCTTCTTTTTTGGCGATGCTTTCTTTTAGTTCATCATCAAGCTTTGTATTTGCTGACTCTGAAGCTAAAATTGTCTTCTGAATCTCTTCTATATCCTTTTCCTTCTTTGCTGCATCTTCTTTCGCAGTTGAGGCATTCTCAACAAGCTGTGTACGCTCAGCATCAAACTTCTCAATCTCACTGTTGATACGGTCGAGATTCTCCTGTGTAAATTCAAGAGTTTTGCTGATATTTGCATACTCCAATTCTATTTCAGAGCTATCCTTTAATGCAGTAGCTTCTAAAACACTCTGCTCATCAAGTATCTTTTGGAGCTTAACAGCCTCTTCCTTAATTTCAGTCTCTCTGTTAACTGAAAACTCTATCTCTTCTGCAATCTTTTGTTTATTGGAATTTATCTCTGCAATCTGGTTTTCTATCTCTTTATTCTCGTTTAAAAGACCGCTAAAAACTGTCTCACTCTCGTTCTTCTGCTGATTAGCTCTTTCAACATTTAATCTTGAAGTATTCTGTTCAATATACTGCTTCTGAAGATTTTCTTTTATCTCTTCAAGCTCATCAGCATTAAGTGCTGTGGCTGTAGAAATGTCATCATTTCTTTTCTTAAGTTCTTCGAGTTTCTTTTCTATTTGACTTACTTTGCCCTCTAATTCCTCTATCTCTCTGTTACGCGCAAGAAGATTAGATGAATTCTTAAAAGCTCCACCTGTCATCGAACCACCCGGGCTTAAGTATTCTCCCTCTAATGTTACGATATGAAGCGAATAATGGTTCTTCTTTGCAAGAGCAATTGCATTGTCAATTGTGTCTACTACAAGTACTCTTCCAAGCAAATAGGCTGCGACCTCATCGAATTTCGGGTCACATGTTATAAGTCGGTTGGCTATTCCGATTACACCCTTTTCATCTAATGCTGCCTCATTCTTAGGATTACTTCTAGCAGACACACTTGTAAGAGGTAAAAACGTAGCTCTTCCAAGTCGGTTCTCCTTCAAAAAAGAAATCATCTTCTTTGCAGTCTGCTCATCCTCTGTGACAATGTTTTGGATATTTCCACCTAGAGCTGTCTCTATTGCTATCTCGTACTTCTTCTCAACCTGAATGATATCTGATACAACACCAAGCAGACCTGCATTTTTATCCTTCTGCTCCATCACCTTACGAATACTGTTTCCGTACCCGTCATAACGTTCTGCGATGTTGCGAAGGGATTCAAGCCTTGACTGTTGTCTATGATATTTACTAGTTAGCTCTTCTATAAGACGTGCATTCTCTTTTGCTTTTAAACGCCACTCTCTATCTTTTTCTTCTAATTCCTTCTGTTGCTTTTCAGAATCTGCGATTAACTGATTTACGCTATCAAGCTTCTGCTGGTACTGTTCTAAGATAGCGTTAAATCCAGCCTCTTTAGTCTTTCTGTCAAGAAGGCGTTTTGTAAGCTCTGACTTACGGATATTAATCTGTTCAAGCATTGTATCAGCACGCTGCTGTCTTGACTGAATGGCTGCTTTATTCTGTAGGAGCTTGATAAGCTCTTCCTGTCCATTCTCTATCCCTTCATTGCAACGTGCAATCTCAGCCTGAATAACTGCTAATTTGTCGGTTGCAGTTTTCTTTCTCTCATCTATTGATGCAATCTGCTCATCTAATTTTGCTTTCTGCTCGTCATACTCCTTTCTCGCATCAAAACGTTCTTTCTTCTCCTGGTCAATTGCATCCAAACGACTCTGCAGATGTTCATCAGTCATCCTTGCTGTATGAATCTGCTCTTTTAAAATCTGAATCTGACTCTCTAACTTTTGTCTGGTAGATGAACTGCTATTAATAGTCTCGCGGATAGAATTAATCTTCTCATCCATTAAATTCATATCTTCGCCAAGCTTCTCATATTCCTGCTTAATCTTCTCATAAGCTTCATTAGTCTGCTTTAATTCATCATCAGCTATTGTATACTTCTTCTCAACTTCTTTTGAATCACTCTCTATTCTTGTAGTTTCAAGAATAAACATGTTCACATCATATTCTTTGAGTTCTTCTTTCTTCTTGAGATATGTACGAGCCTTCTCTGACTGGCGTTCCAATGGTCCTACCTGTCTTTCCAGCTCTGACAAAATATCATTCACACGCACAAGATTCTCCCGCTCATTTTCAAGCTTCTTCTGTGCAGTGTTCTTTCTTTTCTTGTACTTTACAATACCGGCAGCCTCGTCAAACAGCTCTCGTCTTTCCTCAGGCTTTCCACTTAATATTCGGTCAATCTGTCCCTGTCCGATAATTGAGTATCCTTCTTTACCAATACCAGTATCATAAAAAAGCTCAGACACCTCTTTCAGTCTGCATGCATTACCATTGATAAGGTACTCACTCTCTCCTGAACGATATACACGTCTTGCTATAGTAACCTCTTCAAAAGGCGTAGCAAGCTGATGGTCTGAATTGTCCAATGTAATTGCAACATATGCATAGCTAAGCGGCTTTCTATTCTCTGTTCCCGCAAAAATAACATCCTGCATGGATGCACCTCTAAGCTGCTTGGCACTCTGCTCTCCAAGAACCCATCTCACGGCATCGGCAACATTGCTCTTTCCACTACCATTTGGACCTACAATACCTGTAATTCCATTGTGAAAATCAAAAACAATCTTATTGGCAAAGGATTTAAATCCATGTACCTCCAAACTCTTTAAATACATTATTTACTCTCTTTCTTCAAAACAAGAATAGCTTTATATGCCGCTTCCTGTTCTGCGGCTTTCTTTGTCGCACCGGTTCCTATGCTGATTTCTTCATCCCCGACGCAGGCTCTTACAGTAAAGCTCTTCATATGATCAGGACCTGATTCATCGATTAGCTCATACTTGACCTTTTGATGTTGTCCCTGCACAATCTCCTGCAGGATAGTCTTGCTATCATAAAAGAGCTGTTTATGCTCTATATCCGTCATGATATACTTCAGAACAAAATCTTTTGCATTAGCAAAACCACCATCCAAATAAATCGCACCTATTACTGCTTCTAGTGCATCAGACAAGATAGATTTGCGCATTCTTCCTCCTGTCATATCTTCTCCCTTTCCCAGAAAAAGATAATCTCCAAGTTTTATCTGATTCGTGCACATTGCAAGTGTTGGTTCACACACTATGCTGGCACGAAGCTTTGTAAGCTCACCTTCAGGCTTGTCCGGATAATTAAGATACAAAAACTCACTTGATACTATCTCAAGTACAGCATCTCCCAAAAACTCCAATCGCTCATTATCACTATTTTTCTTCCTCTGCTCATGTGCATATGAGCTGTGCGTAAGTGCTTGTTTCAGCAAAGCTTCATTTTTGAAATTATATCCGATTTTCTCTTGAAATTCCTTTAATGCAGCCATATTTCCTCCTACAAAAATAGAAAAGCCCTTTTCAGGGCTCTTCTCTTATTGATTTACAGAATTCTTAATCTGTTCTACAGCATCTCCAACTGTAACAATTTTCTCAGCCTCTTCGTTTGGAATCTCAATATCAAATTCTTCTTCAAGACCCATAATAATTTGGAAAACATCAAGTGAATCTGCTCCCAAATCATCAACGAATGTAGCTTCCATTGTAACATCGCTTTCCTCAACATTTAATACTTCCACAATGATTTTTTTGATTTTTTCAAATTCCATAGTCTTTTCCTTTCTACTCCTCTTCGCTTTGAGAGGTTAATAATTTTTCTTTGATTTTACCATTTATATCCTGCTCTTTGAATGTAACACATTGGAAAATAGAATTAGTAATTTCCGTAACTTTTGAACTTCCATGTGTCTTTACAACAAGACCGTTTAGTCCAAGCAGCGGAGCTCCACCATATTCATTCGCATCAAAAGACTTGATTGTCTTCTTCAAAGCAGGTAATGCAAGAGCGGCACCGATCTTGCTTATTAACGAACTCATAAGACCCTTTTTAACTACTCCTATAAGAGTTGCAGCGAGGCCTTCATAAAGCTTAAGAATAACATTTCCAACAAAGGCTTCACAGACAATAACATCCACTCCTCCCTTTGGTATATCTCTAGCTTCAATACTTCCTACAAAATTGATATCTTTACATTCTTTAAGTAATGGCATTGTCTCTTTTACAAGCGCATTTCCTTTTTCTTCTTCCGCACCAATATTGACAATGGCAACCTTTGGATTCTTGACACCAATAACGTTCTCCATGTAAATAGAACCCATCTTGGCAAATTGAACGAGATGCTCTGCCCTTGCATCTACATTCGCACCACAGTCAATAAGTAGCGATACGCCATTCTCTGTCGGAATAAGTGGCGCAAGTGGTGGTCTTAACACCCCCTTGATTCTTCCTACTATCAACTGTCCACCTACAAGGATAGCACCAGAACTTCCTGCTGAAACAAAAGCATCAGCCTGCTTCTGCTTTACCATATTCATTCCAACCACCATTGATGACTGTTTTTTCTTACGAATTGCAAGAACTGGTGGCTCTGCCATCTCAATCACTTCTGGAGCATTTACTATCTCAATACGCTCCTTGGGATAAGTATATTTCGCAAGTTCCTCTTTTACTACCTCTTCTTGTCCTACTAAAATAACTTTTATATCTTTACGGGCATTAACAGCATCTACCGCGCCCTGTACCGGTGCTGCCGGCGCATTATCCCCACCCATAGCATCAAGTACTACTTTAGTAATAGTCTGCATTTTATCCCTCCTTATGCATCTATTAGAAAATATACTATAAACATCTGCATAAATCAATTATTAATTTACAACTATTTACAGTATATTTTCTGTGCATTTTTCTGAATAAGTCGCAAAAAAAGAGCTATACATATAGTATAGCTCCTTAATTGCATTTATTAATCTGTGATTAGTCCATTGCGATGATTTCTTTTTTGTTGTAAGAACCGCAATTCTTGCATACACGATGTGGCATCATTAATTCTCCACATTTGCTGCATTTTACTAAAGTAGGAGCTGACATCTTCCAGTTAGCTCTTCTCTTATCTCTTCTACCCTTAGAAGATTTATTCTTTGGACAAATTGACATTTGTTTACACCTCCTTAAACTTGTTAAATATATCTTGGACTCTCGCCATTCTTGGATCCAGTTCTGTTTTCTGGCAACTGCAGGTGCCCTTATTCAAGTTCATCCCACAGACTTTGCAAATTCCTTTGCAATCGTCCTTACACAGAACTTTCATCGGCCAGTTCACCAAAATCTCGGCGTAGACTAATCTTTCTACATCCAATTCAAACCCAATCAGGTAATCCGTCTCTTCCATCTCTTCATCGATAACAGTACCATCAGAAATAGTAAGCTTCTTATCAATATCGAAATGGATATCTGTTGGAACATCTTCCAAACATCTGCCACACGGTATAGCAAGTCTCATATCTACTGAACCCGAAATAAGCAATGCTGCATTCTCCTGATTCTCAACATGAAGTGCTAACGGTGACTTTTTCAAAATAGGAAAAGTACCCATTCTCGACTCAAAGCTGTCAAGTTCAAGCTCAACATCAAATGTAGTCTTCTTATTAATTGAATTAACAATAGTTGAAATATCAATCTTCACAGTATTCTCCCATTCACACCTAAACAATTATACATATGGCATCTAGGTTTGTCAACAACAATTTTATTTTCCTTTTACAAGTGCTACTGTATCTCTACAAATTGCAAGTTCTTCGTCTGTAGGGATTACGCATACCTTAACTTTGGAATCAGGAGTTGAAATATATGCCTCTACTCCTCTTGTCTTATCATTTGTCTCCTTATCAAGTGTAATTCCAAGATATCCGAGGTAATTAACAATCTTCTCTCTTACGAAGTTTGTATTTTCTCCAATACCGGCAGTAAATGCAATTGCGTCAACACCATTCATGGCAGCTACATATGAACCAATATACTTAGCTACTTTGTATGAGAATACTTCAACAGCGTTAATTGCAAGCTCATTGCCCTCGTAATATGCAACCTCAAGATCTCTGAAATCACTTGATACTCTTGACATTCCCTGAACACCAGACTTCTTATTAAGAATATCAAGAATTTCCTTGATAGAAAGGTTCTCTTTGTCGGCTATAAACTCAATGATAGAAGGATCAATATCTCCAGATCTTGTTCCCATGACAATACCCTCAAGAGGAGTAAGTCCCATAGATGTATCAACACACTCTCCGTTTAATACGGCACTGATTGATGCTCCACCACCTAAATGAGCAACAATGAGCTTTGAATTGTTGTAATCAAGTCCTGTGTACTCAGCCAGCTTCTTTGACACATAACTATGGCTTGTACCATGGAAACCATATCTTCTTATCTTATACTTCTCATAATATTCATATGGAATACCATACAAATATGCTTTAGCAGGCATTGTCTGATGGAAAGCTGTATCAAACACACCAACCATAGGTACATCAGGCATAAGCTCTTTACATGCATTTACACCAATAATATTAGCTGGATTGTGAAGTGGTGCAAGCTCATTACACTCTTCAACAGTCTTTAGCACTTCATCTGTAATAATTGTAGACTTAGTAAACTTCTCTCCTCCATGTACGATTCGATGTCCTACAGCATCAATCTCCTTAAGAGACTTAAGCGCACCTGTCTTTTCATTCACAAGTGCATCAAGCACCATCTGAATAGCCTGTTTGTGTGTAGGCATGTCAGCGTCCGTGATTTCCTTATCCAGTCCGGCTTTCTGATATACAAGTCGACCATCAATTCCAATTCTTTCACAAATTCCCTTTGCAAGAACAGCTTCTGTATCTGAATCAATAAGCTGATACTTAAGAGAAGAACTTCCACAGTTCACTACTAATACGTTCATTTTTACATCTCCTTACAAAATTTACATATACTCCAATTATAAACTCATTTTTTCACACAAACAAGAGAAATATGATAAAATAATGATACTGTGATACTATTTTTTGAAAATTGGAGGCATTTATGAAGGTTGCAGGCGTAATTACAGAGTATAATCCTTTCCACAATGGACACAAATTTCAACTTGACAGGATACGTGAAATCACAGAGGCTGACTATATTGTTGTTGCCATGAGCGGTAACTTTGTCCAAAGAGGTCTGCCATCCATCTGTGATAAATACTGCCGCACAAATATGGCACTCATTAATGGTGCGGATCTTGTGCTTGAAATCCCTGTAGTCTGGGCAACTGCTTCTGCAGAATACTTTGCCAATGCCGGTGTCAGACTTCTTAATTCAACAGGCTGCCTGGATTATCTGTGTTTTGGTGCTGAAAACGATATGCTGTCGGACTTTATCAAATATGCCAATTTACTCAATAACGAGGATGATTCTGTTCGAGAGAAAATACTGAATTTTCATAAAAATGGTCTGACATACCCTGCTGCTCGAAAAAAGGCTTACAAGGAAGCAAATTGTTTAAATTTCTCAGAAGAATTCTGGCAAAGTGTTTCTATGCCTAATAACACACTTGCCATTGAATATCTGCGTGCACTGAATAATATAAACTCAGATGCCATGCCCATATTAATTCCACGCGCGGGTGCCGGATACCACGATACTTCAATCGACTCGCCACTTGCCAGTGCTACTGCCATCCGTCAGTCTCTTATCTCAGATATGGATGCAGTATATTCTGCACTGCCGGTTGAAGTGGTAAAGCTTCTTATACAATATGAAACGGAATATGGTTTTGTGCATCCCGATGAAATATCACAATTATTATCCTACCGCCTGCTATGTGATAAAGAATCAGGCTTTGAAGAATATGCCGATGTAACGGAATCACTCTCTGCCAGCATCAGCAAAAAAATATACAGCTTTGACAATTTCATGAATTTTGCCACAATGCTTAAGTCAAAGAATTATACGCATACCAGAATCACACGGGCACTTATTCATATTTTATTGCAAATCAAAAAAACTGATTATGATAATGCCCTTTCATGTGATTATGTACCATATATGCGTGTGCTTGGTTTTAAGAAATCTGCCAGTGAGCTTCTTCATACAATAAAAAAGGAAGCAGCCCACCCACTTATCACTAAGCTTGCAGATGCTTCCTCTATTCTAAATGAAAATGAAATTAAAATTCTAAGTCATGATATTCTGTCTTCTGATATCTACAACAGACTCATTATTGCCCACCGCAAAAATGTTCCGGCAAATGAATTCATTCATGGACCTGTGATAATTTAATTATTACATCTCCATGATGATTTCTCTAGCAACATCTTCTTCAATCGGCTTTGCATATACACCTGGTGCGAATTCTACTACTTCGCCAATTCCTTTTTCAATAACAAAACGGAGCTTTCCGTCACGAACCTTCTTGTCTGTATATAATTTCTTCACAAGCTGTTCTCTGTCTATATAATCCGGGATTTCAACAGGAAGCCCGGCAAGCTTAAGCAGATTAATCACTCTGTTTTCCTGCTCTTCTGACATATATCCAAGTCTTGCTGAAAGCATAGCCTGTGCTACAAGTCCGATACTTACTGCTTCACCATGTAATAGCTTGTAATCGCTTACAGTCTCTATTGCTCGTCCAACAGTATGTCCCAAATTCAGGATTTCACGAAGACCACTCTCTCTTTCATCCTTCATAACCACATCATATTTTATTCGGCAATTATTCTCGGCAATATATTCACATGCGAATTTCTGGAAGCTCATAATATCTTCCATGTTCTCCTCAAGGAATTTGAACATATCAAAGCTTGCAAGACATGCATGCTTTATAGTCTCAGCCATTCCACTTCTAACCTGTCTTTCTGGAAGTGTAGACCATGCCGCAATATCTATGTACACCTTCTGTGGCTGATTAAATAAGCCTATCAGATTAGTTGCAAGCGGTGTATCTACTGCCGTCTTACCACCAACCGATGCATCTGCTGCTGCAAGTAATGTAGTAGCATAATTTATAAAAGGAATTCCTCTTGCAAATGTTCCTGCAACAAATCCCGCAAGGTCAGTCACTACGCCTCCACCAACTGCAATTATACAACAATCACGCCTGTATCCTTTTTCAAGCATCGCATCTTCAATTTTGGATTTGGTCTCTCTCGTCTTGCTTTTCTCTCCTGCTGGGAAAACAAACATATCAACCTTCATTCCAGCCTTAAGAAGCTTCTCGCATATAGGTTTGGCATACAACTCTTTTACATTAGAATCTGTGATGACAGCAAACTTTTTTATCTTGCCAACAAGACCGTTCTCTATATCCTCAATAAGCTTATTCTCAAGCTCATATCCGATTTCAATATCGTATGTATCATCAACTACTCTCTTTAATTCAACATTAAAAACACTCACTTTAACCTCCAACTAGTCATTACTGCTTTTTAGTTCCATAATCATATCCTGAATATCTTCACACTCATACTGGCTTACAAACTTCTCATATTCCTCGACCGGCATAGGCTTGGCATAATAAAAGCCCTGTATCAGATTGCAGCCGTTGCGGCTCAGCATATCAAGCTGTTCCTTTTCCTCGACACCTTCTGCTATAACAGGCATCTTAAGCTTATATGCAAGCGAAATAATACTTTCTATAATCTTCTCAGCCCTTTTTGTATCATCAGTCTTCTCGAAGAATTTCAAATCGAGCTTTAGCACATCAGCATAGATATCCTTTAGGCTGTTAAGAGATGAATATCCGCTTCCAAAATCATCTATTTCTATAATAAAACCAAATTTCTGTAGCTTTCTGACTAACGCCATCTGTTCTTTTACATTGAGTACAAACGCAGACTCTGTTATTTCAAGCTTAAGATTCTTCGGTGATATATCATACTTCTCAACAAGTCCTACAAAGCTCTTTTCTATATCTGACAAATAGAAATCCTTAGCTGAAATATTAACAGATATTGAACGTTCTGCATAGCCCTGCTCTTTCCATTTTTTTAGTAGCTTACAGGCAAGCTCCCATACATAATAATCAAGCTTGGCTATAAGTTCATTGGCTTCAAAGGCAGGAATGAACTCGTTCGGCGGAACAAGCCCTCTTTTAGGATTTATCCATCTGACTAAAGCTTCACAGCCTACTATTGTATTATTTGTAGCGTTAATTTGTGGTTGCAGATAAATTTCAAACCGCTTCTCTGCAAGAGCCCGCTCAAGCTCGTCTACATTTAATGTATCATGTAGCTTCTTCTCTCTGATTGCCTCATCATAATACGCAATAGTTCTATCCATCTTACCCTTTATAGACTCAAGTGCCATGAAAGCTCTATCATATATATCATCAGCTTTCAAAAGATGATCTTTGATAAAATATACACCCAGATAAAAATGTACCGACAAGCCATACTGGCGCTCATTAATTACAGAATGACATGTATTAACAAACCTGTCTCCGTCAAAATCCTCTTTTGGAATTAATACAGCAAATCTGTCTCCTCCAACTCGTGATGTAATCCATAGATTCCTCTCGCTCGACTTAAGAACATTTGCGATTGTCAGAATCAAATCATCTCCCATTTTGACACCGAGGATATCATTGAACATCTTAAACTGTGCAATATCCGATACCACCATAACAAATTCCCTGTCGGGATAATCGTACAATGTCCTATCCACCATCTCAAGGAAAAATTCACGATTCCAAAGTCCGGTTAGAGCATCTCTGGTCGCATGATAAGTGGCCTCATCCTTTAACTTCTCCTGCTTCGATATATCACTATAAATAAGCAATGTACCTACAAAATTGCCTTTTTCATCCCACAATTCCTGCCCATGTAAGAAATAATTGATTGACTTATATTCAAGTGTGAGTGTAAATTCCTTTGTTTTGCCAGACTTTCTTCGCTCTGGTGCAAGAATATATCTAAGATTATTATCAGCAATAAACTCTTCAAGTGGCATACCAAGCTCAACACTCATCAACTCTTTTGCTGGTTCATTTACAAACTCAAGTCTATCTTCTTCATCAAACATAAAAATCGGCGAAGTTACATTGCGAATCGCAAAATTCTTCATCTTTTCATATTTGATTTTCGGAACAAAATAAAACAGATAAAATACTACACATACACCTATTGTCATAAGAATAACTGACGGAAAATTGATGTAGTATCCCAATGCTCTTACAATTGCACATATAACTATTCCTATGCAAAATGATACACTTAGTATTAAGTACTTTGCTCTGTATTTCTGTGACACAGACATCATCTTCTTAACTATAATGTACACAAACATACATAGCATAAATAATGTGATAAAAAGATGAACAATATACCAATTATTCACAATTGGCTCAGCATACACATCAGAGCCATTTTTCACAATTCGAAAATCAAAGAAGCTCTTTGTAAACGCATTCACGACCAACATAGCACTGTCAATTAGCACGAGTAGTCCCATTATTATCCTTATCACTTTTGTATCTTTTGCGCCACTATCACTATATCGAATAACAAACGCAAAAAACATGTATGCACTAAGTATCTCAAGCACCTGCACCAGACAATGATTTATCGTAAGCCATAATGGATCATTCGAAAAAAATGATACAAAATACAGCATATCCATCATAAAAATCAAATATAGCTGTCTCTTAATATTTATATATCTCTCTTTTGTATTTCGTCCCATATAGACTATAAAAACAATCATTATTGTTGCAAGTACAGCCAATACAGAAGCATATTGTAATTTACTCATAAAATAACCCCAACCGCTTTCTTTGCCAAAATGTCAGCTTCTTCATTCCCCTCTACTCCGGAATGACCTTTTACTTTTATGAAATTGATTTGTATTTTATCACGAACAGAATTCATATATTCGTGATATGCTATTGTTCCTTCTTTGTTGCGCTTCCATGCGCCGGTTGCCCACATCTCGATTCCCATATAATCGTAATATATTGACAATTCCTTTATACCGAGCTCAATTGCTTTCTCGACAGCAGCCATACTTCCAAGTATCTCTCCTGCCACATTTCTCATAGTTGCCATCTCGGCATCATCTCCTGAGCCCGACAGAATATGTTTGTCCTGCCCATCAAATAGAAATCCACCGTATCCGTACACACCTGTTTTAACGTTAAACGAACCATCAACAAACGCATATACCTGCGGCTTTTTATCTTCTATTGTATCTTCCTTTTTGTTGCCAATAAAAGCCTCTGCCTCTTCTTGGGTCTTGAAGCTTTTAAATATCGCACCTGAAAATCCGTCAGTCTGCGCCTTACATTCATCCCATGTCCGATATACTCCAGGCTTTTTGCCTTTTTTTACTGCATAATACTTTGATGTCATAGCCATTCCTTTTACTATATCTTATTCCATGTGCTCCATGCACAAATTGTCTCTTTCAAATTCATCCTTTGGAACAGGCTTTGAATAATAATACCCCTGTATATAATCAGCTCCCAAAGAACGAATTCTCTCTACCTGCTCTTCCGTCTCTATTCCCTCTGCAACAGTTCTTAGATTCATCATATGCGCAAGCTGCATTGCAAACTCCAATGCATTAATCTTGGCGTCTATCTTGTCATTCTTTATAAGACTCATATCAAGCTTTAGAATATCAAGATGCATTCGACTTAACACTATCATCGAAGAATATCCTGTTCCAAAATCATCAAGCGCAATAATAAATCCTGCTTCATGCAGCTTCTTGATGGTATTTTGAATCATATCCATATTGCCAAGGCATGAATATTCTGTAATTTCAATTTCAAACAGTTCATGCGAAAGCTCATATCTATCAACCAGTTCTATTATTTTCTCAGCAAGCTTTTCATCCTCAAAGCTCTTCTTTGACACATTTACTGAAACAGGGACTATTTTGTACCCCTTTTTCTTCCACTCAACAAGTGTCTTACATACTTCTTCCCATATATAATAATCAAGCTTTGTTATAAATCCATTTTTCTCGAACAAATCGATAAATAATCCCGGATGCAGATAGCCTAGTTCGGGATGTATCCACCTTACAAGAGCCTCAGCACCACTTACTTTATCATCCACAACAGATATCTTGGGCTGATAATATATCTGGAATTCATTTCTATCAATCGCACTGTCAGCATCCTCAACAATCTGTCTTGTAACAAGAAGCTCCTCTCGCATCTTGTCATCATATTCTTTGACCATCTCAGTATAAGAATCCTTGATACTTTGTAGTGCAAGCACCGCCCTTACATACATCGCCTGAGGACTTAACGAATCATTCTTTTTTATATGATATATGCCATTTTTGATAGATACATTCTTAATAGGATACTCTGTACTATAACTTTGTGCCAGTTCCCTGTTCTTTTGACCGTAATCCTCATGGGAATCATGCATCAGTGCACAGAATTTATCCCCATCAATTCTTCCTCCAAACAGATAGTTCTCAAGTTTACTTCCCATATTGGCTACAATCTGCAGTATTCGGTCCCCCATATCCATCCCATGCTTTTCATTGATAAATCTAAGTCCCCGAACATCACATGCCCACAAAATCAAATCTTCATCAGGATGTGCTTTTATATACTTGTCCACCTTATCAAAAAATACATCTTTGAGATATAAGCCAGTCAGATAATCTCTCTGCGTATTCGCCTCAAGCCTTGTAAGACTACGCATCGCATCTGCCCGTACCTGACTGCTTTGAACATGTTCATCAAGCTTTGACTTTTGTACAATATCTTCTACTCTTTTGTAATGAAGCTCAACTGCCTCATCACACATCGCTTTACTTCCCTGCTTCAAAGCATAAAGCATTCCTTTATGAGCTTCCCTGAATCCCTTTTTCCGTTCTTCACCTGCCACAGTCAGAACAGAATCAATTACTTTATGATACAACTGCGCAACAGAATGTGTCATTGTTATCAACAGCTTATTCTTAGTAGCATCTATAAGCATAAAGTGAAACTGATTATCAATATCACTTTCTTCATCCTGACTTTCGACCTCTTTATCCAGCAATTCGGTCGCTTCTTCAATGAGCCATGTCAAATCTTCATACCGATCTATAAGCATGGCACACACCATCTTATCTATCGCTTTTCTAAATTCATTAAGCTCAACAATCGTAATATTCTCAAGACTAAACATCACAGAAAGCATAGATGAAAGAACCTTCGAAATCTCGCAGGTCACATAACTTCCCGAACCCTGACGGCACTCGATAATCCCCATATTCTCAAGATTACGCAAAGCCTCACGCGTTGAATTTCTGCTTATGCCAAGTTCATTGGCCAGCATTCTTTCAGGAGGTAGCTTAGAGCCTATCTCAAGCTTTCCTGTTCTTATCAATTCAATTATATAATCGCTTACCTTCTCATATTCTTTTAATGCTTTTGACATTATACACCCCAAAATTTTTCTCAAATACTTTTAATTGGTACTACCAATTATACATTTATTTAGACAAAATAACAAGACGTGTTTACCCTGCAATATCATATATTTCATCAAATATCTGTCCAATATTTTCCATATCTAGATTTGAATAGTTTATAATATATAAATGATTCTTGCTTTCATCCGGAATCATTAAATAATCTGAGACAGACTGAAGTCGTATATCCTTATCCTCCAATTTCTTTCTTATATCGCTCTCATCATATTTCGTATCAAGCTTTATTATAAAATGAAGCCCTGACTCACTGTCATGCACACTGCATATTCTGCTCAGTCTGCTTTTTTCAAGTAACTCCATAAGCACTCTTCTTTGTCTGCTGTAATATAGCCTCATTCTGTTAATGTGCTTCTCAAAATATCCTTTTTTTATAAATGCCGCCAAAGTATACTGTTCAAAATTTGATACCGTGCATGAATAAAAATATAATTCCTTATAAAATTTGTTTGCCAGATGGACTGGAAGAATCATATAACTTATTCTGATAGTAGGTGTCAGTGACTTCGAAAATGTATTCATATATATCACTTTCTCGCATGCATCTATACTAAAAAGAGTCGGTATAGGCCTGCCATTTGTCCTGAATTCGCTGTCATAATCATCTTCTATTATGTACCTGTCCTTTTTCTCATTTGCCCATGCTAAAACCTCATACCGTCTGTTTGCCGGCATTGTAATCCCTGTCGGGAAATGATGATTAGGACAAATGTGCGCAACCTGAGCTTTTGCTCTTCTAAGCTCCTCGGTTGTAATACCATATTCATCCATATTAGCATATTCACAAGTTATATCATACTGTCCATAAATCTTTACCAGCTTCTTATAACCAGGATTTTCTATGCAATAATTCTTGTCATTTCCAAGTAATTTGACAATAAGTTCATACAAATACTCTGTACCTGCTCCAATTATTATCTGATTTGGGTCGACAAGCATTCCTCGAAATGACTTAAGATGCTCCGCAATTGCTTCACGAAGTTCAAAAATCCCATTTGCCGGTGATACCTCCATAAGCTCCCTACACTTATCAGATAATGTCTCCCTCGACAATCGCGCCCAGACTGTAAACGGGAAATTATCCGGATTAACTTTATTGCTTGATAAATCAAATTTGAATTTATCTGGTGCTTTAGGCAAAGTAATATCCAAATCAATTCTTATCTTTTTGGGAACCTTCGCTATCTCTTCTATTTCTGATACATAATATCCCTTCTTGGGTATCGTATAAATATATCCTTCACTAATCAACTGGTCATACGCATTTTGAATCGTAATGGTACTAATCCCATTATTGTGCGCAAACGTTCTCTTCGACGGAAGCTTGTCGCCCGGTGTAAGTGCACCGCTTATTATATCGGCTTTTATACACTCATACACCTGTTCATATAAGGGAATATCTGATTTATTAAACTGATATGTCAACATACATTTTTTCTCCAAATCTGACATCAATAAAAAGTTCGTTTTGATTATTTTTATATCATCAGTTTAATTGTATTATTTTTGCCATGAAATAGCAAGGAGGAAATATTTACAATGAGTAACACACAATATGAACTTAATAAAGGATTAGCACAAATGTTAAAGGGTGGCGTAATCATGGATGTAACTACACCTGAACAGGCAAAAATCGCTGAGGAAGCTGGTGCCTGCGCCGTAATGGCACTTGAAAGAATACCAGCTGACATAAGAGCTGCAGGCGGTGTATCCCGCATGAGCGACCCTAAGATGATAAAAGGAATTCAGGAGGCTGTAAGTATTCCTGTCATGGCAAAATGCCGTATAGGACATTTCGTCGAGGCTCAGATACTTGAAGCAATTGAAATAGACTATATCGACGAGTCAGAGGTGCTTTCACCTGCTGATGACATCTATCATATTGATAAGACACAGTTTAAAGTACCTTTTGTATGTGGTGCAAGAGATTTAGGCGAAGCCCTAAGACGTATCAATGAAGGTGCTTCTATGATAAGAACAAAAGGTGAGCCAGGTACAGGAGATGTCGTACAGGCTGTAAGACACATGAGAAAAATGAACTCTGAAATAAGAAAAATCACTGCTATGCAAAAAGACGAGCTCTTTGAAGAAGCCAAACAGCTTAAGGTTCCTTATGATTTAGTGTTGTATGTACATGAGAACGGCAAGCTTCCTGTAGTAAACTTCGCTGCCGGCGGTGTTGCCACTCCTGCTGATGCAGCACTTATGATGCAGCTTGGTGCCGAGGGAGTATTCGTTGGTTCAGGAATTTTCAAATCAGGTGACCCTAAAAAGCGTGCAGCTGCAATTGTACAGGCTGTTACTAACTACAAAGATGCAGCTTTGATTGCTAAACTCTCTGAAGATTTAGGAGAAGCAATGGTTGGAATCAATCCAAGTGAAATCAAAATCATCATGGAAGAAAGAGGTCAGTAATATATGAAAATAGGAATTCTCGCCGTACAGGGTGCGTTTATTGAGCATGAAAAAATAATAAAGGGGCTCGGTGCTGATTGTATTGAAATCAGAAAAAAAGAACAGCTTGAATACATCGATGGAATCATTCTCCCAGGTGGAGAAAGCACTGTGCAGGGACAGCTTATAAGAAAACTTGAAATTCTAGAACCACTAAAAGAGATGATAAACAATGGACTACCGGTTCTTGCAACCTGTGCCGGAGCAATTCTTCTTTCCCAGACAATAGAAAATGGAGATGAAGCGCACCTTGGCACTCTTCCTGTAGAAATCAAGCGCAATGCATACGGCAGACAGCTCTCGAGCTTTGTAACAAATGCAAACATCGATGGCATTGGAGAATTCCCTATGGTGTTTATACGAGCTCCATATATAAGTTCAGTATCAGAAAATGTCAGGATTCTTGCAACTGTAGACGAACATATAGTTGCCGTACAATACAAAAACCAGATTGGAATGTCTTTTCATCCTGAACTTACATCAGACATAAGAATACACAAATATTTTCTGGATATAGCGAAAGAATATAATAGAAAATAAAATTTTATTGTGCTAAAATTATCTAAAACTACTGTATATATTTATACATAATTTGGAGGGTAATTTGAATACTATAAGACAACTCGTATACACAAATGACAAATGTGTAGGATGTAATAAATGCATACGTGCCTGCGGTTGCGACGGCGCGAATATAGCCGTAACAGAGAACGGAATTTCCCGCATCAGCGTAGATGCAACCAAATGCATTGGATGCGGCGCATGTATTGATGCATGTCAGCATCATGCCCGTTCTTTCTACGATGATACAGAACGTTTTTTTGCCGACCTTCGAAATGGCAAAAATATTTCCATATTGCTTGCACCATCTTTCAAGGCTAATTATCCTACCGAGTACGAACGCGTACTTGGCGGGCTCAAAAGCCTTGGTGTAAGACATATCTACAGCATCTCATTCGGTGCCGATATTACCACATGGGGATACCTTAATTACATTAATAAATACAATTACCTTGGCGGAATATCGCAGCCATGTCCTGCAGTAGTAGGTTATGTTGAGCGATATATACCTGAGCTTATACCAAAGCTTTT
>JAXELM010000273.1:0-16112 GCA_034100525.1 Agathobacter sp.
CTCAAGCTTTTTTTGACTATGCCAAATCTTGGTCAAAACTTGGTCAAATCACCCTGACCAACCGTTTTTTTAACCACGCTAAACTCTGAAACCCTTGATTTTCCTGGCTTTTTACTTATCTAACGACTTCATTGTCGGGAACAGTAATACATCTCTTATCGCCTGCGAATCAGTAAGCAGCATACAGAGTCTGTCAAGACCGTACCCGATTCCGCCAGTTGGTGGCATACCAAGTTCAAGCGCATAGAGGAAGTCCTCATCTGTGTGCTCTGCCTCATCATCACCAGCTGCTGCATTAGCATCCTGTGCTGCGAAACGCTCTCTCTGGTCGATTGGGTCGTTAAGCTCTGAGTATGCGTTACACATCTCCCATGTATTACAGAAAAGCTCGAAACGTTCTACCTTTGTAGGGTCGCCTGGTTTCTTCTTTGTAAGTGGAGATATCTCGATTGGATGATCCATGATAAATGTAGGCTGGATAAGCTCCTTCTCGCAGTACTCCTCGAAGAAAAGGTTGATGATATCGCCCTTCTTGTGACGCTCCTCATATTCGATGTGATGCTCATCGGCAAGCTTTTTAGCTGCTGCATCATCTTCTACTTTGTCGAAGTCAATTCCTGTATATTTAAGGATTGCCTCATTCATTGTCATTCTTGCAAACGGCTTTCCAAGGTCAATCTCAACTCCATTGTATGAAATCTTTGTTGAACCAACTACTTTTTCTGCGAGGTAACGGAACATTGACTCTGTAAGCTCCATCATTCCTTCATAGTCTGTGTATGCCTGATATAACTCCATAAGTGTGAACTCTGGGTTATGTCTTGTGTCAACACCTTCGTTACGGAATACTCTTCCGATTTCATATACTCTCTCAAGACCGCCTACGATAAGTCTCTTAAGGTATAACTCGAGAGAAATACGAAGCTTAACATCCTCGTTGAGTGCGTTGTAATGTGTCTCGAATGGTCTGGCTGCTGCACCACCTGCGTTTGAAACAAGCATTGGTGTCTCAACTTCCATGAAATCGCGTGATGCAAGGAAGTTTCTGATTTCCTTCATCATAAGTGATCTCTTTACGAATACATTTTTGCTTTCCTCGTTCATGATGAGGTCAATATATCTCTGACGATAACGCACATCTGTATCTGTAAGTCCATGGAATTTCTCTGGGAGAATCTGAAGGGATTTTGATAAAAGTGTAATCTCTTCTGCATGGATTGAAATCTCGCCTGTTTTTGTTCTGAATGCGTATCCTTTTACTCCGTAAATATCTCCGATATCTGATTTCTTGAATGCTGCGTATGCATCCTCTCCGATTGAATCTCTTGCCACGTATACCTGAATACGTCCTTTGAGATCCTGAATATTACAGAATGAAGCTTTTCCCATTACACGCTTAAACATCATTCTTCCTGCGATTGATACGTTGATTGGGTCAGCATCCATGATTGCTCTGCGCTCATTGTAGTCATCATTGATTACCTGACGAGCTTCTGCCTCGTCCAATCCATCTGTATTTGGCGCTACTCTTCCTGCAAGGAGCTTCTGCTCATGTGCGTTGTAGAGCTCTTTTACTTCATCTGAGTGATGTGTCTGATCATACTTTGTAATTACAAATGGATCATTGCCTGCTTCCTGTAAATTCTGTAACTTCTCGCGGCGAACCTTAAGAAGCTGATTGATATCCTGATTGTTCTGTTCAGCCATTATTCTCGACCTTTCTGTTTATTATGAGTTACTTCTTGTAATCTCAAGAATCTTATATGTTAAATCTCCTGCCTGTGTCTCAACTGTTACGCTGTCGCCTACTTTTTTGCCGATAAGGGCTTTTCCTACTGGTGATTCATTTGAGATTTTTCCTTTTAAGCTGTTTGCTTCTGTTGAACCAACTATCTTGTATTCTAATTCTTCATCGAATTCGCAGTCTAAGATTTTGACATTGCATCCAATGCTTACTTTGTCAGAATCTGCTTCCTCTTCAAGTACTACTTCTGCGTTCTTGAGGATTTTCTCTATCTCTTCGATTCTTGCTTCGATATCTCTCTGCTCATCCTTTGCTGCATCGTACTCTGCATTCTCTGATAAGTCACCCTGTTCACGTGCCTCTTTGATTTTCTGAGATACCTCTTTACGTTTTACTACTTTTAAATCATCAAGCTCATCTTCAAGCTTTTTAAGACCTTCGTATGTGAGAATGTTTTTCTTATTATCCATTTTCTTTACCTTCCCTTATTATTATTTTATCTTTATATAAGAATCTCTTAATAAAAGCTATATTTTAACTAGCGTATTATAACGAATTCTATTTATAATGTCAAGATGTCTGACTTCTCCAAACATCCATCAATTCTTCCAGTTTTTCAAAGGTTTCGACGCCATTTATCGACTCGCGAAGTCTCGATGAGTTGGGATATCCACTAGTATACCACGCGGCATGTTTACGAATCTCTCTGATTCCTATATATTCACCTTTGAATTCCAGCATCATCTTTGCCTGGCGAAGTATCATGTCTGCCACCTCATCGAGTGTCGGTTTTTCAAGCTTTTCGCCTGTTTCAAAGTAATGAAGTATCTGTCTGAATATCCACGGATTTCCCTGCGCACCTCTTGCAATCATAAATCCATCGCAGCCTGTCTGGTTTGACATGTTTATCACATCTTCTGCCGAGTTTAAATCTCCATTTCCTATTACCGGAATTTTGACGGCTTCTTTTACCTGTCTGATTATTTCCCAGTCGGCTTTTCCTGAATAGTACTGTTCTCTTGTTCTTCCATGCACCGCAACTGCTGCCGCTCCGCATTCTTCTGCTATATGCGCCATCTCAACGGCATTCACATGGTCGTCATCAAATCCTTTTCTTATTTTTACTGTTACTGGTTTTTTTATTGCTTTTACTGTTTTTTCTATTATTTTTCCGGCTAGGACAGGGTCTTTCATGAGTGCGGAACCCTCTCCATTATTCACTATCTTCGGCACCGGACATCCCATGTTTATATCGAGAATATCAAATGGTCTTTCCTCTATCGAATGTGCAATGGAGGATACTATTTCCGGGTCCGAACCAAAGAGCTGCAGTGATACAGGATTTTCTCTTTCGTCTATTGTGAGAAGCGGCTCTGTGTTTCTGTTTTTATATAAAATCGCCTTGGCGCTTACCATTTCCATACACAAAAGCCCTGCGCCCTGTTCCTTGCATAATAATCGAAAAGGCAGGTCTGTTACACCTGCCATCGGTCCTAGTATTAAGTTGTTCGGTAATGTTACATTGCCTATTTTAAGTTGCTTTATCATACTTTATATTTTTTCTTTATTTTACTTTTCTATTCTGCTTTTTATATACTAAATTTATTCCTTTAAGTGTAAGGTTTGGATCGTATATGTCTATCTCGGATGTCTCATTTGCTATAATTCTTCCAAGTCCACCTGTTGCAACGACCTTCATGTTCTCAATTCCATACTCCTCACGAACTCTCTTGATGAGATATTCTGTCTGACCTATCTGACCAAATACGAGTCCTGACTGCATACTTGTGATGGTGTCTTTTCCAAGGACGCTTGCCGGTTTTTTGATTTCTATCTCTGGAAGCTTTGCTGCGTCCTCCCAAAGTGCTTTTGCTGAAATTCTGATTCCTGGTGCTGTTATTCCGCCGAGAAATGAACCGGTTTCATCTACAAGATCATATGTGGTTGCTGTTCCAAAATCTATAACGAGGGCTGGTCCTCCATATAATTCATATGCAGCTACTGCGTCAACTATTCTATCAGCTCCGACCTGTTGTGGATTTGGTGTTGCCACGCGGATTCCGGTCTTTATTCCTGCCTCAACTATTATCGGCGTTATATTGAAATATTTGATAAATGCACTCTGGAGGGAATGCATTATGTTTGGAACTACTGAACAGATAATAGCATCCTGTATGTCTGATACCTTTAACTGATTTTTCTCAAGCAAGTTTCCGATAAGCATGCCGTATTCGTCAGATGTTCTTGGCATTTTGGTAGTAATTCTAAAGCTTCCTACCATCTCATCTTCATCGAATACACCTGCTGTTATATTTGTGTTTCCTACGTCAAGCCCTAATATCATATTCTACTCCTCCTCGAAGCCCTCACCGAGAAATACTATTTTGTAGTACATCTCTATTGACTCAAGCAAATCTCTTTTTTCGTTCTGATATTGTTTCATCTTGAGCACGCTACCTATTTCATCATAGAAAAAGTCATCAGATTCACATGATGATCTAAAATCAAGCTGCCCGTCTTCGTCAAATACAAGCTCAAGTATTCCACCGATATCCTCTGTGTAAAGAACACACATTATCTTGAGCTCATCCTTTATTCCTTGTGGAAGCCCGTTAAAATTCTCATTTAAATAAAATTTTTTCTGATATGCGTTCGATACACATAGAACTACTTCTTTATTATTAGACATATCCGTATATTCCTCTTACTGATACTTCTCCACTTGAGACAAGCTTTCTTGACTCCCAGGTGTCTACAATTAATTCGCCCTTTGGAGTTATTCCCATCGCTTTGCCTTCAAATGGTTCCTTCGGGTCTAATACCCTTACATTTTTCTGCATATTTACAAGTATAGCGTTGTATTCCTTAACCAGTGCCGATAAATCTTCTGTCTGAAGGTATACTTCGTAATACTTCTCGAAATATTCCATTGTTTTTTCAACTATTTCCGCTCGTCTGAAACGACGCCCGCCACATTCGAGCATAAGCGAGCTGGCTGTTTCTTTTAACTCATCAGGAAAAGTCTCATTGTGTACGTTGATTCCGATTCCTATGACTATATGGTTTATATAATCAAACTGTGCGCTCATCTCTGTAAGGATTCCACACACTTTTTTTCCATTCATCACTATGTCATTAGGCCATTTTATGAGAGCCTTTTCACCAGTGATTTCTGAAATTGCCTTTGCTACCGCAAGTGCTGCTACAAGCGTAAGCATTGATGCATTGTTTGGATTTATGTCCGGTTTTAACATAAGTGTCATGAAAATTCCTGTCCCGGATGGCGACTCCCAGCTTCTGCCGCGTCGGCCTTTTCCTGCGGACTGGCTGTCTGATACTACTAATGTTCCGTTTGGATATCCAGCCTCGGCAAGTTCTTTTGCTTTTGTATTTGTCGAGTCAATACTGTCAAAATAAAATAACTCCTGCCCTGCCCAGGATGTGTTCATTATACTTTTTAATTCATTCTGATTCATGATATCTGGTGCAGATTTTAGTATATATCCTTTGTTCTGGACTGCATCAATCTCATATCCGGCTTCCTTTAACTGATTGATTGCTTTCCAGACCGCAGTCCTTGAAACTCCGAATTTATTACAGAGCTCCTGTCCTGATATATACCCATCTGCTTCTCGCAGCATCCTAAGTATCTCTGTTTTCATATACTCTCCGATTTTACTTCAATGTGGCATACATTATTGCTTTGATTGAGTGCATACGGTTCTCTGCCTCGTCAAATACAACTGATCTTGGTCCTTCAAATACTTCGTCTGTGACTTCTAGCTCTGAAAGTCCAAATTTCTCATATACCTGTTTTCCAATTGTTGTCTTTAAATCATGGAACGCTGGTAAACAATGCATAAAAATAGCACTGTCTTTGGCATTCTTAAATGCTTCTGCGTTTACCTGATATGGTTTTAAGTCGTTTATTCGCTCTGCCCATACCTCTTCTGGTTCACCCATTGATACCCATACGTCTGTATAGATTACATCGGCATCCTTTGTTGCCTCTGCTACGTCTTCTGTAAGTGTAATCGTAGCACCAGTCTGCGCTGCTACTTCCTTACAGTAATCTACAAGCTTTGTCTCTGGGAAAAACTTCTTGTTTGTGCATGCTACAAAATGCATTCCAAGCTTTGCGCATGTCACCATAAGTGAATTACCCATATTGTAGCGCGCATCTCCCATATATACGAACTTAAGCCCTTTTAGTTCTCCTAAATGCTCACGTATTGTAAGCATATCTGCTATCATCTGTGTTGGATGAAATTCATTTGTAAGTCCATTCCACACTGGAACTCCTGCATATTCTGCCAGCTCTTCTACGATTTCCTGACCGTATCCACGATATTCAATTCCGTCAAACATGCGTCCTAATACTCTCGCTGTATCCGCAATGCTCTCTTTTTTACCAATCTGTGATCCGCTTGGATCAAGGTATGTAACATGCATTCCTAAATCATGAGCTGCAACTTCGAAAGAGCATCTTGTTCGGGTACTTGTCTTTTCAAAAATAAGTGCAATATTTTTTCCTGTTAATTCATCATGTCTGATACCTTTTTTCTTTTTTTCCTTAAGCTCTGCCGACAAATCAATTAGATATGTAATTTCTTCCGGTGTATAATCCATGAGCTTTAAAAAATTACGACCCTTTAAATTCATGCTTCTTTCCTCCTAAATAAGTCTCTTCTTCTCAAAGATGAAGTCATTTTACTCCATTTCCCTTGTAGTTGCAACTCTTATTAGGTTTTGACCTCAATAAATATACACAAAGCCCAGACTCTTGTCTGGGCTTGATTACTAACTAATAAAAAACTATAGGTCCGTATTTTACACCTTTATGACCTGACGAAGCTAATTTAAAATATTTTGCTCCATTTGTGTTATCAGTTCCACTAAGTGCTGCCTGTGCCGCTCTTCTTGCAGTGTTACTTACGCCTTTTTTGATTCGGCTTGCAAGTTTTCCTGATGAAGCTGGGCCAAACTGACCTCTCTGATAAATTACTTTGTATACAGTATTTGGGAAAGAACCACTCTTTACTCTGTTGACTACTACGCTTCCAACTGCAAGCTGACAATCATATGAGCATCCGCCTGCCTCACACTGTATAAGTGCCGCAAGGAGCGTTACGTCATCTGTGTTCGCTGATACAGATGATCCCTGTGATTTCTTTGCTCCGTTCTTCTGTGAACTGCCTGAAGAATTTGAAGAGCCGGTTGAAGCTCCTGCTGCTTTCTCAGCTTCAGCTGCTGCAATAGCTGCCTGCTCCTCTTCAAGTGTTATTGCTTTTCCTGTATCGTATGAGATTGTTACATATTCTTCGCTGACATATCTCGTCTGTCCATCATATATGACTGCAATCCATCCATCTTTTGTATCTGCGTCCTTTTTGATTTTAAGCTTCTCACCTGATGCAAGTGCTGTTATTACACTGGCATCTGTACTCTGCTCATCTCTTATTCTAAGTCCATCAATTGAAACTGTTGCTATTACGTCGCAATTCTTTTTTGCATATTCAAGGGCATCTTTACCCACAACGCAATACTCATTTTTTACATATCCAGTAACACTTCCAGACTCAATCTTCGTCCATGTGTCACCTTCTTCCTTGACAAGTGCACGGTCACCCTTGTACATCTTTCCAACGATTGTAGCGTCCTCACTATCCTCTGCACGAACATATAAGAACTCATCTACGTCGGCCATAAGCTTATCTGACCATTCGGTCTGCATCTTGTCTTCTTCCACGGTATCTTCAGAATTCGCTTTTGTGCTTTCTTCCACTTCTGCAGCCTCATCCTTTGAAGCCTCGTCTTCAGAAGCAGTTACCACCTCGGCCTCAACAGCCTCGACAGTTACTATCTCATCTGTCGCTAATTCCTCTGCTACCTGTTTCTGGTATTCATATAATTCTGCTGTAACTCCTGCAATTCCATTTTCCTCTAAACTAGTGTTTGCTATAACAGTAGTTTCGCTGTTAGTAACCGCTGTGATTGTTAGTGCTCCTGCAAAAGCAAATACGATAGCGCTTTCAATCACTTTTTTGTTTAGTCTCATTTATTTAACCTCCATATACTGCAATTCTATGCCAATAGTATTACACGTATGTTTCAATTATAAACATTTTATTTCAAATGTTACAAGGTTGTTACGCGACGCATTGTAGCATAATTGTATATAGTTGTCAAATATTGGAGGATTTTTTGCGCCTGTAATTCTAAAATATGGAAGGATTTCTACGGAAATATCTCTTCCAAAACCTCTGTAATAATTTGATTTTGTTTCTCTTGAATAGCTCTTTTTTTTGATATTTCCTGCTGTTTTTGTTCTTCCTGCTCAGCTTCCATAATACAATTTAAATATGTATTTATTTCTTTTATTATCTTCCGTAGCTTTTTACTTATACCAATTGCAACAATAAGTGCCGTAACGGCAATCAGAATCAGTATTAGTTGAAGTAATATGGCAATTTCTCTTTCGTAAGTGACATAAAATTCTAAGAAAATGCCCATAATTTGCCTCCTTGATTTGTTTTTCAAGAATATTATAATAAGTTAATACTATTATTTAAAGTGTTCATGGACTTGTTTTTATCGCAAGTTTCGACAATTTATTATATAATGGTTGTATATTATATGAATTCAATATGAAAGGATATTCTACATGAAAAAAATAGTTATGACTGGCGGCGGTACAGCAGGACACGTTACTCCAAACATCGCTTTAATGCCAGCTCTTAAGGACGCAGGATATGATATTGAATATATCGGTTCCTATAATGGTATTGAGAAAAATCTTATTGAATCTCTGGGTGTAAAATATCATGGCATTGCCTCTGGAAAGCTTCGCCGTTACTTTGATATCAAGAATTTTTCAGACCCTTTCCGCGTAATAAAAGGATATGGTCAGGCAATTTCTTTGATGAGAAAAATTAAACCCGATGTTGTTTTTTCAAAAGGTGGATTTGTCTCTGTTCCAGTTGTACTTGCAGCCAAATTCTGTCATGTCCCAGCAGTGATACATGAATCTGATATTACGCCTGGTCTCGCAAACAAAATCGCAATAAAAGGTGCTAAAAAAGTATGCTGTAATTTTCCTGAGACATTAAAGTATCTTCCTTCCGAGAAAGCTGTATTAACCGGCTCTCCAATCAGAAAAGAACTGTTTAATGGAAACCCACAGAATGCGCTTAAACTCTGCAATTTTCCAAATCATGACAAACCTGTGCTTCTAATCATAGGTGGAAGTCTTGGATCGAAAATTGTAAATGAAGCTGTTAGGAAAATTCTTCCTGAATTGCTTGATGATTTTTATGTAATTCATCTTTGTGGTAAGGGAAATCTTGATAATTCTCTTACAGGAACTATTGGCTACGCCCAATTTGAATATGCCAATGAAGAGCTCACAGATATGTTTGCACTTGCTGATATTGCTATCTCTCGAGCTGGTGCAAATTCAATTTGTGAATTGCTTGCCTTACACAAACCGAATATTCTTATTCCATTATCTGCTGCTGCAAGCCGTGGCGACCAGGTTTTAAATGCTAAATCATTTAAAAAACAGGGATTTTCTTATGTAATCGAAGAAGAAAATCTCACAGAATCAACGCTTCTTGATGCTGTAAAAGACGTATATAGCAATCGCTCAAAATACATAAATGCAATGTCACAGAGCGGACAAATGGATTCAATCGGTACTATACTTCAATTATTAGAAGAAGTCTCTTCTAAATAATATACAAGCCTTGCTCTTTCTATATATTATATTTTTAGAGCAAGGCTTTTGCATGCCTACATTTTCATTTTATCGCATATATCCTTCATCTCTTCATCTGAAAACTCATTTGGCTTCCAGTTAATCATCTTGCTCTCATTATTGTCGCTATAACGTGGTATCAAATGCATATGAAAATGAAATACGGTCTGCCCAGCTGCCTCTCCATTATTTTGAACAAGATTATATCCGTCACATCCTAAAATCTCTTTCTCATGTGTCATAATCTTCTTTGCAAGCTTAGCCGCTTTTGCAAGAATATCATCATCAATCTCAAACATATTGGCATAATGCTCCTTTGGTAGAATAAGAGCATGTCCTTTCGTTGCTGGACTAGCATCCAGTATCACATTAAAATCCTCATCTTCATAGATTGAATTTGTAGGAAAAACACCATTTGCAAGTTTACAGAAAATACAATTATCGTCTTTCATTTTTGCCTCCTTATATTTGTGCTATACGTATTATTTGTTTTTTGTTAAATAAAATTAATTTACTAAAACGGAAACAGTTGATCTAACATCCTAAGTGTCTTGAAATTGCCTTTCGCAGTCATCTCACCTGTCATAAATGCTCTCTGGAAAGTCATTCTTCCGTCAACAATAGAATGCATTGTTTCCTTTGTCAGCTTCGCATATACTTCTATGGACTCCTCCTGCCCATAATGTATAGTAAGCTCATCCAATTGCACATTAACATACAGTGGTTTCTTTATTCCATCGATTATAAATGAATAACTTGCACTAAAGTCCTCCTGCGGTGTAAACCTGGCTTGAAAATCTTTTACAAAAGGGGCACCTGATGTATCCTCCTCCTGTCCAAGCATATCCTTAAACATTGACGCAAGTTCCTCAATATCCTCTTTTTGTTTCTTTACATATGAATCATCAGATACATACTTAGATAACTGCTCACTCTCCTGTGGTGTCAGATTAAGCTGCTGTGTCCTAAGCACACTCTGTTTTACAGCCTGATTACTTGATGGCAGACTCTTTATTTTTTGAGAGATAGTTCTATATAAATTCTCAGCCTTTTTTTCAATAATAATATTGTAATCGGGATTCATCTCAAACATAACCAAATCCTCGATATATCCACATAATCCGGGGCATGGTAATCCACCTAATATTTCCCATGCGTTAGCTAAAGTCAGTTCGCCTTCTCTCTCACCATATGTCGTAGACATTACAATCGGTTGCATATATGTATTACTTATCTTCTCTTTATCTCCATACAGCCAGCATGAATCAAGAAATTCCTGCATATATCCACCTATACCAAGCCATTCTACTGTAGTCGCTAGAACGATTCCATCTGCATCCTTAATGGTTTGTGGCAATGTAGCAATCTCATTCTTATGCTCATATATATTGTATCTTTCTACTTTTACCCTTAATTCTCGAAGAACATCTTCCATCTTATTTAATACATATAACGTCGGGTCATCAAGCAAGCCTCTTCCACCATAATAAATATTTATCTTCATAGAGTTCTCTCCTAATTTCATTTATACTCATTAGTATATTGATTATTTTCAATAAAATCAACATTTTCACGCTTCTTACGATATAAAATTATACCAAGTATAAAACCTGAAACAAGACCGCCTATATGTCCCCAGTTATCTACTCCTGCTGTAGAAAATCCATAACCCAGACATAACACAATCATTAAAATCATTCCTTTTCCGGAAATAGTTCCATATCGACCTTTGTTTCTTATTACTACCCATAAGAGAGCCCCCAGTATTCCAAATATTGCTCCCGATGCACCTGCTGAAACAGCATAATCCTGGTTATATTCCATTTGAAGATATGATAGCAGACTTCCGCCCACTCCGGCCAGAATATATAATATGGCAAACCGGATATGGCCAAGCGCATCTTCTAATATAACGCCAGAAGCCGCCAGCATCACCATATTGTTCATAATATGTGTAAATCCAAAATGCATAAAAATGGCTGTAAATAATCTCCAGTATTCCTTGTCATATGCAAGCTTATCATGATACACAGCACCATGTAGCATCATATAATATGCATCTTCTGTATCCCCCATTATCTCAAGGACAATATACACAATTACATTAGCTGCAATTATTGCAATAACCATAATTGGAATGCCAAGCTTTACCGCGTCAAATTCTTCTTTTTCTTCCATACATTACCTCTACTAAGTCTTTCTTTTAAAGTCATTTCTAATAAAGGTATTATACATCCTAACGCCTGACTATACAAATTTATATTGAACATCCGCAAGCTGAACTATGTCATTTATTTCCAATTTTCGTCTTTCTTTATAAGACAAGGCTTCTCCATTTACCATAGTTCCATTAGTTGAATTTAAATCTTCTATATAAAAGTCCGCTTCCGTCTTTTCGATTTTTGCATGGAATTTACTAATAGTTGCTTTATCTATCAAAACATCTGCCTCTACGCCCTTTCCAAGTCGTATTGTATTTCCTGTCAGTGATATATTTTCCAATTCTTCTAATCCATCATACAACAGCATTCCTCTTGGTTTTGCCTTATAATTGCTTAGACACACTGTAGGATTATTCTGAATTACTATATCAGGTTCTTCATTATAATCTTCTATCTCAGGTGTAATCCAATTACTTTCATATTCCTTCTTATTTTTGCACTCATCGATATATTTAAGAATCGAATCAATTATTTTTGATATCCAGCTATCCTTATTTCTAACATTATCTAACTTAAATATGATTTTTTCTTTTTTTGTCTCCTTAGATGCTTTCGCTACTGCTGTATCTATCTTCAAACGTTCCTGCTGTGTTTTCTCATGCATCTTTACAGGATCCACATTTTCTTCTTTTTTACTCACTATTATGTCGCGAATATCTACTATGCTATATGTATCATCTAGCGTTTTTTCATATATTGCATAAGCAGCCTGCACTGCCTGCGTATCACTGTGATCAATTTTTGTCAGCAAATACTCCATCAACTGCTGAAATTCCAATGTAAGTGAGGTGTGTTCACCCGGATATATTGTAAAAATAATCTCACCATTTTGATTAGTAACAAAAACCAGTTCAGGATCAAGCATCAGGCTATTTGTATCTATTAGATTCCATTCTAATATTTCTATTTGATTGCATATGCTAATTATCATTCTCTCTATAAAGTCAATTCCTATATTTCTGACTTTACAGTACGTATCCAATGACTGTTTTCCTGATATATTATACCAATACTGTCCGTACCCGTTTACAAAGCATCTTTCTACAGGCAGTATTCCTGGCAATTTTCTCTTCAACATAATTTTTTCATCAAACTTCGCATTAAGCGATACTGGAATTTTCATATAACTGCCTGTCAAATTTCTCTCATATAATATTTCTCTATTAATCATTCCTTATCCCTTCAATAATCTGATATCTATAAAAATCATCTACTAGCCACATATCTTCTCTTGTCTGTTCTTCGTGTGCTGACTTTATTTCAGAATTCAGCTGAATTGCCATATTCATAGTCAGCGCAATAACACAAAGAAAAATAACAATAACCACCGTTGCTTCTACTGTAAAACTTCCTTTAAGCATAATTATCGAACCAGACCTTTCATTATTCCATAGCCCAAAAATATAAAAGGAACAAATGGTATCTCATAATCTTTTCTTTTATGACATATAAAAACAAATATCATTGCCATTATTCCTGCAACTGAAACTGCTAACATACATATTAGAAATATTTCCTCCATACCCGCAAATAATCCTAAGCACAACATCAACACGCCATCTCCATATCCAATACTTTCGTCGCTTAAAAATGCCAATATGAGCATTATTATTCCAGGAACAAATGACAACAAGCTCTCTGGTAAAGTAAATAAATTATAATAAAAATTATAAGCTACAGCACATACACCCATTATAATAATCACAATTACTGATACTCTTTTCTTTCTTATATCCAATATGGAATTAAATAATAAACCTGATATTAACACCAATTCTTTAAACTGTTCCATATATTTCATATCTTCTCCTATTATTGATTTGCTGCACGAGCACATTTTGAACACAACCGGCGGTTTCCAACTTCGGATCTTCGAACCATATGAATCGTCCTCTTTAGTCCACTACAATGCAAATTACTATGATATCGAATCCCATAATCTGTGATATAAACCGTAGAATTTGCTGAAATATTTGCCACTGCACACGAACACGCGCTGTATCTATGATTGCTTCTGTTACGAAGAGCCCTAATTTGCGAGTAATTTGCTGTATGGATACTTAAATCCAAATAATTACATGTGCTGGTAAGATGATATACTTCACCGGTATCTGTATAGTAAACATACTCATCTTCAGACGACGTAAGCTGTTTTCCAGTCCATTTTCTATGATAACCATGCTGCTCCAGTGAAATAATTCCTATGTTAAAGAAATTAATTGGAAATTTAATTTTATACTTAGCCACCAATTCTATATGGTCTCCAGACATATCTGACTGCAAAATAGATATTCCCGGCTTACCACCGTACACATATTTGTCGATCAGATCATAATTTCGAATTTCGGATAAAAAGAATCCTTTTGCCGATATAAGCAATGCATTTTCTGACTCAACCTCACTACTTTCTACAGCAGTCATTCTACCTGCATAATCAAGTGCCTGAGTAACCTCCGTTTGAATCTGTAATATTCTGAAAAACAACATAATACACATCCAAAAGCCTACTACTAGTGGCACAATAACAGCAGCCTCTACGGAATATGAAGCTTTTAGGTGGGTGCATGAGGGCATCTCTTTGTGCTCATTGAGGAGTCCTATACGATTTTTTGCAACACCCTTTGGGAGAGGTTTGTTGAAATAATAGTTTGTTGGTTTTTTCTTGCAAAGAGACACCATCATACACCCACCTTTCTTTAAAAATATGCATATTTTGCATTTTGCCTGATTTTAATCATACCCAGGTTATTACTGACCAGATTTACCATTCCTGCAAAAATACAGCTATAGTTATAATCCATATTTACTCCAAGCTTACAGAGCATCTTGTCCATTTTTACATTCTCATATCCTTCAATACTATTAATTGTTTTTTCCTGCATATCCATTGTTCTATATGCACTTTTTGATGTGCTTTGCGCCATCAATAAAAAACCAAGATAATTCTGATATGATATTCCCTGTTCTGAGCTTATTGCCTTAGCGTTACCTGACAATAGTGTTGAAATACCTGATAATCCAGACGTCCAGGTATTACTGCTTTTTATAATTGGAACCTTATCTCCCTGTAGTAGTGCCCTTATGTCCAAAATGCTTTCACAGTATGCCCATGCTGCTATTAATCCGGCTTTTATAAGCAAAATTGCTGCCGGATTAAGAGTTGCCCCTCCTATTGAAGCGGCGAGAGCTGTAACCTCAGCCATCTTGGCTGCATCACCTAATATGTAAACATAATTTGCAGCTTCCCTTATAGCTAATATCTTATTTACTACACTTTTTAGATTTGCTTCATCAGATGACTTACCAGATACTATATATTCTATTTCATACTCAAGTGCTCTATCAGAATTAGGATTATGGAAAGATGACATGTATGATTCAATATATTGCTCCATAAGGATTTTGTCATACCATCCATTTTGTGGTCTTTCCACATTAGTTCCACTAGACAATGTCCGCTTAGAGACAGCATTAGTATCTTCAATAGACTTATCTGATACCTCCACATTACTATCGAGAACAAGTGCTAGTATTCCTGTTTGCTGAATATTTCTTACATCGCTTAATGTTTCTTCACTATTAGTTGTTTCAGTCCCACTCCCACTATCACTGGAAGTCTGCTGCATAATACAGCTTTGAGTTGTTTCTTCATTCTGATAATTTTCCGGATTATTGATAACATCTAATGCATCATCTATAGAAGCCTCTTCATAATCTGATGATTCTGTCAAATCACCAAGTGAATTATATCTGTCATAAATTCTTCTTGCCGCCTCATAAGTTATATTATTTTTCATGTAACTACTTACTTCTGCTTCAAAAATCTGCCCATCTTCATCTGTGATTAGTTCTAGATTTGTTATATCCACATTCTCGAGTACAGCTCTGACAAAATTTGAATTAGTAGATAATATCGTCCCTTCACTGAGAAGAGCATATTTTTCAGCCGACTCATTCAGCATCACCCTTATATAATCTGTGTCCAAATCACATGCTAATAAATGATACTCCTCCCACAAAGGTATACAATACTCTGCAAATAAAGATTCCACTTGCGCCCTAGATTGAATTTCTGTAACCTTTTTCATTTCTTCATACCGAGATGCCTCAAGTACTACAAACAGAAATTGCGCTATTAGCATAAAAGAAATTGCTGAAAATACTGACAGACTACCTTTAGCCCTTTGTATGTTCACTATATTGTTCCTGCTCTCTCTGAAATAGTTTCGAAGATATCCGTAACTATTCCTCTCAGTTTAGACTTAAAAATCACTACAACTCCTATTAAAACAACAATAATTAGTATCATTTCTACTACTCCTGCTGCCGTTTCATCCTTTAAAAATTTATTAAATCCTAACATAATTTATCCTTTCCTTTCTTAAAAACT
>JAXELM010000031.1:0-29229 GCA_034100525.1 Agathobacter sp.
AGTGATGATTTCAAAATTACTCAATCCGGAATTTTTGAGGTGGCAGGTAATCTGACAATTTCATATGTAAGTCAGGACACCTCGCATTTGCAAGGCAGCCTGAAAGAATATGCAAGGCAGAATAATTTGGATTACAGTTTGCTTTTGACATTGTTAAGTCAACTGGGCTTTGAACGTGTGCAGTATGAGAAAAATATGGAGGATTTTTCAGAAGGGCAAAAGAAAAAGGTACTCATAGCGGCAAGTCTTATAAGGCCAGCTCACTTGTATATCTGGGATGAACCATTAAATTATATTGATGTTTTCTCGCGTGCGCAAATAGAATCCCTGATAAAAAAATATGAACCGACAATGTTAATTGTTGAACATGACCAAATTTTTTTAGAAAATATAGCCACAAAAGTTATAAATGTTAAATCTTAGAAAAAAGGGTTGATTTTTGAAACTACACAATGTATTATTTAATGCAACAAGAAGTAGTATTGAAAACTACATAGAAAAAGGAGGTAGTAGTCATGGAAATTAAATTAAGAGACCCGGCAAGCGCACTTACACATTTTGTTGCATTTATTATGACAGCAGTAGGCATAGCTCCTTTACTAATCAGAGCAAACTCGTATGGTACTAAGTATTTTGTATCGATGTTAATATTCGGAGTGACGATGATGATATTATATCTGGCAAGTGCCACATATCATTCAGTTACACTGTCAGCACCTAAGATTAAGATTTTTAGAAAAATAGATCACTCAGCTATCTTTGTTTTCATAGCAGGTTCATATACACCGGTATGTTTACTTGTACTTGAGCCTAAGCTTGGTATTCCGATGATGATTGCAATCTGGTCAATCACAATAATTGGAATATTGATAAAGTTTTTCTGGATTACATGTCCTAAATGGTTTTCGTCAGTAATCTATATTGCCATGGGCTGGCTGTGTGTATTCTGCATGAAACCATTGGTAAACGAGATAACACCAAAAGCATTTTTCTGGTTGTTAAGTGGAGGAATAATTTACACTATCGGTGGTGTCATTTATGCACTGAAGATGCCATTATTCAATGCAAAGCATAAAGTATTTGGAACACATGAAATTTTCCATGTATTCGTAATGCTTGGAAGTATGTGTCATTACATTTTTATGTATGCATGCCTTATGTAAAAAGAATGTGCCTACTGCAATTTTAGCTTTGCAGCAGGCACTTTTTATGTTGTATTAGTTTCCCATATTAGATATGTATTCATCTATATCTTGCTTACATTCCTGATAAATTCCCATTTGCTCGTATGCTTCATCCATATTTTTTTTCTCACGTTCAGCACTAGAAGTATCACCAGCATATACAGCTGCTGCGTGGAGGCTTGCATGGTCGTAGTATTCAGCTGTTGCAAGTACCATCAGCTCTTCTTCAGAGTATTTTTTATCTGGATTATAACCTGAAGAATAATAAGATAGGAGAGAATTCCAATCTTGCTGTTCTATTTTTCTAATCATGATATTCATAGTATAGTCCTTGTAATTAATAAACGAGTGTATGCCATAAGCCGCCATAGCTACGATACATATAAGTTCTATAGCAATTATTAGGTTAAGTAATTTCGAACGTTCATTATAATTTTTTTCTTCTAATTTATTCTTCAACTAATTTTTCCTCCATCATCTTTAGAATATCTTCACTGTTTCTATTTGATAAAAGTTGTTTCACTTCATCCTTGGTAAATCCATATTTGTATTGAAATACATTGTATAAATTAGAGTTCAAATTTTCAACATACTTGATATTTTCAGGTTTTTGTGATTTTGTATTTCGGTATACTATAATATATTCATTAATGTATTCTACTATTTTATCACGATCATCTTCTCTTATTGCATTCATAAGGAATACATAGTAAAACGTAAAATGGTTAAGTTGTTTTAACTCTCTTCCATCATCATCCATATCATATGCAGTAAAATTATTTATTGAATAAAAATTTAGAGGACGTGTTTCATTTATATATTGTTGGATCAGATTAGTATAATGCTCTTTTTTTATAGAGTTTCTTATTGCCCTATCATAATCGCGACGTAATTCGGTTGAAGTTGCGCTGAAAATCATTGTGGCCAACATTACGGCTAATAAGAAAAAAACGGTTATGACCTGTAATTTTTTTGCGTTTCTCCCTAGTTCCTTGTGTTTGATTTTCTTATCAGTAGTTGCATATTTTGCCTGATAAAGCTTTAGCTGTCTGATGTGTTCAATTGCGTCAGGGTTTATCGCATTGCAATATGGGCATTTTTCATCATCGAGAGTGAGGTTTGCACCACATTTATCACATTCTATCATTCTGTTATGCCTCCAAGTTTATTATTCATATACGAATATATCTGTTCCTCGTCCTGCTTCCAAAATTCAGGACAGTCTTCAGAGGAAAATCCTAGTTTCCACATTAGAAGATTGTCGGTTTCATTAAGCATTTCTAAAACAGATTCTTTAAACTCATCGTCTGTGCCATATGTTTGTACAGCAGTAACAAAGCGATTTCTGCTTTCTATAAAATCCTTAACGCATGTAGAGTATGCAGGACTATTTTTTTCCATACATAGAAGTTTTGCTTTCATCGAGCTAAAGCGCACTAATAATTTTGCCTGCGACTGATATTTAACCTCTCCATCATTATACATATTAGTCTTTTGGGCAATCGCGCATGCCTTTTGGTATTTTACATCTTCAATGTATTCGTCTAGAATAGCATAATATTTTGAAGGGTTTTTTCTAAATCTTTTTTGGGTAAAATCCCTTGCGATTTGTTCTGATGCATGTGCAAAGCCCATAGAAAATAGCATAGGAAATACTAAAAATGCACATATTGCCAATTTGATAATGAACTTGTTGTATTCCTTTGTATGAATAGTTAATTTGTTTATATCTCTATTAAGTTTCTTATTGTAAACAGCAAGTCTTCTGTAATGTTCTTCTGCTATTTGATTTACTGAATTACAATTGGGACATTTTATAGTTTCAAGAGTAATTTTTTCTCCACAATTATCACACTTTATCATATATTTCCCTTTTCCTGTTACATATTAATTGCTATTAAACAAAAGATTACAATAAAAATGCTTGTAACTATTATCGCAATAATTACATCTTTTATTATATGCTTTATGTCTGACTTAAAAACAGTTTCCGGTTCTGTTTCAAGCTCTTTTATCTGTTCTCTAATAGTTTCTAATTTTTTGAAATATTCTTCTTCGGCTGCATTATAATTCATCCAACCACAATATTCACATTTGGGTTGGTTGTCTTCTATTTCTGCACCACATTTTGCACATATAATCATAAACTAAACTCCCTAATTAATTTCATTTGTTAATGACACCAATTTATAATTATCCATATTTGTTTTATATTGTCCAATTTTATCCATCTTGCTTATGAAATATTAGTTGCAATTCCAATGGAAATGTAATTATCAAAAATTGCTTTAAGGTCTGTTCCTTCTAATGCAGAGTAATTTCTAATTCCCTCTACCATATAAGAAACCTTGTCTTCAGAAACTGTGGTTTCAATATATCGATCCACATAAAATGCATCCGTTGATACCTTTCTATCGCGAAGTATACCATTGCATTCTGCCAATTGGCAGCCAGGGAAATTAACATTCCAAATCTGATTTACTCCAAGTGGTTTGTTCAATAATTCAGCTATTATTTCCTTCAGATATCGCTCTGTTACTTCATGGATTTCACATGCATCTTCAGAAAAAGCAATAGTATGAATTCCCTGAAATGCCGCCTCAAAGGCAGCACCGGCAGTTGCAGAATATTGTATGTCAGAGGCAGCATTGAACCCATAATTTATTCCAGAAAAAACATGATCTGGTTTTTCTGGTACAATATTTAGTGAACCTATCCTTACACAATCGCCTGGGGTTCCGCTACAGGCATATGCATGTACGCCAGGGACAGGGAAGTCAACCTTCCATGCATTGACACTATGTCGCAGAGTTATACTATGGGACATAGCACTTCTCTGGCTGTCTGGGGCAATAACCCATACCTCGCCGAATTCAGTTGCAGCTTGCGCAAGACGGATAATACCATCTGCATTTATACCATCATCATTTGTAATCAATATCTTTCTCATTGTAAATTACCTCATCATTGTAGTTAAAATTAGTGTACATTATCAAATGAATAGTTGCAAATCGATAGTGCATGTATTTTGATAAATAATGAACTAATAGAAAAGTGATTTGATTTTATCATGGCAAATGATAAAATTGTAAGAAAAAGGGGATACGAAAGATATGAATAAAAAAGTGGAAAGCCTGTGCTATCTGTTCTTGATTTTTTTGACAGGTTGCATGATGGGATGGATATACGAAGAGATTTTTTATTGGATTACGGAAGGAATGCTTAGAAACAGAGGTATCTTGTATGGTCCATGGTTGCCCATATATGGAATTGGGGCATTGGGGATTTATGAGATGAAACCATTGAAGAAAAATCCGGTTTTGCTGTTTATAGTTTGTGCTTTGATTACAGGGATTGTAGAGTACATAATTGGATATATAGGAATACATTTTTTGAACTTAAGATTGTGGGATTATCGAGGACTCTTTTTGAACCTTGATGGGATAATCTGCTTTAGAAGTGTGGTGAGTTTTGCAGTTATGGGGCTGATTTTTCATTATTATTTAGAACCGGCTGCAGAGCGAATGGTAAAAAAGGCAAATCAGAAGATTGTTCGGGTAGTTTGTGTGATATTGCTTATTTTGTTTTTGATAGATTGTGTTTTGAGTGCCTTGTTTAGAACTCCGATTACATATTAGAAGAGGATATTTAATATGGAAATAAAGAATATTGACGAAGGAAAATCATTTGACTGGGGGAAGACCTCAGATGACTATGCGAAATACAGAGACATTTATCCAGAGGAGTATCTGGAGTTTTTCCATCTTGTAACTCAGGAGGAGATAAGGGTGGATATTCCTTTTACCAGAGAGAGCTGGCATGGAAGAATGCGTGCATGCAGAGGTGTTGGTGCGTCTATGTCACCGGAAGAACTGGCAAAATGGGATAAAGAGCACTGGGAGATGCTTATGAATACAGCACCGGAGCGATTCAATGTGAAGCATTATATTTCGATTGCTCAGTTGGAATTGAAGGATTAGGAATAATTACTTAAACTTCGATTACAAGCACATCTTCTTTTCCAGAAGGAATTTCCTTATCGATATTTCCATTACTAAAAATAATTGCCCCACCTTTGGCAATTTCATTGGCTTCTTTATCTATACAAAATGAATTAACATATAATACTTTTCCGCCGATTCTGCCAGCTTGTCTAGCATATTCATACTTGATGGATTCATTCCATTCATTGTAGTTGAAGTCGGTATATACAGGCCAAAAACAATATCTGGAAGTAGAGATCGCACTTCGTGGATATTTTCGTCATACCATAAGTCTCCGCACAGTCCTATTGCAATTTTCAGCCCATTAAACATGAAAGTATGGAATCCAGTTCCTTCACAATATTGCTCATTAGCATATGATTCTTTCCAACCAGGTGACACTCTTCGATATACGTCAATCACCTTACCAGCGGAGTCGATTGTAATCTGGGAACTATAAAATACATCTCCAGATTTTTCAATAAATCCAAAAGAAACTGCCACAGAATAATCGCTTGCAACTGAACAAATCTTCTCAATTATCAAATAGTCCTGTGAGATTGCCAGTTGGTTGTCGTGTTCAACATCAAATGTTGCTCCATAGAAACCTTGCAAAAAAGCTTCTCCAAATATGACAATGTCGACATCATTTGAATACTTTATCATTGTATCAATAATGACTTTCTTATTAAATTGTACATCCTCGTTAATAAATCCCATTGATGCCAATGCGCATCTCACATAATCATCTCGCTATTCATGGTAAATCATAAAAATACTGCTAATAGATTTAATATACCGCCAACTATTACTAATGCAGCAATTGCTATAAATCTTGGAAAAATAAATGATTTATGGGCTTCTAGTTTTTCGTTGGAATGCTGCTTTATGTATCTATTTAGACTAATCAGTATTATCACACCGATAATACATAAAAGTAATCCTAGTGCGCTTAATAGTATTATAGTGTGGCTAGAATGTTTAGCTTATGATAGAACTGAAAAGAGTGGTTGATTTCTCAGCCACTCCAGTGTATAATTTACTCAAAGGTAATCGGATGTGACTCCGATTTGCCCTCAGTATTTGAATCTTAAGAATAAGTACCCAAAACTTTGAGCGGTGTCGGGTACTTATTTCTTTTTGTTTTTATGATTGTCTATGTATGACAGAGCCGCAAAAATTACTAGCAATAAAGTAAGCACTTCAATTGTGTTCATAGGGCATCACCCTCCTTCATGTTACTAGAGGGCATCTAACAATCGGAAATTCACACCCGAACTTCTTTCAATTACACAATAATATAATACCATATATCGAACACGCGTTCAATCTGATTTATAATTTTATTTTAATACTTTATACTCTAAACTTTCATCCCCACGTTAAAGTTTAATTTCTAAAATCTTCAATATATCTTCATAATGTTCTTGGCTAATAACTCGATAATGTATCCAGCCACCATCGCTACAAGGATATTTATTACCATAGGGAAAAACTACTTTTTGTTCTGTACTAAAAGTAGTGGTTAACCAATCATTTACATCTGTTACAATTCTTTGCGTGATTTTGGCAACTTAGTTGAGTTGCCCTTTTTTTATTTAAAATCATGATGTAAAGTAAGCACAGTCGTAACTGTTCAGTGCAGAAATATGCGGAACCGCATATTTCGTAAGAAAAAGTATAGTTTGTTGGAGCAAGTGCTCATCAGCGTAGCTGATTTTAATGCACTTGCGGTTAGTAACTATGAAGGTACTGAATGGTTACTAACCGTTAAGAAACAAGGGAGGAAACACATGGAAATTATTAAAGTTGAACACTTATCAAAAAATATAAAGAACGTCTGGCTGTTGATGATATTTCATTTTCAGTTCGTGAAGGAGAGCTGTTTGCTTTTCTTGGAGAAAATGGCGCAGGAAAGTCCACGACGATAAATATGCTGTGTACCATACTTGAGAAAACAAAGGGTGACGTCACAATCTGTGGTGGAACGCACGGAAATGTATTATTAAATGGGGTATTAGATAATATAGATAAATCTATCGGCGGACTAGATGATGGAATGTTTATCGATACAATGAAAGAAGTATTTACTTTTAATCCTTATGCATTTGGAATGGACTTTACACAGCAAAAGATGGTATTATATGCTATAGCAATAACATTGGCCTGCATTATCATAATGATTTTTGCATATTCAAAAACATATAAGAGGAAATAATCTGGTTATATAAAAAAGAATAAAATTGGTCATATACGCAATACCATAAATGTGTATTATAGTGTTAAATAAAGGTATCTGTTCAGTGCAGAAATATGCGGAACCGCATATTTCGTAAGAAAGAGTATAGTTTATTGGAGCAAGTGCCCATCAGCGTAGCTGATTCTAATGCACTTGCGGTTCGTAACTATGAAGGTACTGAATAGTTACAAATAAAGTTTAAATTCACATGGAGATGAAATTATGAGAAATGAGAAAATTTACAAATTAACACTTACAGCACTTATGGCTGCACTATCTTATGTAGTATTTACATTTTTGCAGATCAAAGTTACACTTCCTGGTGGAGATGCAACATCATTTCACTTAGGAAATGCAGTATGCGTACTTGCGGCGCTTCTTCTTGGTGGCGTATACGGAGGAATCGGCGGAGCAATAGGTATGACAATAGGAGATATACTTGATCCAATTTATATTGTGTATGCACCTAAGACATTCTTTTTGAAATTTATGATAGGACTTATTACTGGATTAATTGCACACAAGGTTGGAAAAATCTCTCATACTACAGACAAAGCACACGTTTTGAAGTGGACTATAATTTCGGCTGTAGCAGGTATGGCATTTAACGTAGTATTTGATCCACTTATCGGATATTTCTACAAATTAGTTATTTTGGGAAAACCGGCAGCAGAGCTTGTACTTGCATGGAATATTACTACAACAGGTGTAAATGCAATTTTGTCAGTTATAGTTGCTACGATTATATACATGGCACTTAGACCAGTATTAATTAAATCGGATATGTTCCTAAAAATTGGAAAGGAATAATTTTAAGAGGAAATAATGAAGTATATAATTCTAGACGCTACAGAAAATGATAAGGAAGAGATTCTTAGCCTGTATAAAAAACAGATAGGTCGTGAATTTTGTCCGTGGAATGAACATTATCCTACGATGGAGGAGATAGATTTTGATTTATCAAGAGCTTCTCTTTTCGTAATGAAGGATGGGGGCAAAATAATAGCTTCCGCATCTATTGATCAGGATGAGCAGGTGGAGCAATTGGAGTGCTGGAGCAACACATTAGCACCTGGAGCAGAAATGTCGCGACTTGCTGTTGACCCGGAGTATCAGAATCAGGGACTGGCGCGCGAGATGCTTTTGCATGGAATGGCGGTCATGAAGAAGCGCGGATATAAGAGTATTCATTTTCTTGTGAATAAGCATAATGTGAAAGCATTAAATTCATACAATCACTTGAATTTTGATATTGTTGGCGAATGTTTTATGTATGAGCAACCATTTTTATGCTATGAAAAGGAGATAGAATAAGCATGTTTAGAATAACAAAAGACCTTACAATTGGAGAATTACTTGACAAAGCACCAGAGCTTGCAAGTGTGTTAAACGGAATAGGAATGCACTGCACAGGCTGTCCGTCAGCGAGAGCCGAGTCACTGGAGCAGGCGGCGGATGTGCATGGAATCGATGTGGACGATTTAATTGAGGATTTAAAAGGTTTCATGGAGATGATGTAAGATGATACAGAAAGAAAAAATAACTACTATACTCGATGAGAAATATGTAAAGGTATACGACCTCGAATATGAGAATGGAAAGCATTATCTGAACGCATCAAGACGTACGCTCGATGAGCTTGTCGCAGTGAAAAGTGATGAAGAAGTCAAGACTATGCTGCCTGATGCAGTAAGCTGCTTTGTAATCGTAAAAACACCTCATGACGAGCCGAGATTGTTGCTCAACTATGAGTACAGATATCCGGCTGGTCAGTTTCTTCTTAGTGTTCCGGCGGGACTTATTGACCCTCAGGATAAAAACAAGGAGAATCCCCTTGTCGCAACTGCAATAAGGGAAATCAGGGAAGAAACAGGTCTTGATATAAAGAGTACTGACAAAGTATATGTGGTTGACTCATTTGTCTACAGTACACCAGGTATGACAGATGAAAGCAATGGACTCGTATGTGCTGTTTTGAATTTAGACGATTTGTCGCAGCTAAGTCAGGATGGAGCAGAAGGCTCGGAGTGCTTTGATGGATTTGAATTGGTTACAAAAGAAAAGGCAAAGCAATTATTAAAAGAGGGTAGAGATAAAGCTGGGAACTTTTACTCGGTATATACATGGGCATCGCTTATGTATTTTATTTCAGATTTGTGGAAAGATGAATAAGTAAATAGAATATGAATATGTCATTAAAGACAATAAAATGATATTTTAAACACCTTTTTTCATATTAAGATACAACTAATAAATCTTAAGTGAAGGAAGGTGTTTTTTTGAACAAAATTAATTTTATTGATGAAAAAGGAACCTTTACACTTAAGCAGCCTGAAAACTACAGCTATCTGTATTTCCCGGTTGCTGGTGAAAAAGGAATCAAGAGTGCGATTGCCCCAAATCTTGGTGGTGATTGCAAGTTGGGACAGAATGCATTTGTCCTCGAACCGGTCAGCTCAGAAAATCTTCATAATAATAAATCAACGAGAAATTTCTGGTGCTGTTTTGAAGAAGGAAAAATCTGGTCCGCAGTTGGTCAGTCAGCAGAAGCAGAAGCGTATAAATTTACAAAGGAACAGGAAGAGAGTGAACTAACTGCTGGAATTATGTGGCATGAAATTGCTCGAAGTACAAAAGAATACCATATAAGTGCTAAGGTTACATCATTTGTGCCGGTTGAACATAATGTTGAAGTGATGTACGTGGAACTTACAAATACAGGAGATGGTGATATTGAGTTTGCTCCGGTTGCAGCAGTTCCAATTTACGGAAGAAGTGCGGATAACATTAGAGACCACAGGCATGTGACATCTTTACTTCACAGAATCAGAACTACCGGAAACAGTGTTCTTGTTCATCCAACTTTGTCTTTTGACGAGAGAGGTCATCAGAAGAACACAGTGACATATTTTGTGAGTGGTGTAGATGAAAAGGGAACAGCACCTGTTGGATTTTATCCGGTAACGGAGGACTTTATCGGTGAGGGCGGTTCCTTTACAAGACCAAGAGCTTTAATAGAAAATCAGAATCCGTTAAAAGAAGGTGTACAGGTTGCAGGAAAAGAAGCAATCGGTGGAATCCGATTTGAGAAAATTAAATTAGAACCAAATGCTTCTGTAAGCTACACAATAATAATCGGTGCAACAGAAGATGAAACTGATATAGAGAAAGCACTTGCCGCTTTATCGACCAAGGATGCAGTAATAAAAGCTCTTGAGGAGACAAAGAATTACTGGCAGGAGCAGGTAAATATCTATTATCACACAGGCGACAAGCAGTTTGATAATTACATGAGATGGGTTACATTCCAGCCTTTCCTCAGAAGAATTTACGGATGCTCATTCCTTCCATATCACGATTACGGAAAAGGTGGAAGAGGTTGGAGAGACCTGTGGCAGGATTGTCTTGCGCTGCTTATGATGAATCCTGGCAATGTACGTCAGATGATTATTGACAACTATGGTGGTGTGCGAGTAGACGGAACAAACGCTACAATCATAGGAGAAAAACAGGGAGAGTTCATTGCAGACAGAAATGGCATTACAAGAGTCTGGATGGATCATGGTGTATGGCCATTTTTGACAACAAAGCTCTATATTGACCAGACAGGTGATATAGATATTCTCAATCAGAAAGTCACATATTTTAAAGATGGTCAGGTAAAGCGTGGAACTGCAGTTGATACACAGTGGACACCTGAATATGGCAATAAGCAGAAGGACGGCAAGGGCAATATCTATGAGGGAACTATTCTTGAGCACCTTCTTCTACAGAATCTGTGTGCTTTTTATGAAGTAGGAGAACACAATCATATTCGTCTACGTGGAGCAGACTGGAATGATGCTCTTGATATGGCTGAGGAGAGAGGCGAAAGCGTAGCGTTTACATGTGCCTATGCTGGTAATTTGCAGCAGCTTGCAAAATACATAAGAATTCTTCGTAGAAAGAACAAGATGAATAATATTGAATTACTTTCTGAGATGGTTGGATTACTTGGAAATGACCCTTATGTATATGATGACATCGATAAAAAACAGGCTGTACTAAACAGATATGTGAATGAATGTCAGTATCAGGTAAGCGGAGCAAGAGTTGCACTTGACTCTGAACTTGTAGCAGCAAGTCTTGACCTCAAAGCAGAGTGGATAATGCGCCATGTAAAAGAGACAGAGTGGGTAACAGATGGCAAGGATAATGGCTGGTTCAACAGCTACTATGACAATAATGGAAGACAGGTTGAAGGTACTCACGAAAATGGCGTTAGAATGATGCTTACTGGTCAGGTGTTTGCACTTATGAGCAAGACTGCCGACAAAGCGCAGGCAGAGAGTATTGTAAAAGCAGCAAAAGAGTATCTGTACGATGCTAAGGTTGGTGGATACAAGATTAACACTGACTTCAAAGAAGAAAAATACGACATGGGAAGAATGTTTGGATTTGCATATGGCGAGAAAGAAAACGGAGCAGTTTTCTCTCACATGACAGTTATGTTTGCAAATTCATTGTACCAGAACGGATTTGTAAGAGAAGGATACGAGGCATTGCAGACACTCGCAGATACCTCACTTAACTTCGACGTAAGCTACATGTATCCGGGTATTCCAGAGTATTTCAATGCATCAGGAAGAGGAATGTATTCATACCTCACAGGTGCAGCAAGCTGGTATATGCTAACTGTTGTTACAGAAGCATTTGGAGCAAGAGGAGAGCTGGGAAATTTTGTAGTTGAGCCTAAGCTTGTAAAAGAGCAGTTTGACGAGAATGGTGTTGCTGCAATCGAGCTTATCTATGCAGGTAAGAATATTAAAGTGACATACATAAACTCAAACAAAAAAGATTACGGCGAGTACAGAATCACAAGTGCAAAAGTAAATGAAAAAGCATGCTCGCAGATAACAGACACAAAGGTAACTATTGACAGTGATGTGATTAAATCACTTGGTGATGGCGTAAACGAAATCATAGTAGAATTAAATTGATAGGAGATAACATGAAATACGGATATTTTGATGATCAAAAAAGAGAATATGTAATAACAAAACCAGACACTCCAAGACCATGGGCAAACTACCTTGGTTCACCAGAGTACGGTGCAATAATATCAAACAATGCAGGCGGATACAGTTTTGCAAAATCAGGAGCAAACGGAAGAATACTCAGATATATCTTCAACGACTTTGACCAGCCGGGAAGATACATATATATACGCGATAATGAGAGCAAGGATTACTGGTCAGCTTCATGGATGCCGGTTGGAAAAGATCTTGAAAGCTACAAGAGTGAGTGTCATCACGGAACAGCTTACACAAAGATTATGGCAGACTACAGTGATATTCATTCAGAGGCTCTATACTATGTTCCACTTGACTGTTCATATGAAGTGTGGAATCTTAAGCTTACAAACAACTCATCTAAAGCAAGAAGCCTTACATTAACAGGTTATGCTGAGTTTACAAACAACAGTAACTATGAGCAGGATCAGGTTAATCTTCAGTATTCTATGTTTATTACAAAGACACAGTTTAAGGAGAACAGAATCAGACAGCTCATTCATGGCAACTTGGACGGAATCGATGAAGGTGAGAATGTAGATGACAAAGTAGTAGTAGAGAGATTCTTTGGACTTGCAGGAAATGAAGTAAGCTCATACTGTGGAGAAAAGGAAAAATTCCTTGGAAACTATCATGGGTATGGAAATCCTGTAGGTGTAATCAACGGAGACCTCGGAGGGGAGACAAACTACAACGGAAATGGCTGTGGTGCATTATCAACTGTTGTTACACTTGAGCCGGGAGAGACAAAGTCTATAGCGTTTCTTCTTGGAATGAAATATGATGATGAAGCAGCTTCAATCATTGCATCATACAAGGATGTTCAGAACACATGTGATGCTGAAGTAGAGAAGCTTATCTCATACTGGCATGAGAAATTATCTCATTTTCAGGTTAAGACACCAAGCCCAGAGTTCGATACAATGATTAATACATGGAATGCATACAACTGCTTCATGACATTCATCTGGTCAAGAGCTGCATCCTTTGTTTACTGCGGACTTCGTAATGGATATGGATACCGTGATACAGTACAGGATATTCAGGGTGTGATTCACCTTGCACCTGAGATGGCAGTTGAGAAGATTCGTTTTATGCTTTCAGCTCAGGTTGATAATGGTGGCGGACTTCCACTTGTTAAGTTTACCCACAATGCAGGACATGAGGATACACCAGATGATCCATCTTATGTAAAAGAAACAGGACATCCGGCATATCGTGCAGATGATGCTATGTGGCTGTTCCCAACAGTATATAAATACATTTCAGAATCAGGTAATGTAGAATTCTTAGATGAGGTTATTCCATTTGCCAATAAGGATGAAGGAACGGTTTACGAGCATCTTAAGAGAGCAATTGATTTCTCGATGAATCATCTTGGAATTCACGGAATGCCAGCAGGTTTATATGCTGACTGGAATGACTGTCTTAGACTTGGCGCTGATGGTGAGTCATCATTCGTTGCATTGCAGTTCTATTATGCGATGACAATTTTAAGAAAATTTGCTGAGTTTAAGAATGATACAGAGTACATCAAGTACTTAGATGAAAGCCAGAATACACTTGGTGATACAATCGAGAAGTACTGCTGGAATGAAGACAGATTTATAAGAGGATTCACAGAGGCAGGTGAAGTTATAGGACATCGCGATGATCCTGAAGCAAATATGTGGCTTAATCCACAGAGCTGGAGTGTAATCAGTGGATATGCTTCAAAGGAGCAGGCTGACCTCGCACTCGACAATGTATACAACAGACTTAATACAGAATATGGAGCAATCCTCATGGACCCTCCATATCATGAGCATGCATTTGATGGCGCACTTGCAGTAATCTACAATGCAGGAACAAAAGAAAATGCAGGTATTTTCTCGCAGTCACAAGGATGGATAATTCTTGCAGAAGCTTTAAGAGGAAACGGAGAAAGAGCATTCCAGTACTTTATAGAGAATGCACCATCAGCTCAGAATGACCGCGCTGAAATCCGTCAGCTTGAGCCATACTGCTATGGTCAGTTTACAGAAGGAAAGGACAGCCCATACTTCGGAAGGTCTCACGTACACTGGTTAACAGGAACAGCCTCAACAGTAATGGTTGGATGTGTTGAGGGAATCCTTGGTATGAGACCTGATTTAGGTGGACTTAGAGTTGCTCCATCTGTTCCGGAAAAATGGGATGAGTTTGAAATTGAGAAAGATTTCAGGGGAAAACATCTCCATATTGTTGTCAAGAATCCAAATCATGCGCAGAGTGGATGCAAGCAGATGACAGTAAATGGACAGAAAATGGAAGACAACTATATTCCGGAATCAATTCTTAAAGAAACAAACGAAGTAGAATTAATTATGTCATAAATATGTTCTAATCAAATTATAAGGGAGCTATCACATCATGTTTGGATGGTGTGATAGCTCCCTTATATGTCAATTATATTAGTGGTGTCAGCATTTCAACCCAGTCAGATCTGAAGTGCTTCGTCCTGTATTTGTGAGGCGTCATCCCAGTATACTTCTGGAATACCTGGATGAAATGGCTCTGTGATGAAAAAGACAGATAGTTTGAAATATCTATAATAGAATACTCTGAGTACTGTAATAAGTTCTTCGCCTTTTCTATTTTGAGTTTAAGGATGTACTGACTAATAGGCAGCCCCATTTCCTTGTGAAAAAGTTTGGAAAGATAGCTTTCAGAAAAATTAAGATGCTCTGCAAGCTCTTTCACGGTTATCCTGTTGTGAATGTGGCTATAGATATAATCAATGCACAAAACAATAGGCTTCGAGAGAATCTGGCTTCGCCTAAGCTCGTTCATCTTTTTACACAAATCTATACACATTACATCATGAAGTTTTGAAATTTCGTCAATGCTCTGACACTTATCCATTTTCTGTATATAGAAATCACTAAGCGCATATGCTTTTTCCTGCTCCATTCCGGCATGAACACAGTAACGTATAATAATCGCAGTTCCGATTACAAAATGATATCGTAGATTCTGTAACGGATTGTTAGATAAAACACCCATACCATCTGGATTAGTAAAATCTTTTCTCTTGCAATTCTCTTCAACAAATTCAATATTACCATTTGCAATAGCATCATAAAAAGATAATTCATTTTCAAGAGTTCGATGTGCTTCAAGCATTTCATGATTTACAAATTCACTTCTATACCATTCTTTTGTTACGCTCATGTCAAAATCATCTCCTCAATAACATATTAATGTGCTATTATTATATTGTCAAGGGGAGTTCCTTTTGCTATGCACAGAGCTAAAAGTGAAAAAACAAATAAAAGAGTAAAGAATATGACATTTCTAGCATGAAAATTATATTTTTATAAGGATTATCGTAATATAATTAGACCATCGAAAACGATACATAAAATATTAATTAGGAGGAAATTCTTATGAAAAAGAAAGTAGTAAGTGTATTGTTAGCTTCAACAATGGTAGCTGGTTTGTTCGCTGGATGTGGCGAAGCAAACAAAGGCGGGAACAGCACAAGTGCTGGAACAGAAGGCGGTTCAGATGTAACTGCAGACGCAGCTGATGAAGGAAAAGTAATCAACATCTACAGTTGGAACGACGAAGCTCGTGAGCGTATTTGTGCAGTATATGACAGAGTAGTTGAGACATCTGAGGATGGAACAGTTACAAAGCTTGATGATGGAACAGAGATTCATTGGATTGTAAATCCTAACCAGGATGGCGTTTACCAGCAGAAGCTTGATGAGGCTCTTCTTGCTCAGGCAGATGCAGCAGCAGATGACAAGGTAGACATCTTCTTATCAGAGACAGATTATGTATTCAAATATACAGATGCTGAGGCTGATGTAGCAATTCCACTTAAGGATTTAGGAATTGACCCTGACAAAGACCTTGCAGAGCAGTATGACTTTACAAAGGTTGTTGCTTCTGATTCAAACGGTGTTCAGAGAGGTTCTACATGGCAGTGTTGTCCAGGACTTTTAGTATATCGTAGAGATATCGCAAAGGATGCATTCGGAACAGATGATCCAGCAGAAATCGCTGCATTAACAAAAGACTGGGATACAATGAAGACAACAGCTCAGACTCTTAAAGACAAGGGATACTTTACATTTGCTTCATATGCTGATACATTCCGTCTCTATGGAAACAGCATTGCAGAGTCTTGGGTTGCACCAGGTTCTACAACAGTAAAAGTTGATCCACAGATTATCGATTGGGTAAATACATCAAAAGAATGGTTAGACGCTGGATACTATGACAAGAACGTAAAAGGACAGTGGAATGATGACTGGAACAAGTCAATGGGTTCTGCATCAAAGGTATTCGCATTCTTCTTACCAGCATGGGGAATTGATTTCGTATTAAATCCTAACTGGGATGGCGATGCAGGTGCTTGGGCTGTTACAAATCCTCCACAGGAATACAACTGGGGTGGTTCATACATCCACGCTTGTACAGGAACAGACAACCCGGTACACGCAAAAGAAATCATCCTTGCTCTTACAGGAGACCAGGATAACCTTCTCAAGATTTCTAAAGAGTACTCTGATTTCACAAATACAAAGAGTGGAATGCAGCAGGCAGCAACAGACGATGCATTTGCATCAGAGTTCCTTGGCGGACAGAACCCATTCGAGTACTTTGCACCAGTTGCAGAGAACATCAAGATGGCTCCACTTTCATCATATGACCAGGGATGTGTAGAATTGATTCAGAACAGCTTTAGTGATTACTTACAGGGAAATGTAGATTTCGACAAAGCAAAAGCTAACTTCGAGACAGCTATTAAAGAGCGTTACCCAGACATTACTGAAGTACAGTGGCCAGAATAAAATGGTTTTGCGGAGCGGCTTTAGGCCGCTTCGCGTAATTAGAAAGGAAATGTAAGCTATGAAAAAACGTAAAAGAGTAAGCTATTCAAAATGGGGCTATTTTTTCATATTACCATTTTTTATCAGCTTTTTTATCTTCTCGCTCATTCCTCTTGCGGACACAATTAGATACAGCTTCTACGAGTATTATCGCTCAGGAATAAAGGAGATTGGGCCAAATTTTGTTGGAATGGCAAATTACGTTAGTTTGCTACAATCAGACATGCTGGATTACGCCAAAAATACAGCAATCCTCTGGATTATTGGATTTGTTCCACAGATTGTTATAGCTTTATTACTTGCATCTTGGTTTGCAGATAATCGTATGAAGCTAAAGGGAGCACAGTTTTTCAAGGTAGTTATCTATCTTCCAAACCTGATTATGGCATCAGCGTTTGCCATGTTGTTCTTTACCTTATTCTCAACAAGTGGACCTATTAACTCAATCCTTATGGATTTGGGAATTATAAATAAACAGATTGATTTCCTTGGATCAGTATTTGGAGTTCGTTCAATTATTGGACTTATGAACTTCCTGATGTGGTTCGGAAATACAACAATTATGTTGATGGCAGCAATCATGGGAATTAGTGTTGATATTTTTGAAGCATCCGAGCTTGATGGTTGTAACAGTATTCAGAAATTTTTCTATATTACACTTCCAATGATCAGACCAATATTAACATATACATTGATAGTATCAATGATTGGTGGACTTCAGATGTTCGATGTTCCACAGATTTTAACAAATGGTCAGGGTTCACCAGACCGTACATCGATGACACTTATCATGTTCTTGAACAATCACTTAAAGAGTAAGAACTATGGTATGGCAGGTGCATTGTCAGTTTACTTATTTATAGTTAGTGCAATACTTTGCTTCATTGTATACAAGGTTTCTAATGATCAGGATCCTGATGGAAGCAAAGCGGCAGCAAAAAAGCAAGCAAAAGAAGCAAGGAGGGAAAAACGTAATGGAAACAAATAAGAGTGATGTAATACGTAAAATCCTTGCATATGTGGTATTGACAATATTATCATTTTTATGCTTATTCTTTTTCTATATACTTATAATAAATGCTACTCGTTCACATGCGGATTTGCAGAAGGGCTTTGCAGCACTTCCGGGTTCGCACTTCCTTGAGAATTTAAAAGCAGTAGCAAAAGATGGAACATTTCCGATGTTTAAAGGTATCTTTAACAGCTTATTAGTATCAGGGTGTTCAGCCGCTATATGTATTTATTTCTCTGCTTTGACAGCATATGGTTTATATGCATATGACTTCAAGCTTAAAAAAGCAGCATTTACATTTATCATGGCAATCCTTGTAATGCCAACGCAGGTTACAGCAATGGGATTCCTGAGATTAATAACAAATATGAAGTTGTATGATACCTTATGGCCACTCATACTTCCTTCAATAGCATCACCAGCAGTATTCTATTTCATGTATAGCTACTTGCAGTCTTCACTTCCGATTTCACTGGTTGAAGCTGCCAGAATTGATGGATCAGGCGAGTTTAAGACATTCAACTCAATTGTTCTTCCTATTATGAAACCTGCAATGGCTGTACAGGCAATATTCACATTTGTTGGATCATGGAATAACTACTTCGTTCCGGCACTTGTACTTCAGTCAAAGAATAAATCAACTGTACCTATCCTTATAGCAACACTTCGTGGTGCAGATTACATGAACTTTGATATGGGTAAAATTTATATGATGATATTGGTTGCAATTGTACCAATTATCATAGTTTACCTTTTCCTCTCAAAATATATTATTGCCGGAGTTGCACTTGGTGGTGTTAAAGAATAAAATATTATTTCTTCGTAAAAAGAGACCATTCTGTGGGAATGGTCTCTTTTTTGGGCAAATTCTTGTTTGTCGAGGGCGGCAACCGCTTCTTAGGTCTTTGATGACATGAGTTGATACTATTTGTGTGGATGGACCGTTTTAGGTATATATGATTTGAGGGGATGTTAATACATTTTGTGCGTTTATGTCCTCGCGTTAAGAGGCTCTAAATAATTCGCCAGGGTTGTCTATAAGTGACGCTGTCGCTCATATTCGCCGTCCTAGCTCATATTCGCTGAAATTGCCGTCCGTGGCAATTTCACAGCTGATATCAAACGAATTATTAAGAGCCTCTTAACGCGAGGACATAAACGCACAAAATATATTACTATCCCCTCAAATCATATATACAACTACAATAATCCCATCCCCCATAGTGCCCCAACTCATGTCATCGAATTCCTAAGAAGCGGTTGCCACCCCACCTCGATAAACAACAATTTTTATTCTCATATTTTTCTGAAAAAATTGAATAAAACAAAAAAATAGTGCATAATTAGAAAATACATTAATAGCATGATTTTGGAGAGATGATATGAGAAAATATGCATGTGAGATATTGGGCGTTCCCGAGAATGCCAATGAAGAACAAATCAAAACTGCATACAAGCGTTTGGTGAAACAGTATCATCCAGACACAGGCAATACTGCGAATGTTGAGTATTATCATAGAATAGTTGAGGCGTATGAGTACTTGAAATTGCATCCTGTTCAGGTGCAAATGAATTATGGAAAGGTATTAGGAGGCAAGGGTACAACTCCACAGTATTATAATTCATACTCAAAAGCCAAAGAATATGCTAAGTTCGAGAAAACATATCAGCAGCAGAAGGAAGAAAAAAAGACAGCATTTGATGAACGTATAAAGAGGGAAAAAGAAGAAGCAAAACAGAAACAGGAGAGATACGAGCGCGCAATGGAAGCTATCAATGCTATTCGTGCGGCCGAGGCAATAAAAGCATATATACGAAATAATCAATGATTTATTTAATAATAAAAGAGTAAGAGGAAAATAATGGCAGAAGCATTAGAACTTGAAAATATATATTTGAGACAGGGAAGTTTCCTTTTAAAAGATATTAACCTGACACTTGAAGAGAATGAAACGGTAGCACTTGTAGGCAAATCAGGTGCAGGAAAGTCTACACTTATCAGAGTGATTGGGAATGCAGCAGTAGCCGATTCTGGAATAATCAGATATTTCGGTAAGGAAATGTATGAGGATGAGAAGAAAATAAGAGGACAGATGTCTATTATTTTCGACGATTCCAATTTCAATACAGAGATGCGTGGCATCAGACTTGCAAAAGAGATAAAGAGATTCGAGCCAGAGTTTTCGCTGGAGAATTTCTCAGAGTACATGAAGCGTCTCGAACTGGATGAGAAGATGAGAATCAGATTCTATTCAAAGGGCATGCAAAGAAAGTATGCCCTTGCTCTTGCGCTGTCAAGACAGCCAAAGCTTCTGGTGATGGATGAGGTGACAAGCGGTGTTGATGAGCCTGCTCGGAAGGATATGTGGAAATTGATAGATGAATATAGAAAGAAAAAGCAGCTTTCTATTATTTTTTCTACACACAATATGAAGGACTTGGAAGAGACAAATACAAGAAGAATCGTGATTGATAAGGGGGTGCTTCTGTGAAGAAATTTTATTCTATATCATGGAATGTAGATTCAACGCCTGCCCACCTTGGATGTTCTATTCTTTTTTCAATATATATCATGGCATTTATCAATGTGTTTATAGGTAGTATGGGCGGAATTCCGGCGTTTACAGGTTTCGTAGTGGTATATTATCTGCTAAGAGCGATGATACTTGCCGGAAACAGAATAAGCCATATGCTTGCGATTGAGTCGAAGACAGAGATAAAGTATTTATTTTTTAATTATGGAATATTTTATATGCTTATCTGGCTTGTTATGAAGGTAGTGATTTTTATCTCAAAAATGTCAGGGTGGGGAAATATTAACGGACTGACATATCAGGAGTATTTTCATAATATATATGGAAGTACGATGCTTGAAAGGTGGGCATATTTTTTTGCTGGCATTTTGATGTTTGCATTTGTTATATCGCTGTTTCCACTTGTAGTAATCAGAAAGAGACGTAACTGGTTCAGGTACATAATATTTGACAGTGCATTTTTTGCGATAGTATGTTTTGCTATAGCCTGTATAAGTCGAATATTTATCGATAATGAATTAGAGAGCAAGGCGGTCTGTGTATTGGATGATTTGCTGCTATGCGAATTGCCCAAGCAGTGGCAGGCTGCAATGTACATAGTGGCGATAATTCTATTTACGCTTGTGGTATGTGTGGTTTCATTTAAGATTGCGCTCAAGGAATACGGACCGCAGAAGGGGACAAAAGAGGTTGACGAGAAGCTGCTTGACGCAGGATACGAAAGAAGCAAAGCTTATGTACTTGTGCTTGGAATTGTTGCGATAGTTATAGTTGTAGCAGTGGGCGGATTTTTCTTCCTGCCAAGCCAGAGCAAGGAAAAATACAAAAAGGTGGCTGAGTGCCAGACGGACGACGAAGTGTTTGGTCCTATGTGTTATGATGACAAAATATATATACCAGTTGATGTTGAGCTTGATTTTGATGAGACTGGAAAGCCGCTTGGATATCTTGGATATAAGGACCAAAACTGTGATAGCCGTTTTTACTCGCTTGCAATCAGCAATATATTGTATAAATCAAAGGATAAAAATTCTAAGTATTTGCAGATGTCAGGTGCTGATACGAATTCATATCTAAAGGCATCGGCTGTAGAAAAACAGGATTTGTGGAAGAATGATGAGGTATTTATGCTGTGGGATGAGGACTGGGTATCTGAATCGTCGTACAGCAAGGAGATAACAGGATATTCACAGTGTGAGAAGGCTTTGGTAGAAAGCCTTGAGGAACAATTCGGGCAGGTGGAATACGATGCAAAGACGTTTGAGGATTATGATGCGTATTTTACAATATGCGGATATGATGACTTGAAGGATGTGCTTAGTGTTGATAAGCCACGCGGAGACTGGGTTGGATGTATTCTTGTAAAAGACAATATGTTTTATTATGGAAATTATGATAATCGGATAACTGGGATAAATCTTCAGCGTCTTTTAAAAGTTTTGGGCGGAAATTAAAATAAAAAAAGGAAATACGGATTTTTTGCCGAAATATGAATATGGAGACTCTTTTTGTGGGCAGGAGGCGCTTATATGACAATAAGAGAACAGATAGAGCAGATGGAGAGGGAAATGCTTAGTCCATATGCTTGCTTGAGTGTAAATAGCAGGGGCAGAGATAAAGAGGAACCCGAGTGCGATATCCGTCCTGTTTTTCAAAGAGACAGAGATCGTATTTTACATAGTAAAGCATTTAGAAGGTTAAAAAATAAGACGCAGGTGTTTTTGACACCGAAGGGAGACCATTATCGTACAAGGATGTCGCATACCCTTGAGGTCTCACAGAATGCGAGAACCATAGCCAAGGCACTCAGACTCAATGAGGATTTGGTTGAGGCGATTGCACTTGGTCATGATTTGGGTCATACGCCATTTGGTCATGCCGGAGAGAGAGTCTTAGACAAGCTTACGAAGGGACAGTTCAGGCACAACGAGCAGAGTGTCAGAATAGTTGAATCTCTCGAGAAGGATGGAGAGGGTCTTAATCTGACGTGGGAAGTAAGAGACGGAATACTTAACCACGAGATAGAGCTTAGACCGGCGACATTAGAGGGACGAGTGGTGAGACTATCTGACAAGATAGCTTATCTCAATGCAGACTTTGATGATGCGATAAGAGCACAGCTGCTTAGCGAGGATGACATTCCGCTTGAGCTTAGAAAAGAGCTTGGATACGATACCAAGACGAGACTTGACCATATGATACATGATATTATTATTAACAGTATGGGACAGGATGATATCAGGATGTCGCCCGAGACGGAACAGGCGTTTTGGGAACTGAGGAAGTTTATGTTTACCAATCTGTATACGAATCCCATAGCCAAGTCTGAGGAGGTAAAGGCGGAGGCGATGCTTGAGGAATTGTATTTCCATTATATGGATGAGCCTGAGCATTTGCCGGAGAAGATGATCAGGTCAATCGAGGAAGGCGAGGAGAAAAGCCGCGTCGTGTGTGATTACATATCAGGTATGACAGACCAGTACGCGATTGACAAATTCCATGAATATTTTGTACCTGTAGCATGGCAGGTTGATGGATATTAATTGACAGCAGGAGGAGAGTATGCCGTATTATTCGGATGAACTTATAGAAGAGGTTCGTTCACGCAATGACATAGTCGATGTTATTGGCGGATACGTTCGTCTTCAGAAAAAAGGAAGCACATACTTCGGGCTTTGTCCTTTTCACAATGAAAAGACAGGCTCCTTCTCCGTTTCACCAAATAAACAGATGTATTACTGCTTCGGATGCGGGGCAGGCGGGAATGTATTTACTTTTCTAATGAAGTATGAGAATTATACATTTTCAGAAGCAATGCAGACATTGGCGGACAGAGCAGGAGTTGAACTTCCGCAACAGGAGATGACGGAGGCTCAGAAGCGTGAGGCTGATAAAAGAACAAGACTTCTTGAGATAAATAAAGAAGCAGCGAAATATTTTTATTCACTTCTTAGGAACAATCGAGGAACAAAAGCACTTGAATACTTTCGCAAAAGAGAATTGTCGGACGAGACCATGCAGAAGTTTGGACTCGGATATTCAGACCAGTACAGTGATGATTTGTACAGATATCTAAGAAGCAAGGGCTACGATGACAATATACTTAAGGATTCCGGACTTGTGACGATTGACGAAGCAAGAGGTGGAAGAGACAAATTCTGGAACAGAGCCATGTTTCCGATAATGGATGCAAACAACAGAGTTATCGGATTTGGTGGGCGAGTAATGGGGGATGGAGAACCGAAATATCTCAATTCACCTGAGACGAAGATTTTTGATAAAAGCCGTAATCTATACGGTCTTAATATAGCAAGACACTCGAGGAAAGATTATCTGCTTTTATGTGAGGGATACATGGATGTGATTTCATTGCATCAGGCTGGCTTTGACAATGCAGTGGCTTCACTTGGAACAGCACTTACAAGTGGACATGCTAATTTGTTAAAGCGATATACCAAGGAAGTATTTCTGACATATGACAGCGATGGAGCTGGTGTAAAAGCAGCACTTCGGGCAATTCCGATTCTAAAAGAGGTTGGAATTACGACAAAGATTATTAACATGCGTCCTTATAAGGATCCAGATGAGTTCATGAAGGCACTAGGTGCAGAGGCTTATCAGGAGCGAATCGACAATGCAGAGAACAGTTTCATGTTCGAGATTCGTATCATGGAAGAGAAATATGACATGAATGATCCAGAGTCTAAGACGCACTTTTATAATGAAATTGCCAGTAAGCTGTTAGGCTTTTCAGAGGAATTAGAGCGCAATAACTACATACAGGCAGTTGCGGACAAATACCATATTGCTTTTGAAGACTTAAGAAAGCTAGTAAACAATCTGGCGATTAAAGGTGGCATAGTAAAGGCACCAACGCAGCTAAAGAGTGGTATCAATGAGAAGAAAATTAAAAAAGAAGATGGTATGAAGCAGTCACAGAAGCTTTTGCTTACATGGCTCATTGAGGATACCAGACTGTTTGGCTCGATAAAAGGACTTGTAACAGCGGACGATTTTACAGAGACACTTTATAATCAGGTTGCGAAGATGCTTTTTGAACAGTATGCCGCGGATGGCAAAGTTAATCCTGCGAAGATAATAAGTACCTTTGAGAATGAAGAGGAACAGAATGAGGTTGCGGCACTTTTTAACGCCACAATTCATGAAGTAGAATCGAAGCAGGATATGGAGAAAGCTATCAAGGAGACAATCATAAGAATCAAACAAAACAGTATTAATTTCAGGTCTCAAAATCTTGACCCGACAGATTTAAATGGTTTGATGAAGGTTGTTGAGGACAAGAAATCTCTTGAGAAACTCGAAAAATTGCATATTTCTATTGATTAAGGAAAAAATACTAAGACAAAGAGGAAAACATAATGACAAAGAAGAAAGACGAAAATGTAACAGCAGTAGAAACAGAAGATTTAAAAGCAAAGTTTCAGGAAAAGCTTAAAGAGCTTCTTGAAATGGGAAAAAAGAAAAGAAATATTCTTGAGTATCAGGAGATTAGCGATTTCTTCAAGGATATGAATCTTGACGCAGAGAAGATGGAGCGCGTTCTTGATTATCTTGAACACAACGGAATCGACGTTCTCAAGATGATGGATGATTTAGACGATGATGATGAGATTATTCTTGATGAAGAGGACGAAGTAGAGGTTGAGAAGATTGACTTATCTGTTCCAGATGGAGTAAGCGTTGAAGACCCTGTCCGCATGTATTTAAAGGAAATCGGAAAGGTTCCTCTTTTAAGTGCTGAGGAAGAGATTGATCTTGCACAGCAGATGGAGGAAGGTAATGTTGCTTCAGAGAAGATTATTCTTCTCAAAAACAGACGTGATGAGGCATCAGACGAAGAAAAAGAAGAGATAAATGCAGAGATTAAAGAGCTTCAGAAGACAGTTGAAATAGGTTCTTATGCAAAGAAGAGACTTGCAGAGGCAAACCTTCGACTTGTAGTAAGTATTGCCAAGAGATATGTGGGTAGAGGAATGCTTTTCCTTGACCTTATTCAGGAAGGAAATCTTGGACTTATCAAGGCTGTTGAGAAGTTTGATTACAGAAAAGGATATAAGTTCTCGACATATGCTACATGGTGGATTCGTCAGGCTATTACAAGAGCTATTGCGGACCAGGCGAGAACAATCCGTATACCAGTTCATATGGTAGAAACAATCAATAAGCTTATCAGAGTTTCAAGACAGTTGTTGCAGGAATTAGGCAGAGAGCCTAGTCCGGAAGAAATAGCAGAAGAAATGAATATGCCGGTTGAGAGAGTACGTGAGATTCTCAAAATATCTCAGGAGCCTGTTTCACTTGAGACTCCAATTGGTGAGGAGGAGGATTCTCATCTTGGAGACTTTATCAAGGATGATAATGTGCCTGTACCAGCTGATGCAGCAGCATTTACACTTCTTAAGGAACAGCTTGAGGAGGTTCTTGGCACACTTACAGAAAGAGAACAGAAGGTTCTTACACTTAGATTTGGACTTGAGGATGGTCGTGCGCGTACACTTGAGGAAGTTGGAAAAGAATTCAGCGTTACAAGAGAGCGTATCAGACAGATTGAAGCAAAAGCACTTAGAAAACTTCGTCACCCAAGCAGAAGTAGAAAGTTAAAGGATTACCTGGAGTAAGATGATTAAACTTAGTAAACGAATGAAAGCGGTCGCTTCTATGGTAACAAAGGGAAATATCGTTGCAGATGTGGGAACGGATCACGGATACGTTCCCATTGCTTTAATTTCCGAGAATAAGATACCATCAGCAATTGCCTTGGATATAAATAGAGGACCGCTAGAAAGAGCAAATGAACATGTAAAGAGACAAAGTCTTGAGGACAAAATCAAGACACGTCTGTCCGATGGCGTGGAAGCAATAGAAGTAGGTGAAGTCGATTCGATTATTATAGCTGGAATGGGCGGAGAGCTTATAATACATATTCTGACAGATGGAGAGACTGTGTGCAGAAGTGTGAAGGAACTAATATTGCAGCCGCAATCAGATATTGACAAGGTAAGAGCTTTTTTGCGTGAACGCAGATACAGGATTGTCGATGAGGATATGATTTTGGAGGAGGGCAAGTACTATCCGATGATGAAGGTAATCCCTGTAGAATACGATGATACATGGGATAAGCTGGCAACGGACGAGATAAAGGCGTGCGATATCTATGGTCCTATTTTACTCAAAAATGGTAATCCGGTTCTGAGAAAATATCTGGTAAAACAGCATCAGGTTCTTCGTGACATAATAGCAAAGCTACAGAAACAACAGCCTACAGAAGCTATACTAAGAAGAATTACGGAAAAAGAGAAGGAACTTACTTACAATGAATCAGCATACACTATACTGGGGGCAATAAAAAATGCAGGAATTTAATATTACAATAAGTAAACCAAATGGAGAATTAGAAGAGATAATAGCCAATGATAATATGACACTTGAGCAGATTGCAGGGGGATATCAGCAGGAATATGAGGATGACATTATCCTTGCAATTTTTAATGGCAAACTTAGAGAGCTGTCAAAGAATATAGATAGAGAAGGTGAGTTATCATTTGTCACGGTTGCACAGCGTGATGGCAAGAAGACTTACAGACGAAGCGTGTTGCTTTTGTTACAAAAAGCGATACAGATAATCTACGGAAGTGAGTCCTGCCTCAAAGTAAAGCATTCCCTGGGCGAGGGATATTATTGCGAGGTCTATTCATTGAATGAGCCGGTTAATGAAGTGACAATAGGTGATAGGCTAAAGCTTGATAATAAGGCAATTAATTCAATTAAAGAATGTATGGATACGCTTGTTGAAAAGGATATGCCAATCATAAAAAGCAGCGTAAAAACAGAAGCAGCAGAAGAGATGTTTTATGAGCGGGGAATGCTTGATAAGGCACGCTTATTTAAGTACAGAAGAAGCTCAAGAGTTAATTTGTATAATCTCGATGGAGTGTTTGACTATTTTTATGGTTTTATGGCACCTTCGACTGGAATGCTCAAATACTTTGAGCTTGAAGAGTATGAAGATGGATTCGTTATTTTATTCCCGGGAAAGGAATCCAGGAAAGTACATCCACTTAATACTTCAGGAAAGCTGTTTGAGACTCTCAACAGTTCAAGGGCATGGAGTAAGATGCTTGGAATTGGAACTATTGGTGAGTTAAATGATGCCATTGCGGCGGGCAAAGGACAGGATATTATTTTGCTTCAGGAAGCCTTGATGGAGGAGAAAATCGGAAGCATTGCGGCTCAGATAGTGGAGGACAGAGATAAGAAGTTTATTATGATAGCAGGACCTTCTTCATCAGGTAAGACTTCATTTGCAAACAGACTTTCAATTCAACTTACGGCAAAGGGATTAAAGCCTCATGCTGTCAGCCTTGATGACTACTATGATGACAGGGAGAAATGCCCCAAAAATCCAGATGGAAGCTATGATTTTGAGGCACTGGAAGCACTTGATGTAGAACAGTTTAATAAGGATATGAAAGCTCTGCTGGCCGGCGAGATAGTTGATATGCCATCGTTTAATTTTAAAACAGGCAAAAGAGAATACCACAATCATTTTCTGAAATTAGGAGAGGATGATGTACTTGTAATAGAAGGAATTCATGGACTTAATTCACGTATGTCATATATGCTGCCTGATCATAACAAGTTCAGAATCTATATATCGGCACTTACGCAGCTTAATATGGATGAGCATAATCCACTTCCTACTACAGACTGCAGATTGCTTAGAAGAATCGTGCGTGATGCCAGAACCAGAAATACATCAGCACAGGAGACTATTGCAATGTGGCCTTCAGTGAGAAGAGGTGAAGAGCAAAACATCTTCCCATATCAGGACGGAGCAGATGTGATGTTCAACTCAGCTTTGGTTTATGAACTTGCAGTACTCAAAGTATATGCCGAGCCATTGCTGTTTAATATTCCAAAGGACTGCGATGAATATCTTGAGGCAAAGAGGCTTCTTAAGCTGTTAGATTACTTCCTTCCACTTCCGGCAGAAGGAATTCATCAGAATTCGCTTATGAGAGAGTTTGTTGGTGGAAGCTGCTTTAATGTGTAATGCGAGGATTAAATTACATTATGGAAAATCAAAATATACAAACACAACAGGCTGAACAGGTAAAAAAGAAAAAGAAGGTGCTTACAAGGGCGCAAGAAATAGAAAGAAGTATAGTCAAGAAATTCAAAAAGGACATATGGCGCAACTTCACAAAAGCAATCAACGAATACCAGATGATTCAGGATGGTGACAAGATTGCAGTATGTATTTCTGGTGGAAAAGATTCCATGCTTATGGCAAAGCTTTTCCAGGAATTAAAGAGACATGGAAGAAACAACTTCGATGTAGTG
>JAXELM010000043.1:0-28850 GCA_034100525.1 Agathobacter sp.
TGAGCCAGGACGGCGAATATGAGCGACAGCGTCACTTATAGATATCCTAGACGAATTATTTAGAGCCTCTTAACGCGAGGACCTAAACGCAAAAAATATATTACTATCCCCTCAAATCATATATACAACTACAATAGTCCCTTCCCCCCATAGTGCCTCAATTCATGTCCTCGATAACCTGTAACGCGGTTGCCACCCCACCTCGATAAACAACAATTTGCTAAACACATTGAAAAAAGAAAACCATTATGGTACTATAAAAATGTTATTTGAAGCAATAAATTTGTATGATATAAAGGCTGAAAGGTCTATAAATATAAGGTGTAAGGAGAGATTAGAATTATGGAAGCATACAAGCAGGAATTTATAGAATTTATGGTTGAGTCAGATGTACTTAAATTTGGAGATTTTACCCTTAAGAGCGGAAGAAAGTCTCCATTTTTTATGAATGCAGGTGCATATGTAACAGGAACACAGCTTATGAGACTTGGTGAGTATTATGCCAAAGCAATACATGAGAACTACGGAGATGATTTTGATGTGCTTTTTGGACCAGCATACAAGGGAATTCCAATCAGTGTAGTTACAGCAGTAGCATATGCAAAGCTATATGGAAAAGAGATTCGTTACTGTTCAGATAGAAAAGAAGAAAAAGATCATGGTGCTGATAAAGGAAGCTTCCTTGGAAGCAAGCTTAAAGATGGTGACAGAGTTGTCATGATAGAGGATGTAACCACATCAGGAAAATCAATGGAGGAGACAGTTCCGAAGGTAAGAGGAGCAGCAGACGTAGAGATAGTAGGACTTATGGTTTCACTTAACCGTATGGAAGTAGGTCTTGGAGGACAGAAGGCTGCACTTGACGAGATTAGTGAAACCTATGGTTTCCCGGCAAAAGCAATTGTTACTATGGAGGAAGTTGTAGAGCATCTTTATAATCGCGAGTGCCAGGGTAGAGTGGTAATCGATGATGAGATGAAGGCTGCTATAGATAAATATTACGAGCAGTATGGCTGCAACTAAGAAGTCAAGATATAGGGCAATACTGTCTTTTTTGGTATATCTGATTCTGCTTGGGTATTTCTTGTTTTTTGCAGAGAGTATGGGAAGACAAAACCATGGTGAAGAGTACAGATATAATATTATTTTATTTCAGGAAATAAAGAGATTTATCTACCATGCTGACATTCTTGGAATTAAGGCAGTTATTGTTAATGTGATTGGAAATGTAGTTGTATTTATGCCTTTTGGCTATTTTGTTCCCAGAATATCAAAGAGAACAGTTGGCGTTATAACTACTGTCTTGTTTAGCTTTGAATTTAGTCTGCTTATTGAGATAATGCAGCTGATATCCAAAAAAGGAACATTCGATGTGGATGATTTGTTTTTGAATACCGTGGGTGGCTTTTTAGGATATTTGGCATACATTATAATCCATAAATGCATACAAAATAGACATCAAAGACATAATAAGAAATTACAGGAGAAAAAATAAGTGTTGCGAAGAAGAAGACGTAATAGATTTAAATTTACAGAGAAAAAGCATTCGAAAAAAGGAATAATTACCCTTTTGTGCGCGTCGGTTTTACTGATTATCTATCTTGTTTTTTTGAAGCTGGCTTTCAATAGTAAAGGAACACTGTCACAGTATTATGGAAGTGCCGGTGTTTTTGCCATGTTGTGTTCAATTGTTGTTTTTGTATTTGCAGTTCAAAGTACGAAGGAGGAGGATTCATTTCCACTATTTCCAAGAGTATCTTTTGGAGTTTCTCTTTTTACTTTGGTCTGCTGGATGGGCACATATATATATGGATTTATGAGTTGATTAATTGGCGCAAGGGTTATCTTGCGTCAAATTATATTAGAGAAGAGAGAGGATAACATGGGTTACAAAGATTTAAATAACGAGACAAATGAATTGTACGATGAGAGATTGGAACTTGTCACACAAAGACTTGCAGAAATAGAAAAGGCAAATGAACTTTATGAGCCTTTTGCTGAGTATTTTAGAAAAGTAGCATCATACCTGCTTTTGCAGAATGAGATTTTGATTAAAGCAATAAATGGTCAGATTGAAGACATGTCTGAGGATGAGGGAAAAGCATATAACCAAAAATTATATGACCAGTTTAAGGCCTCAGATTACGAGACGTCATATGCAAATCCTGCATACGCAGTCAAGATGCTGGGTGAGGAGTACGGAAAGCTTCTTTCATCTGTATTTTACAATATTATTACAAATAGCAGATATGTATTTGAAGGCTCAAACGAATATTTGTGTATATACTGCGAGCTGGTTGTAGAGCTCTATAATCTTTTCGAGGATAGAGAGTCAGTTTCACCTAAAGAGATATCTGATACGATATATTCGTTTATGCATGATTATACAGAGGTGTTTACACAGGTAAGTGTGAACAGACTTTTAGACCCTGAGTATGATTATTTCAGAACAATTGTGATGGAACAGGATGTGTGCGATACGGCATGCCTTTACAGATATGGTCTTCCAGTTGATAAGGATCAATGTAAGAGCATTGAATATCTTGCTACATTTTCAGATGAGGAAATCCAGTCGATGGCAGATACCTTCACAGAGGGTTATCGCATGGGATTTATTGCCGGAAACAAGGATATTTCGAAGAAATCTGTTGTAGAGATAAGATATCCGTTGGGATTTGAGCGTATGGTTCGCACCGCTATCAGGAATTTTGAGAAAATCGGACTGAAGTCTATCCTGAAACCATCATCAGTATTTAACACTTTATTTGAAAATAAATACATGGAGTCGGTAAATAAGCAGGTTGATTTTGACCATAAAGAGGATGCTGCATTGTGGTATGACAAAGCTTTTGTCGAGTACAGGATTGAGTGCTACCGCAACGCTCTTTTAAAGAACAAGGAGATTGGACCAAATTATGGTGGTCCGGCAGTTATCGAGATATTTGGAGAAGAACCATTTACGCCTGTAGCAAAGCAGGATACATGCAAATATTCTGATGAACAGCAGAAGCTCTTAGTGCACATGACCAATGAATGTGCTGAGTATCTTAATCAGTGTATTAAGAGCGAGGAGAGAAGCTTTACAATTATTTCTTATCCAGTGGCTTCAATTGGTGATAAGTTCGAGGAAATTTTCTCAGAGACAGTTAAGCTTAATACTCTAGATTATGTACTTTACAGAGATATACAGCAGAAAATAATTGATGCTCTTGATACAGCAGACCGAGTTCATATTGTGGGAGCAAATGGAAATAAGACAGATTTATATGTCAAGATTTATGAACTGGAAAATCCGGATAAGGAAACTGCATTTGAGAACTGTGTTGCGGATGTGAATATTCCTGTTGGAGAAGTATTCACCTCTCCGGTACTTGAGGGTACAAATGGCAAGCTTCATGTAAGTCAGGTTTATCTGAATGATTTGAATTACAAGAATCTTGAAATTGATTTCAAAGATGGAATGGTGGCTGAGTATACATGTTCTAATTTTGAGAAAGAGGAAGAGAACAAGAAATATATCAAGGATAATTTACTTTATCATTATGATACACTTCCACTTGGTGAGTTTGCAATTGGAACTAACACGACAGCGTACAAGATGACGAATGTATACGATATAGCTGAGAAGATGCCGATTCTTATAGCTGAGAAAACTGGTCCGCATTTTGCAGTTGGTGACACCTGCTACAAATATGATGAGGATAACACTACATTCAATCCGGATGGAAAGATGATAGTTGCAAGAGATAATTCGGTATCGCTTAATAGAAAAGAGGATATTTCAAAGGCTTATTTCAACTGCCATACAGACATAACAATTCCATATGATGAATTAGGTGCAATTACAATAATCAGAAAAGATGGCAGTGAAACAGATATAATCAGAGATGGAAGATTTGTTCTTGATGGTACGCAGGAGCTTAACAAACCACTCGATGAATTAGAAGCAATGAAAAATAAATAAATTTATTAAATCAGGAGGCTTAAAATGGCAAAAGTAGGAATCGTAATGGGTAGTGACTCTGACCTTAAGGTTATGAGTAAAGCAGCAGAGATGCTTGAAGAATTAGGAATTGAATATGAGATGACAATTATATCAGCACATCGTCAGCCTGATGCGTTAATTGACTGGTGCAGAACTGCAACTGACAGAGATATCAAGGTTATTATAGCTGGTGCAGGAATGGCAGCAGCACTTCCGGGAATGTGTGCAGCACTTTATACACTCCCTGTAATTGGAGTTCCACTTTCAGGCAGCAAGCTTGATGGAATGGATGCAGTGTTCTCAATTATGCAGATGCCACCAGGAGTACCAGTTGCAACTGTAGCAATTGATGGAGCAAAGAATGCAGCACTTCTTGCAGCAAAGATTATTGCAACAAGTGATGCGGCTATGTATGACAAGCTTGTTAAATTCACAAAGGATATGAAGGAGCAGGTTGAAGCAAAGGATGCAAAACTTCAGGAAGTTGGCTATAAAAATTACAGCAAATAAAGTGGAGTGATTTTTGTACGAAGAAGAGGTAGGTTATGAGTGATAATAAGACTATGATGCAATATTTTGAGTGGTATTTGCCTGATGATGGATTGCATTGGAAGAGAACAACTGAGCAGGCAAAGGAATTGGCAGAGTCAGGTATCAATATGGTATGGCTTCCACCAGCATATAAAGGTGCCGCTGGAAATAAGAGTGTCGGATATGATGTTTACGACACATACGATTTAGGGGAATTTGAGCAAAAGGGAAGTATTGCAACTAAATATGGAACAAAAAAAGAATATACAGATGCAGTAAAGGCACTTCAGAAACAAGGAATCGAAGTTCTTGCAGATGTAGTTCTTAATCATATGATGGGAGCTGACGGCACGGAGGAGGTTGTGGTTGAAGAGGACTGCGGCACAAACCGAGATGAGAAAATTGCCGATAAGCTTAAGATATCAGCATGGACCAAATTTGAATTTGCCGGCCGTCAGGGAAAGTATTCGGATTTCAAATGGGATGCATCTAATTTTAGCGGAACAGACTGGGATGATGCCGGAAAGCGCAATGGAATATTTTGTTTTGAAGGCAAAAGCTGGAATAGAGAAACAGATTCGGAAAATGGAAACTATGATTATCTGATGGGCGCAGATTTGGATACAGACAATCCAGATACAGTAAGAGCTGTAACAGAGTGGGGAAAGTGGTATCTTGATACAGTACATATGGATGGCTTCAGGCTGGATGCTGTAAAGCATATCAGTTTTGATTTTTACAGAAAATGGATTTCAGATATGAAGGAACATAAGGGAACAGATTTCTTTACAGTTGGAGAGTACTGGAGTCCGGATGTCGAAAGACTTATACATTATCTGGATGTTGTAGAGAATTCAATGTCACTTTTTGATGTGCCACTCCATTTTGCGTTTAATAAGGCTGCCAACGGAAATGGCGAATTTGACATGGGGACAATATTTAGTTATACACTTGTAAGTACAAGGGCTGCCAATGCAGTGACATTCGTGGATAATCATGATACTCAGCCCGGACAGGCTCTGTATTCGTTTATTCCAGCCTGGTTTAAGCCTATTGCATATGCTCTGATTTTACTGAGAGATACAGGTGTGCCATGTGTTTTTTATGGTGATTATTATGGAATACCTCATGACGGAGTCGCACCAGTGGCAGGGTTAAAGAAGCTCTGTAAAGCAAGAGCTTTATACGCATATGGACAACAGAGGGATTATTTTGATGATAATTCAATTGTAGGTTTTACGAGAGAAGGAGATGAACATCAGAATAGTGGACTTGCAGTTTTAGTTACGGATTCAGTAGGTGGCAAAAAGAAAATGCTGGTTAATAAGGCTTTTTCGGGTGAGCGTTTCTATAATATTTTGAACCCATATATGGAGCCTGTTATTATAGACGCGGACGGATATGGAGAATTTAGTGTAAATGATGGTTCAGCGTCAGTATGGGTTAGAGAAAAAGCTTATGAGTTATTGAGCTGTAAGTTTGTGTAGATAATATGATGAAAGGGGAAAGCATGTATTATATAGGTGTAGATTTAGGAACATCAGCAGTCAAGCTATTGCTTATGGATGGTGATGGAAAAGTAAAGAAAACAGTATCTAAGAGATACGCAGAGTCAAATCCAAATGAGTGGTGGAAAAGTACGGTTGTTGGTTTAAAAGAAATAATAAAAGTAGCAGAAAAAGATAAAATTGCCGGAATTAGTTTTTGTGGCTCTAATAGTGGTTTGGTTATTTTGGATGAGAATGATGAATTAATCAGATCAGATATTGTCTGGAAAGACGTAGACACTTCTAAAGAGATTAATTATCTGAAAAATGTTGTTGGAAAAGAAGCATTTGCAAAGGCTGTTGCGCCGAAGATGTTATGGCTTGCGGATAATGCATATGAGAGTTTTAGAAGAATAAATAAGATTATGCTTCCAAAGGATTATCTTGTATATAAATTGACAGGGATTTACAGCACTGATTATGCGAGTGCAGCAGCAACATTATTATATGATGCAAAAACAAAAGGCTGGTCAAAAGAAATGCTGGCAATTTGTGAATTGAAGGAAGAATGGTTGCCTGATTTGTATGAAAGCAGTCAGAAAATAGATAGAGTACTTCCGTCCATGGCAGAAGAACTTGGTGTGCCAGAGGAATGCTTCGTCGTTGCCGGTACAGCTGAAAATGTTGCAACAGTGATTGGTTCAGGTGCAATCGGGGCTGGAAGATACAGTCTTATAGAGAGTAGGCTTTCTACAGAATGCAGTCATAAATGGTGGATGGAGAATATTGTAGATACAGATGATTTTGATGGCGAGCTGGCATCTCTTAATATATTGCTGGATGAAGGGAAGCTTGGCGAAAATAAAGTATATTATTTGCCGGGTATAATGTCGGAAACTGCATTTGTAGGAATGAATATGGATACAAGCAGAGCAGATATACTTCAGGCTATATTAGAGGGCATTGCATATGCGCTTCGTAATACAGTAGAAGTAGGCGAACAGGATAAAGACAAGCCTGAAAGTATTGCACTTAGCGGAGAAGTGGCAAAGAGCTTTGTCTGGAAGACTATCATAGCCAATGTTTTGAATATTCGTGTAGATACAGTTGCGGTTGAGGAAGGTCCGGTATATGGAACAGCAATTCTGGCGGCTGTTGCAAATGGTGAATATGAAAGTGTTGAAGCTGCTTCTAAAAAAATGGTCAGAGTCAAAGATAGTGTTGAGCCGGATGAACAGTTGGTAGAGCAATATCAGAAAGGATATGAGAAATTCCTTAAGTATTACAAAGCACTTAAATCGATATAATAAATTTTCAATTATAAGTAGAAAAATAAAAGAATGATTATATATTAGAAGAATTAATATAATATTTCAGAATATATAATTGGAAAAACATAGTATACGCAGTTATACTATATAGTGTATTTAAGTGAATTAATCAAATACGCATAATGAAAACAAATCTAGGAGGAAAAAATAATGGATTACAAGTCTTCAGGAGTAGATATCGAGGCTGGATACAAATCAGTCGAGCTTATGAAAGCTGCTGTCAAAGGAACTATGAGACCAGAGGTACTTGGAGGTCTCGGTGGCTTCTCAGGTGCATTCTCGTTAGAAGCTATAAAGAATATGGAAGAGCCTGTACTTTTGTCAGGAACAGATGGATGTGGAACAAAGGTTAAGCTGGCATTCCTTATGGATAAGCATGATACAATTGGTATTGATGCTGTAGCAATGTGTGTAAACGATGTTGCATGTGCAGGTGGAGAACCATTATTTTTCCTTGATTATATAGCATGTGGAAAGAATTATCCTGAGAAGATAGCAACAATCGTTGGTGGTGTTGCAGAGGGTTGTAAGCAGTCAGGCTGTGCACTTGTTGGTGGAGAGACAGCAGAGCATCCGGGACTTATGCCTGAGGATGAGTATGACCTTGCAGGATTTGCTGTTGGTGTTGTAGATAAAAAGGATATTATTACAGGCGAGAACCTCAAGGATGGAGATGTTCTTATCGGAATGGCTTCTACAGGAGTTCATTCAAATGGATTCTCACTTGTTAGAAAGATATTTGAGATGACAAAAGAGTCACTTGATACATACTATGATGAGCTTGGAATGACACTTGGCGAGTCACTTATTGCGCCGACAAGAATTTATGTAAAAGCTCTTAAAGCAGTAAAGGACGCAGGAGTAAGAGTAAAGGCCTGCAGTCATATAACAGGTGGCGGATTCTACGAGAATATTCCACGTATGCTTCCAGAAGGAAAGCGTGCTGTTGTTGAGAAGAACTCATACGAAGTTCCAGCTATTTTTAAGCTTATGGCAAAGGTTGGAAATGTTGATGAGCAGATGATGTACAACACATACAACATGGGTCTTGGAATGATAGTAGCTGTTGACCCTGCTGATGTTGACAAGACAATTGAAGCAATGAAATCTGCTGGAGATACACCATATATCGTAGGAAAGATTATTGATGGCGAGAAGGGTGTAGACCTAATTTAATTAATCTAAGGAGATATCTTAATGTTGAAGTTGGCAGTATGTGTTTCAGGTGGTGGAACAAATTTACAGGCTATCATAGATGCTATAGATAGCGGCAGAATTACTAATGCACAGATTGAAGTGGTAATAAGTAACAATGCCGGGGCATATGCTCTTGAGCGTGCTAAGAATAATGGAATAAAGGGAGTGTGTATCTCTCCAAAGAACTTTGAGAGCAGAGAGGCTTTCAATGAGGCATTTGTAAAAGAGCTGGATTCGTATGAAGTGGATTTAGTTGTATTAGCAGGCTTTTTAGTTGTTATTCCGCCAGAGATGATAAAGAAATATCCAAATAAGATTATTAACATTCATCCATCGCTTATCCCTTCATTTTGCGGTAAAGGTTACTATGGCTTAAAGGTTCATGAGGGTGTTTTGGCAAGAGGCGTCAAGGTGACAGGTGCTACATGTCATTTTGTGGATGAAGGAACAGATACCGGTCCTATTATTTTGCAGAAGGCTGTAAATGTTGAGCAGGACGATACTCCGGAGATTCTTCAGAGAAGAGTTATGGAGCAGGCAGAGTGGATAATCATGCCAAAGGCAATTGATTTAATTGCTAACGGAAAGATTACTGTCGAGGATGGCAAAGTAATAGTTGACGAAGACTGATTGAACAAAAGGAGACAAAAATGAAAGTATTAGTAGTTGGAAGCGGCGGACGTGAACATGCAATTGTTACTGCTGTGGCAAAAAGCAAAAGGGTGGACAAGATATATTGCGCACCTGGTAATGCCGGTATTGCAGCACTTGCAGAGTGTGTTGCAATTGGCGCAATGGAATTTGACAAGTTAGTAGAATTTGCAAAAGAAAAAGAGATTGATTTTACTATTATTGGAATGGATGATCCGCTTGTAGGTGGTATTGTTGATGTATTTGAGGCAGAGGGACTTAAGGTGTTTGGACCAAACAAGAATGCTGCAATCCTTGAAGGCTCAAAAGCATTCTCAAAGGATTTGATGAAGAAGTACAACATTCCAACAGCAGGGTATGAGAACTTTACAGATCCAGAGGAAGCACTCAAATATCTTGAGACTGCGAAGATGCCAATAGTACTTAAAGCGGATGGACTTGCTCTTGGAAAAGGTGTTCTTATCTGTAATACTCTTGAAGAGGCAAAGGCCGGCGTAAAGGAAATCATGGAGGACAAGAAATTCGGAACTGCTGGAAATACAATGGTAGTTGAAGAATTCATGACAGGTCGTGAGGTGTCAGTTCTTTCGTTTGTAGATGGAAAGACTGTTAAAATTATGGATTCAGCACAGGATCACAAGCGTGCCGGAGATGGAGATACAGGCCTTAATACAGGTGGAATGGGTAACTTCTCGCCAAGTCCATTCTATACCAAGGAAGTGGATGATTTCTGCCAGAAGAATATTTTCCAGGCAACAGTAGATGCTATGGCGGCTGAGGGAAGACCGTTTAAGGGAGTAATATTCTTTGGTCTTATGCTTACTGAAGATGGTCCAAAGGTGCTCGAGTATAATGCCCGTTTTGGAGATCCTGAGGCACAGGTAGTACTGCCACGACTTGAGAATGACATAATAGATGTTATGGAAGCATGTGTGGATGGAAAGCTTGATACAATAGATCTTAAGTTCGAAGACAGAGCAACAGTATGTGTTGTATTAGCTTCTGACGGATATCCTGTTAAATATGAGAAAGGACTTCCAATTTCAGGTCTTGAGAACTTCGATGATAAAAAAGATTACTATTGTTTCCATGCGGGAACCAAGTTCGATGAGAATGGAACAATTGTAACAAATGGTGGACGTGTACTTGGAATAACAGCAACTGCGGATACCCTCAAGGAAGCTCGTGCAAAAGCATATGAAGCAACGGAATGGGTGCAGTTTGATAACAAATATATGAGACATGATATCGGAAAAGCAATTGATGAAGCATAACGACTAAGAAATAAGTAGGTGAATTAATCACCTGCTTATTTTTTAAATCTATCATTTTCTATTTGTTAAAAGCTGTATATATGGTAAAATAAAGGATATATGGAGGTTTTCCAGTGAAAAAAGGAATTATTTTTGATATGGACGGAACCCTGTGGGATTCTGCGGAGAATGTAGTAAAGGCCTGGAATACAATTATTGAGCAGCCGCAGTATGCTCTTAAGCCGCTGGTTGCTGCAGATATGTATAGAGTGATGGGAATGACAATGGATGCACTTGGACAGGCACTCTGGAGTAATGTATCAGAAGATACGCGAACAGAGATTTTGCAGAAGTGTTATGGAGTTGAGAATTCGTATCTCAAAGAGCATGGGGGCAGATTATATCCGAAGCTTACAGAGACTTTAGAAAAATTAAAAGAAAAATATCATTTATATATAGTTAGTAATTGTCAGGCTGGCTATATAGAGGCTTTTTTAGACCATTATAAGTTGTGGTATCTATTTGATGATATAGAATGTTATGGTAATAACAATAGAAATAAAGGCGAGAATATCAGTGATATTGTAAAACGCAATAATCTGGATAAAGCTGTATATGTTGGGGATATTCAGGGAGATTATGACGCCACGATGGAAGCTGGAATCGATTTTGTACATGCAGCATACGGATTTGGAACGATAAGTCAGCCGGTTGATAGAATTGATTCTATAGATGAATTATTAGTTGTGGCAGATAAAATCTTTAATGATTAAGAAACGATAGAATAAGGATTGGATTTTTTGTATGATTATTGAGGAACAGGGAAAGCGTGCGTGCAGGGGACGCAGAAAATCAGACAGAGAGCTGGAAGCACAGTTTGAATTGATGCGGATAATTGCAGAACAGAATCATGAAATTACATTTGAGTATGACGTGGAATTTGACAGGGCAGCACTATATGAGGTTGTAAATGGCAAATTTACAGAGAGATATGTATTTGAAAATTATACAAAGTATCTGGATGAATACATTTCAGATATGGAGCCGGATGAGGCTAAATCATACAAGAAAGCTTTTTTGCAATGCCTTAAGAAACCTTCACATTTTGTATTAGATTTACGAGTGAATTTTGGAAAAAAGGCAAAAGAATGGCATCGTCTGTTTCTTGCAAGTGTAGATGATTTAGATGGCAATATAACTACAGTTGCAGGTCGATTTGTATCAATCCATTCCGAAAAAATTGCCAATGAGAATATAAAGCATAAAGCAGAGATAGATGCGCTTACAGGGATATACAACCATATTACGTTTGAGAATAAATGCTCACAGCGACTTAAAAAGTGCAAATCTGAGCTTTTGTTTATGATGTTTGATATTGATGATTTTAAGATTATAAATGATACGCTTGGACACAATGTGGGAGACCTTGTATTAAGTCAGACAGGTGAGATTTTAAATGAAATACTTGGCGATAAAGGCTTTGCCGGAAGATTAGGTGGGGATGAATTCGCAGTAATGGCATGGGGATTTACTGACGAAGCATCAATGAGACAGTTTTGTTCTGATCTTAGGATGAACCTTAAGAGAATCATCTTTGATATGGAATACTCTGCATCGATTGGAGTGTCGTTTCTGAAAGGTCGTTCGCTTACTTTTAAGGATGTATATTATGAGGCGGATCAGGCTACATATACAGCCAAAAGATGCGGCAAAAACCAGATAGTATATTTTGATGATATAACTGTACAAGTAGAAAGAAAATCGGAAATTGAATCAAAAGGGGGATCGGATAACAAAGAGAGTGCAACTTTTGATATATCAAAATACGATGATTTTATGATAATTGATAACAGAGATGAATATATAATTGTTGTTGATGTTTCACGCAGAAGAATTGTTCAGGCAAATCGTGAGGCTAAAAAAGCATTAAATATCAGCATAGAAGAATGGCTGGACAGTCCTTGTAATGATTTGTTTGGTGAGTGCAGTGGAATATGTGAGAAATGTGGTAAAAATGGTGAGAGATATTTTATTTCAAAAGCCTGTGACAGAAAAAATGACAAGCTGACGAAGATGTTTGGAGAGAAAGACTTTATAGTCCATATTGTTCCAATTGAATGGCATGGAATGAGCCTGAAGACAGTAAGTCTTATAGATATTGACAATGCAAAACAGGTTGCATCTACCTTTATACACAAAGACAATATATATGATTCAATAGAAGATATTTTGGATTATGTATTAAAAAGCCAGGGTGAATATGAGCATAGACAGATTCTTAGAATGGCATGCAGTTTCTATGATGCTGATTGTGGAATGCTTATTTACAGCAATGGCGGAAAGTTTGACAAAGCAGAGATTTCATGTAAACCGAACATGAGACTAATGGGTGAAACTGTCAAAGATTCAATAGAGAATGGCGGTGTCAAGAAGTATTGGAAGTTACTTGATGAGGAGGGTGAATCTATAATACGAAAGACAGACAAGCTAAAAGACGTAAATGGTGACCTGTACAGGGCTTTTGTAGATTCAAGAATCTGGTCATCGATTGGAATCAGAATAGGCAATGAAACAAGACCGGCAGGCTTTTTGACCTTGTTTAACCCTAGACAAAACGAAGAAGAAAAGAGATTTTACAAATTTGTAGCAGCTATTTTCGCAAATGAACTTACAAGAAGAGAGGCTATGGATGAGCTGGAGTATTCGAAGTCGTTTGATGTACTGACTGGCGTGTATAGCAGACATTCATTTAGCAAATTCCATAATAATCTGGAGTCTTATGATATATCATCACTTGGTATATTCGCTACAGATATTATAGGTCTTAAGCTTATAAACAGGGAATTTGGATATGATAATGGAAATAAAAAGCTTAGAGAGCTTGCTGATTGTATTGCGACCATTTTTGCCGGATATATTGTATGCAGATACGAAGACGACCAGATAGTAGCTTTTTGCAGAGATATAGATGAAGATGGCTTCCAGAAGCTTGTCAGATGGTGCAGTGAAATGGTAAACGAACTGGATTTCCCGGTTGCAATCGGATATGGTTGGACCACGAATGTTAATATCACCCAGCAGATGGAAGAGATAAACGAGATGCTGATTCGTGATAAGAACGAAAAGATTGAATCACAGTTGGATAATGAAATTACGCTTAGCAGCAAGATACTTAGGGACGTAAAAGGTCTTATGGAAGAAGGCGTATTTCAGGTATTTCTGCAGCCGAAAGTTAATATCAGAACTGGTAAGACTGTAGGAGCTGAATCTCTGATTAGATTAATAGACAAGGAAAAAGGAATTGTCGGACCTATACATTTTATAAGTATATTTGAGAAATATAATATAGTACATGAGATTGATTTGTATGTGCTTGACAAAGTCTGTGCATTTCAGAAGGATAAACTGATAAAGGGTGAACCTGTTGTGCCGATATCAGTGAATTTTTCAAAGAAGACACTTGAATATGATAAGCTGATAGACAGTGTCAGAGAAATTATGCAAAAATATGAGCTGCCGGCTGGAACAATCCAGATAGAAATCACAGAAACTGTTGGCGATATGGATCATATGCTGATTCGTGATGTGGCCAATTCACTTCGAATGATGGGATTTGTTCTTGCAATGGATGATTTTGGAACTAAATATTCCAACATTGCCATGCTTGTGCAGTTCCAGTTTGGAATAGCCAAAATAGACAGATCATTAATTAAGGACATTGTCGAAAATGATAAGAGTGTTGTGGTATTAAGGCACATGACTGAGATGATAAAAGAGCTTGGGATAGAATGTGTCGTTGAGGGCGCTGAGACCGAGGAGCAGATAGAGATTCTAAAGACAATGAGCTGTGATGTGATTCAGGGATATTATTATGGAAAACCAGTTAATATAGAAGAATTCTATGGAATGTTTATGGAATAATCTATTTGGATATGATAATATCAAATGGTGAGAAAATCTCAAATAAACAAAGAAAGGGAAATGAATATGGAAAAATTATTCAAACTCAGTCAAAACAAAACAACGGTTAAGACAGAGATAATTGCCGGTCTTACAACATTTATGACAATGGCATATATCATAGCACTTAACCCTAATCTTCTTACCAATTTTGGTGCAGAAGGTGCAGAACTTTGGAACGCTGTATTTATGGCTACATGTATTGCATCGGCAGTCGGAATGTTTGTAATGGCATTTGCAGCCAACAAGCCATTTGCGATGGCTCCGGGAATGGGACTTAACAGTTTCTTTGCAGTTGTAGTTGCCAATATTGCAGCACTTACGGGAATGACTTATGTAGAATCATTCAAGTCAGCTCTCTGTATTATTCTTATAGAGGGTATTGTATTTTTAATTCTTTCGATTTTAAATGTACGAGAGAAAATTGTAGAGGCTATTCCTCTGGGAGTAAGACTTGGAATTGCACCTGCAATAGGTCTTATGCTTATGAATATAGGACTTGGCTCAAACGTAGGAATTTACTCAGAAAATGGAGGACCTTTCTATGTGATGAGAGATTTCTTTGGAGCACTTACACCAAGTATTGCAAAGAATCAGATGGGAAGCGGATACGCAACAATGGTGCTTACGGTTGTGACAATGTTTGTCGGTCTTTTTGTGATAATTATTCTTGCGCATAAGGGTATAAAAGCAGCTGTTATTCTTGGAATGCTTGTAGCAAGTATTGTTTACTGGGCGGGAGAGGCTATCTTCTTAGATGTAAATCCATTTGCATCACTTGCAGGAGCTTCATTTATTCCACCAGTAAAGGATATGGTAAACGTAACATTGTTTAAGTTCAGCTTTAGCGGATTTGCCCAGATCGGCTGGTTTACAATGATAACACTTATTATTACATTCTGTATTATTGATATGTTTGATACAATTGGAACACTTGTAGGTACAGCAAGTCGTGCAGGTATGGTTGACGATGAAGGTAAGATGCCACAGATGAAACAGGCACTTATCTCAGATGCTGTAGGAACAATTACCGGATCACTTACAGGAACATCTACAGTTACTACATTTATTGAGTCAGCATCAGGTGTTGAGGCTGGTGGACGTACAGGTCTTACAGCACTTACAACAGGAATTATTTTCCTCGCATGTATGTTCCTTGCACCAATTGCGGCAATTATTCCAGCAGCAGCTACATCATCAGCACTTATCTATGTTGGAATTCTTATGGTTCAGGGGCTTAAGAAAATAGACTTTGATGATATGTATCAGGTTGCACCTGTTGCACTTATGCTTATCGCAATGCCTATTTCCGGATCAATAGGACATGCGATTGGTATTGGACTTATCGTATATACAGTTATGAAGCTCTTTACAGGAAAAGGAAAAGACGTATCTGTTTTGACATATATTTTGTCTGTGATTTTCCTGATTAAATTCTTCATGGTAGCATAACTGTTGTTATATAGGGATGCTGTCGCGAAGGCAAAGAGCACCCCATCCGACAGTTTTATTTGGATATGAAGTTACAAAAGGCAGTTTCCTGGTTCCGCGAATCAGGGCTGCCTTTATTTTTTCACCGTACATATAGGCATCATTTCCATCAACAATTCCCCACTGCATTAATAAAGAGCAGCTTCCAGTTACAAAAGGCGTAGCCATGGAGGTTCCGCTTCTAGTCTCATATCCGCCACCGGGAGCACACGAGGTTATATTTACACCGGGAGCAACAAGGTCTGGTTTTACCTGATTGGTGTTCCAGGTAAAGCCGCGTCCGGAAAATGGAGCAAAGGAATCATTAGAAGAATCATATGCACCAACGGTTATTATTTTCTGTGCAGATGAAGGAATGGTTAAGGTGGTATCTGGCGAAGGAAGTACGAAGTTGGTTGAGGCATTTCGGACACTGCTGCTTGGGAGCCAGACATCCCAGATTCCGTATCTGATATCAATGGATTTTAGCGATAAGGTCCAGATTCCAAAATCAATATATGGGGTGGCAGAGGTATCAGATATATTCAAATCAATGTATATTTCCTGATATATACTATATGGGACCGCATCACCGACTGTAATATAGAGCTGTGTGTGACCAAGTGTATACCGCCAGCTTCCAGGAACATTTGGAATGATAAAGCTCTGGTTTTGTGGACTTATTATTTGAATTTCAAAAACATCCCAGGGATCTTTCCATAGCTGAATAGTAAGCCCAGGTGTAAATTCGGTTACAGACAGCTCAACAATATCGGTTTCGCCATTGGATGAAAATTTTCCGCCGCTATGACCAGCCGATGCACCTTCGTTGCCACTACCGCATACTATGCAGCATTTATAAAGGCTTCCGGCATTGTCCAGATAGGTTTCAAGAAGAGAACTGCCATTGTGTGCTCCATAAGTATTTCCAAAGCTTAGATTAATTGCCATAGGCATACGGCGAGAGATTGCCTCCCGAACACAAAAGTCCACAGCTTTGATTAATTCTACCGTGCTTGGAAAACCATCAGGTGCGGGGGCGGCGAGCTTTACAATGATTAGACCAGCTTCATAAGCAACACCGCGATAGACACCGGAGGATGCACGCCCGTTTCCTGCCGCAATACCTGCAACATGTGTGCCGTGCCCGGACAGGTCAATTGAAGGACATATTTGAAAACGGATAGCAGAATTAGGAGCATTTATTGCCTGATTAATAGTATCCGAATCATAAAACTGACCTAATGATTGATCCCATAGAAGAAGAATCCGGGTCTTTCCGTTTTCGTCAATGAAGTCAGGGTGCATATAGTCTATTCCGGAATCAATTACTGCAACAATAGTATCATGGCCGCTTAAACTAATAGCTGAGGACTGTACAGGATTTATACAGGATGCCCTTTTTCCAGAATTGACTTCAAAAAAGAGCCGTTTGGGCTTTTCGATAAATATTATTTCATCGCTTGCAGAAAAAGCATCTATTTCGGATTCGGCGATTTTTATAACTGCATAATTAAAAAGCAATTGCGTGATTTCGATAGTTGGAAATTTTTCAGTAAGAGAAAATAAATCACCGGTATATCTGACAATAAGCTCCCATTTTCTGCTTTGTGGTTCAAATCCTGTTCGAAGCTCAGGTGAATTATTCAGTTCTGTTTCAGTAGCATTTAGCGCAGCATTTAGCTGTGTACTTATTTTGTAATTATCCATATAGTAATATATGCCATATACAGTGTGAAATATTGAACAAAAATTGTATTTTGATAAGAACATGACTTTTCAAATTACAAAAATTTTTATATGATGTATAAAGATAAAACATTTAGTGAAAAAGGAGAGTATATGTACGCTGACGAGAATGTAATCAAAGTTAAACACGAGGTATTGTATGAAGTGGCAAAGGCTACTTTTGAGGGACAGCTTGAGCAGAAGAGAGATGATATCCCATTTAAGATTATCCCAGGACCAACACCACAGTTTAGATGTTGTATCTACAAGGAGAGAGAGATTATTCGCCAGAGAGTTCGTCTTGCAGAGGGAAAAGCACCAGGAACTGTAGATGATGGAAATATTATTCAGGTTATTAGTTCTGCATGTGAGGATTGTCCTATTTCAAGTTATACAGTTACAGAGAACTGTCAGAACTGTATCGGAAAAGCTTGTATCAACGCATGTAAGTTCGGTGCAATCGAGGCTGGACGCCATCGTTCACATATTGACCCACAGAAGTGTAAAGAGTGTGGTAAGTGTGCACAGGCATGCCCATACAATGCTATTGCACATTTGAAGAGACCATGTAAGTTCTCTTGTCCTGTTAATGCTATTACATATAATGAATATGGTATTTCTGTAATAGATGAGAAGAAATGTATCAAGTGTGGTAAATGTATCCATAGCTGCCCATTCGGAGCTATTGGTTCAAAGACATATATTGTCAATGTAATTAATGCATTATTAGATCCAAACAAGAAGGTATATGCTATGGCAGCACCTGCAACAGAAGGACAGTTTGGACCAAACATTACTATGAACAGCTGGAAGAAAGCTATGACTAAGCTTGGATTCAATGGATTCATTGAAGTTGGTCTTGGCGGTGATATGACAGCTGCATATGAAGCTGATGAGTGGATGGAAGCATACGAGAACGGAGAGAAGAAGGTTACTTCATGCTGTCCAGGATTTGTCAATATGGTAAGAAAGCACTTCCCAGAGCTTGCAGACAAGATTTCTACAACAGTATCACCAATGTGTGCTGTATCACGTATGCTCAAGGCAAAAGAGCCTGATGCTGTTACAGTATTTATTGGACCATGTATTGCGAAGAAATCAGAAGTAGCGGATCAGAAGATTGAGGGTAATGTAGATTATGTTCTCACATACTCAGAGATTCGTGCTATTATGAGAGCAAAAGAAATCGAACTTGAAGCTGATGATACATCATATCAGGAATCTTCAATATACGGAAAGAGATTTGGAAATTCAGGTGGAGTTACAGCAGCTGTTATCCAAAGTATGAAAGAGAGAAATGCAGACTTAGATTGTACTGTATGTAAGGCAAACGGTGCAGCAGAGTGTAAGAAAGCATTATTACTTCTTAAAGCAGGCAAGCTTCCTGAGGACTTTATCGAAGGAATGGCATGTGAAGGCGGATGTGTAGGTGGACCAAGTTCATTCAACGATCAGATTTCTACTAAGAAATTCAGAGATGAGCTTCTTGGTAAGGCTGATGACCGTGAGATTCGCTCAAATATCAAGGGATATCACATGGAAACATTCTCAATGCATAGAGATTAATATCTAAGGAACCTTATTTTTAAGGTTCCTTTTTTTTGCTATTATTATATAATTATGTTATACTACGATATGAATTTATATCAATAATCGGGAGGCCTATTATGGGAGGATTTTTTGGCGTTGCAGCAAAAGAGAATTGTATTTTTGATTTGTTTTTTGGAACAGATTACCATTCTCATCTCGGAACACGCCGTGCAGGAATGGCTGTATACGGAGAGAATGGCTTTTGCAAGTCAATTCACAATATTGAAGGAACACCATTTAGAACCAAATTTGATCATGAGTTAGACCAGCTTGACGGATATATGGGAATTGGCTGTATATCTGATTTTGAAGCACAGCCTATACTTGTTCGTTCACATCATGGCACATATGCCATCACTACAGTGAGCAAGATTAATAATGCAAACGAACTGGTAGAGGAGATATTAGGCGATAAGGTTCATTTTTTTGAGATGAGCAATGGCGAAGTAAATGCAACAGAGCTTGTGGCAGCTCTTATCAACCAGAAGGACAATCTGATAGATGGAATCAGGTATGCATTAGATGTGATTGATGGATCATTATCGCTTCTTATTCTCACGCCGAAGGGGATTTATGCTGCCCGTGACAAGATGGGGCGTACACCAGTAGTACTGGGCAAGAAGGATGATGCAAGATGTGCAGTATTTGAGAGCTTTTCATTCCTTAATCTGGGGTATACACCTGACAGGGAGCTCGGACCTGGTGAGATTGTTGTATTCGATGCTGATGGTGTTAAGACACTTGTTGCACCTGGCGACAAGATGAAGATATGTACATTCCTCTGGGTATATTATGGATATCCGGCAGCTACATATGAGGGTGTAAATGTCGAACAGATGAGATATAATTGTGGTAAGCTGTTGGCTAGAAGAGACAATGTAGATGTAGATGTTGTTGCAGGTGTCCCGGATTCGGGAACTGCTCACGCAATGGGATATGCTAATGAGACAGGTATTCCTTTTTCACGTCCATTCGTGAAGTATACACCTACATGGCCTCGTTCGTTTATGCCTACTATACAGCAAAAGAGAGACTTGATTGCTCATATGAAGCTTTTACCAGTTCATGACCTGATAAAAGACAAGAAATTATTATTGATTGATGATTCAATAGTAAGAGGAACACAGCTTCGTGAGACTACAGAATTCTTATATGAAAGCGGTGCTAAGGAAGTGCATATAAGACCTGCATGTCCGCCTCTTTTATTCGGCTGCAAGTATCTGAATTTCTCCAGATCAAATTCAGAGATGGAGCTTATTGGAAGAAGGGTTATAGAAGAGCTTGAGGGTGGACCTGTATCGAGAGAGGTGCTCGAGGAGTATGCAGATCCAGATTCTGAAAAGTACCAGAACATGGTTGATGGAATTTGTAAGAAGCTTAATTTTACGTCACTTAGATATCACAGACTTGACGATATGCTTGAGGCAGTGGGGATAGAGCCAGATAAATTATGTACGTATTGTTGGAATGGGAAAGAATAAATTAAAAGGCGGTAAGTACACCTATGTCAGAAAATCATAATGAAGAATATGAAGATATCTGCTATATGTGCAGAAGACCTGAAAGTGTAGCAGGGCAGATGATACATATTCAGGAGAATATTTGTATATGTCAGGATTGCATGCAGAAGACATTTGACACTATGAATAGTGGCAAGTTCAATATGGGCGATATGTTTTCAAAGGGCAGTATGCCCAATATAAGCATGATTAATCTTTCTGATTTGATGGGAGGAATTCCACAGAGTCAGAAGGTTAAGAAAAAGAAACCAAAAGAGAAAAAAGAGGCACCTGTTTTGGATATTCATTCAATCCCGGCACCACACAAGATAAAGGCAAGCTTAGATGAATATGTAGTTGGTCAGGAGCATGCCAAGAAGGTCATGTCAGTGGCAGTTTATAATCACTATAAGCGTGTAATGTCACAGGAAGAGGATGGTGTTGAAATAGAAAAGTCCAATATGCTTATGATAGGACCGACAGGTTCTGGTAAGACATATCTGGTTAAGACACTTGCGAGACTTCTTGATGTACCGCTTGCAATTACTGATGCTACTTCTCTTACAGAAGCAGGATATATAGGTGATGATATTGAGAGTGTTGTTAGCAAGCTTTTGGCAGCAGCAGACAATGATGTCGACAGGGCCGAACATGGAATCATATTTATCGATGAGATAGACAAACTTGCCAAGAAGAAAAATGCTCATCAGAGAGATGTTAGTGGAGAATCAGTACAGCAGGGAATGCTTAAGCTCTTAGAGGGTGCTGAGGTGGAAGTGCCGGTTGGTGCAAGCAGTAAGAATGCTATGGTTCCTATGACTACTGTAGATACGAAGAATATTTTATTTATCTGCGGCGGAGCTTTTCCAGAGCTTGAAGAGATTATCAAAGAACGTCTGAACAAGCAGGCTTCTATAGGATTTAAGGCTGATTTAAAGGACAAGTATGATGATGATGAGAATATTCTGCTGAAGGCAACAGTAGAAGATGTCAGAAAGTTTGGAATGATTCCTGAGTTTTTGGGCAGATTACCTATTTTATTTTCATTGGAAGCACTTACAGAGGATATGCTTGTAAAAATATTGGTTGAGCCAAAGAATGCTATAACCAAGCAGTACAAGAAGCTTCTTGCCATGGATGAGGTGAAGCTTGAATTCGATGACGGTGCACTTCATGCAATAGCGGCAAAGGCAAAAGAAAAGAAGGTTGGAGCCAGAGCATTAAGGGCAATAATCGAAGAGTTTATGCTTGACATAATGTATGAAATCCCTAAGGATGACAATATAGGCATGGTCACAATTACAAGGGATTATATAGAAAAGAAAGGTGGTCCGCTCATTCAGATGCGAGGATTGGCGGAATTGCCGGGAGAATAGAAGGTATATATATGAAGATAATTCATTGTGGAGATATTCATCTTGATTCGAAGATGACATCGAACCTGTCAAAGGAACAGGCACGCGAAAGAAAAATGGAGATTTTGCGTACATTTACAAGAATGGTTGATTATGCAAAGAAGAATGGTGTTCGTGCAATCATGATAGCCGGTGACCTTTTTGATACGCACAATATCTCAGCAACAGCAAGAAATCTTGTAAAAGATACAATATTGCAGAATCCGGAGATTGACTTTTTTTACTTAAGAGGCAATCACGATGATGATAATTTCTTGTCAAGATTAGATGAGACACCAGCTAATCTTAAGCTGTTCGGAAATAAATGGACGACATATTCATATGGGAATATCACAATTACCGGACTTGAATTAAATGCTGCAAATCAGGTTACTGCATATAACTCACTAGTTTTAGACCATGATGTTTTCAATATTGTTCTTATGCATGGACAGCTTAATGATTATGCCAGCAAAAATGGTACGGAGATAATTAGTCTTGATGACTTAAAGAATAAGAGTATAGATTATCTTGCGTTGGGACATTATCATGAATACAGAGATGGAATGCTTGATGCAAGAGGGGCATATTGTTATTGCGGATGCCTTGAAGGAAGGGGCTTTGACGAGTGTGGAGAAAAAGGATTTGTGCTTGTAGATATAGATGAGTATACCCGTCATGCTACATATGAGTTTATTCCATTTGGATATAGAACACTATATACTATACCGGTGGATGTGTCCGGCGTTATGACTACTCAGGAAGCGTCACAGAAGGTTGAGAATGTTATATCAGAACTTGGATATTCGTCGCGGAGCATGGTCAAAATTGTTCTTTGTGGAGAAGTCGATGTAGATTGCGAGATTAATTGTCAATTTTTGCAGGATATGTTCCAGAATTATTTTTATTATGAGAAAGTTTATGATGAGACATCACTACTTATCAAGTATAGCGATTATGAGAAGGATGTATCATTAAAGGGCGAGTTTATCAGAATGGTGCTTAATTCTGATTTGGATGAGGCAAAGAAATCAGAGGTTATCAGATGTGGAATTCAGGCTTTGATTGGAGAGGAGATTTAAAGTGAGACTGATTGCGTGTCACGTAGACAATTTTGGAAAACTTTCCAACGTGAATATTAATTTCAACGAGGGAATAAATATTATAAATGAGCCAAATGGCTGGGGTAAAAGTACGCTTGCAGCTTTTTTGAAGGCCATGTTATATGGCTTCGATAACAAAAAAGAGCCGGGAGCCTTTGAGAAGGAACGCAAGATATATCAGCCATGGCAGGGTGGTACATATGGTGGTGAGCTTGATTTTGAAATCGACCACAAGAAATACCGGATAAGCAGAACCTTCGGCTCTACTGAGAAGACGGATGAGTTCCATCTGTACAATCTTGATACGAATCTTGAATGTGATGATTATTCTTCAAATATTGGTGAAGAAATATTTGATATAGACAGGGCAAGCTTTAAGAGAAGTATTTTTATTGCCCAGAACGATTGCGCCAGTGGCACATCTGATTCGATTAATGCCAAGCTTGGAAATCTTGCAGAGAATACAAATGATATTAATAATTTTGAGAGTGCGCTTGAAGTTATAAAAGATATGATGAACAAGCTCTCCCCTAATCGTATTACAGGTAGTATAAAGAAAAGACGCAACACAATTACGCAGCTTGAACATGAGATAAAGGGATATGATGCAGCAGAGCTTGCTGTGGCAGATATCTCGTCAAAGCTTGAGGAAAAGCGAAATCAAAAGGTTGAACTGCAGAATATAAGACAGGATTATGCAAGAGCACTTAAGGTGGCGAGTGAGGACAGCAGGAGACTAGAGCTTAAGAAGAATTATGAAGCTCTTTGCAGTGATGTGGAGGAAAGCGAAAAGCAGTACGAGGAGATAAGACGTCAGCTTCCATCGGAGATACCTTCAGAAGAAGTACTGGACGAGTACATGGGCAAGGCGAGAAAGCTTCAAGAATGTATTATTATTTCAAACAATCTGGAATTGTCCGATTCTCAGAAAGAGAAGTTTGAAGAACTGCAGATGCGTCTGGGAGAGAATGGACCATCGGATGCACAGATTGATGATATGCTTTTTAAGGCGAACAATACATCCAAGGTAAAGGGTGAACATGCACAGCTGGAGATGAAGTTATCGCAGATGGAATCAGTTGCAATGCTTACTGATGTTGACGGAGAACTGTCAACTAAACCGAAGAAGAGTTCGCTTATTCCGGGTGGAATTGCGATGATGATAATAGGTATAATATCCGGGCTTGTTGCATTTACTTTTAGTCTTGAGACAAAGCAGAGTGCGACAGAGCTTATAATGCTTGTTGTCGGAGGAATGGGAATCTTTCTTGCAATTGCAGGAATTGTATGCATTGTAATCGGATATCAGAGAAATGGTAAAGCGGCGAGAGAGCTTCTTAGAAAGTTAGAGGAGAGAGAACAGCAAAAGAGGGCAAAAGAGGAACCTATACTTGAACTCAAGGAGCAGCTGGAGACAATAGAATCTGGTATTTCCATGTTGGATGATGAACTGAAGCGTTTCTTAAAGAAATACAAGATTGAGTATAAGGAGGAACATGTTCAGCCACTTTTGTATGGACTTAAATCTGATGCGGCTGAATACAGGAGATTAAAAGAACAGCTCGCAAAGGCAAAAGAAGCTGATGCACGCTGTAGAGAGATTCAAGACGAGATAAGGAAATTTGGTCTTGGGTTTGGAATCCGATTTGATGGAGAGATTATATCAGAGCTAAACAGAATACAGGCTAAGAATACAGAGGCCAAGCTTTCAAAGAAGACTGTTGAGTCTGCAAAAGAGAAAAAGAGATTATTCGAAGAACAGCATGAGATAAAAGCAATTTTAGCTTCTGCCGAATGTCCATATACTTTAGAAGAGTTAAACAATATGATAAGGGAAGTGGACAACAGGATAGAGGAGGTTCAGGAGTCTTTAGAGCAATATACAAGACAGCTAGAGGATATGCAGGAACAGCTTGATATGCGTGATGAGAAGGAGCAGGAGCTTAGAAACTGTGAAGACCTTCAGGTAGAAGAACAGCATAAGTTTGATATCTTAAATCTTACATCTGATTTTCTACAGAAATCAAAAGAGCAGTTTACGGCAAGATATATGGCTCCAATCGCAGATGGTTTCCAGAAATATTATGGAATATTAACAGGCGATGAGTCGCGCAACTGGATGGTTGATGCCAATATTTCTCTCAAGATGAAGGAACAGGGCGAGTATAGGGATGTGAAGTGGCTTTCGGCAGGATACAGGGATTTGATTGGTGTGTGTATGAGATTTGCGCTTGTAGATGCAATGTATCCGACAGAGAAACCATTCCTTATCTTAGATGATCCTTTTGTGAACCTTGATGATGAGAAGCTGTCTCATGGAAAACAGCTTTTGATAGCACTTGAGAAGGAATATCAGGCGATTTACTTTACATGCCATGAAAGTAGGGAATATCAATAAGAAAACTGCATATACTCTGATATGGAGTATATAGAGATTATTGTTTCGAAAGATGAGGTTGTTGATAGAGGAGTAGAACCTGATATCGTACAGCGCGTAAATGATAAATATGAGATATGGTATTTTAAGAAAGAGCGAGTTCCGCCTCTTTCGATACAGCAGTATTCATATTCTGTAATACCTAAATGTCTGATGCCGCTTAGTAATGAAGCTTTGCAGGACAGTGGAGTATTGAAGCTGCAGAATAATCCCACCCTGTCTTTAAAAGGACAGGGTGTTTTTATTGCAATAATTGATACCGGTGTACAGATTACAGATAATTATAATATTTATTCCATATGGGATCAGAATGGGATGCAAAATCCACCGGAAGGATTTTTCTATGGAACAGAGTATAGGGATGGACAGATTGATGAATTATATACTGGGGATAGTGATGGTCATGGCACATATGTGGCAAGTGTTGCAGCAGGAAAAACTGATTTGCAGAATGACTTTACAGGGGCAGCACCTGAGGCGGAGCTTATTGTAGTAAAGCTCAGGCCGGCGAGTGAAATGCTGAAGGAATTTTATTATATTCCCAATGACAGAGTGGTGTATTCTGAAGCGGACATTATGCTCGCGGTTGCATATGCAGACAAGATTGCAACACGGGAAAACAGACCTCTTGTGATATGTCTGGCGTTAGGCTGTAATAACGGTCTTCATGTAGGCAGTGGCGCGTTAAGTGATTATTTGAGCTCAATTGCAACAAAAATACATCGTGCAGTGGTTATCGGGGCTGGCAATGAGGCAAATCAAAGAAAACATTATTCTGCCATTACTGACTCAGTTCTTGTATCGGATAAAGTAGAAATAGAAGTGACAAATCAGATGAGAGGATTTTATATAGAATTCTGGAGTCCGGCACCTGATTTATATGCCGTGTCACTGCAATCACCGACAGGAGCTGTCAGACCCCAAAGTATGCCGGTTGCAGGTGTGAGTGGTGAATATGAGTACGCTGTGGATGATTCTAGGGCAATTATTGATTACAGGTATGTAGGAAGGAGCAGAAGAGATCAGCTGATATCAATTAGAATTGACAATCCTTCTAAAGGAATATGGACATTGCTGGTGTATACACAGAATAATATAAACGGAAGCTTTAATATATGGCTTCCAATGAAACCGATGATGTATGCAGATGTGAATTTTATAAGACCTAATCCTAACAGTACATTTACAATGCCTGGAGATTCAAAGGTAGCAATGACTGTGGGCGGATATAATCAGATAACAAACGCATTGTATCTCGATTCAGGAAGAGGCTTTGCACCTGATGGAGGGGTAAAACCGGATTTTCTGGCACCGGCAGTAGAGATAAAAGGTCTGGGGTTAAGAGGTCAGTATATAAGTGTAACAGGAACTAGTGCAGCGACGGCGATAACTGCAGGGGCATGTGCGCAGCTACTTGAATGGGCAGTTGTAAGAGGAAATGCAATTGGTATTAATTCAGTAGATATAAAAAATCTGTTGATAAGAGGAACAAGGAAAAGTGATAATATAAGCTACCCTAATGAAGAATATGGATATGGAATTATGGATGTATATGAATCTTTTCGTTTGATATAGTTGTAAAGTGTGATAGAATTACAGGGAAGGAGGCTTACATGCTAGAACAGAAGGAATTAAGAGCGATTGTCGATATAGGTATTGCACTTACGGCAGAAAAAGATGAGAATAAATTGCAAAGTAAAATATTAGATACGGCGATGAGTGTTGCAAGGTGTGATGCCGGTACTTTGTATCTGTATAAGGGTGATAAGCTGGTTTTTAAGATAATGAAGACCATTTCCCGTAATATAAGCCTGGGTGCAGATGGCAGAGATATTGATATTCCGGCAGTGGAGATGACAGAGGATAATGTATGCTCATATGCCGCAATTCATAGAGAACTGATAAATGTAGAAGATGTGTACAATGATGATAGATTTAATTTTGAAGGTCCAAAGCATTATGATACTCTGACAGGATATAGAACTAAGTCAATGCTTGTTATGCCGATGGAAAATAGTGAGGGTGTACTTGTGGGTGTACTGCAGCTTATGAATGCAATAAGTGATGATGGAAGAACAGTTGCATTTAGCAAGGATGACGAATATGTAGTTCGTACACTTGGTTCGCAGGCTGCTGTATCTATTACCAATATGCTTAACGTCAAAGAAATAAAGAAGCAGATGTATTCATTTGTGGAAGCCTTTTCTACGATAATTGATGAGAGAACACCGTACAATGCATCTCATACCATGAAGGTAAGACATTATGCAGGGCTGGTAGTGGATGAGATAAACAGACAATACAGCGAAGGAAAAGCAACATATTACTTTGATGATGACAGAAGAGAGCAACTTTTATTGGCGGCAAGTCTTCATGATATAGGCAAGATGGTTATTCCTCTTCGGATAATGAATAAAGCAACACGTCTTGAGGACAATATAGATGAAATTAAAAAGAGATTTACACTTATAGAAGCATATTATGAGATTGATCAGTTAAAGAATATAATCACGATGGAGGAGTATAAGCTTGAAAAGGAATTCCTTTGGGAAAGCTTTGAACTGATTGAGAAAATAAATACAATTAATTATGTATCAGATGCGCTTATAGAACAGGTGCATAAGATTGCACATCACAGTTATCATAAATCTGGTGGTGAGACTATTCCGTATCTTACACCATATGAGCTTGAATGCCTGTGTATAAGGAAGGGAACTCTTACTGAGAAAGAAAGACATCTGATGGAAAGTCATGTAGTAATGACTAGGAAAATTCTTGAGAAGGTACGGTTTAATCCGAGTTATTCGAAGGTTGCGAAATATGCATCCACGCATCATGAGTTATTAGATGGAAGTGGTTATCCAGAGCATTTAAAGGGGGAGGATATTGAGCTCGAGACAAGAATACTTGCAGCTTTAGATATATATGATGCACTTACTTCCAAGGACAGACCATACAAGAAGCCGGTGTCGAAGGAGGAAGCATTTGAGATATTGGCAGGTATGGTCAAGGATGGCAAATTAGACGCAAGAATAGTAGGATATATGAAGAACGCATTATAGGGGGAAGACTTATGTCGATGCTGGTTATAGAACAAAAAAAGGGTGAGCAGATAATTAAATCTGGCGAGCGGGTCAAAGATATAAATATTGTGCTGAGTGGAACTGTCAGAATGAAGACCAAAAATGAAGATTTTTTGCTCGAAAGCGGTTCTGTAATAGGCTTGCTTGAATG
>JAXELM010000050.1:0-8453 GCA_034100525.1 Agathobacter sp.
TGAGCCAGGACGGCGAATATGAGCGACAGCGTCACTTATAGATATCCTAGACGAATTATTTAGAGCCTCTTAACGCGAGGACCTAAACGCAAAAAATATATTACTATCCCCTCAAATCATATATACAACTACAATAGTCCCATCTCCCATAGTGCCTCAATTCATGTCCTCGATAACCTGTAACGCGGTTGCCATCCCCCCTCAATAAACAACAATTTGTGCAAAAAAAGAGGAAGCCGATGCATGTGGCGTGCATCGGCAATTTATATGAAAAAGATTAGTATGAGAAAAATCTCTTATTCCTAAGGAAGAACCTCGCTCCTTACCGGAGCGAGATATTATGAAAAAGAAATTGTTGTTGTTTCTTTTGATGATATTAGTATATGCATTAAATATGAAAATGGTGTGTTAGCTTTATGAGAATTTTGTAAATAAAATATGAACAAAATGTTAGGAAGAAGGTACTATAAAAACGGGGCAATATATATAAAAAGGACTATCCTCGTAGAGAATAGTCCTAATTGTGACTAAATGTTAACAATTGTTATTACTCATTGAAATAAGTTCATCGAGCATCTTTGGAAGCTCTGTGTCCATATTATCATCGGAAAACTGACATGTTCCGACGGCTTTATGTCCACCACCATTATATTTAAGCATTAGTTTTCCTACATCAACATTTGAAGTACGATTTAGTATGCTATATCCAACGGCTGCGGAACAACCGGCTCCGCCACGTCCGCTTACAATCCACGCAGAAATATTCTGGTCAGGGTACATGCTGTAAATCATAAAACGATTGCCAGTATAGATTGGGTCAACACCACGTAAATCGGAAATGATTACATTGCCCTCTGTACGAGTGTATTTCTTGACCATTTCCTTGAAATTCTCAGTCTGCTCATTATAGACCTCGATTCGTTCCTGAATGTCAGGTAAGGCGAGAATTTCTTCAGTTGTCATGACGCGACATGCATCGAGCAGCTTTTCCATAAGCTGATAATTTGAAATTGTAAAATTTCTCCAACGACCAAGTCCTGTTCTAGGGTCCATTAGGAAACCAATAAGAATCCATCCTGTAGGATTTTGAACCTCATCAATAGTCAGGTTGGCTGAATCTACTTTATCAACAGCTTCCATCATATCATCAAATTGAGGAAAGCGTTCCTTTCCACCATAGTATTCATATATAATTCTGGCACATGATGGTGCAACTCGGCTTTCACCTTTGTACTTGCCTTCAAGCTGTAGTCTTTCATGCTCGCTGGAATGATGATCGAACCAGAGTCCGCATCCTTCTACATATGGAACATTTGCAAGGCAGTCATCTTCATTTACTTCAACTAATCCGTCCTGAAGATCCTTTGGATGTGCAAATTTCCAGTTATCAATTATGCCGGCTTCAAGAAGAAGCGCACCACATGCAAGACCATCGAAATCTGAACGTGTAATAAGTCTCATCTGTTTGTCCTCCAATACTTATCAGTATATACTTTATAAAACGCTGGTGGTAATAAAGTACTATGCAATATTAATTATATTATATGGTAAAAATATATATTTTTCAACTACAAAATTGATTTTGCGATAAATTTGTGTTTTAATGAGTCTTATAGTAGAAAGGAAGAAAAATATGTACGATGTAATTATAGTCGGTTCAGGAGTTGCCGGCGCCGTAGCTGCACGTGTTTTGGCAGAGGAAGGAAAGAAAAAAGTCCTTGTAATAGAAAGAAGAAATCATATTGGTGGAAATTGTTATGATGTGAATGATGAGTATGGAATTCTTATTCATCAGTATGGACCACACATATTCCATACTGATGATGAGGAGGTCAGAGAATTTCTATCCAGATTCACGAAGTGGTATGATTTTGGTCATGAAGTTGTTGCAAAGGTAGGAGATAAGCTTATCCCAGTGCCATTTAATCTGAATACACTTCATATGGTATATGATGAGGAGAAAGCAACGCGCCTTGAGAAGAAGCTTATTGAGGAGTATGGAAAAGACAGCAGAGTGCCTATTATGAAGCTTAGGGAGAATGAGGATTCTGATGTGAGAGAAATCGCAGAATTTGTTTATCAGAATGTTTTCCTTAAATACACAATGAAGCAATGGGGACAGACTCCGGAGGAGATAAGTCCTGAAGTAACAGGAAGAGTTCCAGTTGTAATTTCTTATGACAATAGATATTTCAAGGACAAATATCAGAGTATGCCATTAGATGGATTTACACCGATGTTTGAAAAGATGTTAGATCATGAGAACATTGAAGTCTGGACAAACACGGATTGTTCTGATGTGCTTAGCTTTGTAGATGGAAAGAAGTATTTCCAGGGTGAAGAATTCAAAGGTCAGGTGATTTATACAGGCGCAATTGATGAGCTTTTTGATTGCCGATATGGAAGACTTCCATACCGTTCACTTGATTTCAAGTTCGAGCATTATGATGAAGAATCATATCAGGGACATAGCGTGGTAAATTATACTGTCAGCGAGGATTTTACGCGTATTACAGAGTTTAAATATCTCACAAACCAGCAGGATGCGCAGGGAACAACAATAGTAAAAGAATATCCGTTTGCATATACTGGTGCAGAAGGGGAGATTCCTTATTACGCAATCTTAAATGATGAAAATGAGGCATTATATCAGAAATATAAAGCGCTTACAGAGTCATTTGATGATTTTTATCTGCTTGGAAGACTCGCAGAATATAAATATTATAATATAGATGCCATGGCTGCCAAAGCACTGGCACTTGCAAAAGAAATGATATAAGAAAGAAGAGGGGATTATGAAATTACTTACATTTGCAATTCCTTGCTATAATTCGCAGGATTATATGGAAAAATGTATTGAGTCCATACTTCCGGGTGGCGAGGATGTAGAGATTATTATTGTTGATGATGGTTCAAAGGATAGGACTGCTGAAATAGCAGACAGATATGCGAAAGAATATCCTTCGATTGTAAAAGCCATTCATCAGGAAAATGGTGGACATGGTGAGGCTGTAAATGCCGGAATCAGAAATGCATCGGGTATTTATTTCAAGGTCGTAGATTCTGATGACTGGGTAGATTATGACGCGTATATGAAGATTCTTGATAAGCTTCGTGAGCTTGTTGGCTCAGAGAAGAATCTTGATATGCTTCTTGCCAATTATGTGTATGAAAAAGAAGGCGCAAAGCATAAAAAGGTTATGAGACAGACAGGGTTTCCAAAGGATGAGTTATTTACATGGAGTGACATAAAGCGTTTTCACAAGGGACATTATATACTTATGCATTCAGTTATTTATAGAACAAAGCTTCTTCGTGAATGTGGATTAGAGCTTCCAAAACACACATTTTATGTTGACAATATTTATGTATATAAGCCACTTCCAAATGTCAGGACTATGTATTATATGGATGTAGATTTCTACAGATACTTTATTGGCAGGGATGACCAGTCGGTGAATGAAAAAGTCATGATTAGCAGAATCGACCAGCAGATTAAGGTCAATAAAATCATGATTGATGATGTAAATATATGGAAAGTGAATAATACAAAATGCCGTAAATATATGCTTAATTATCTTGAGATTATAACAGTTGTTTCAACAATTATGCTGATTAAATCTGGTACACAGGAGAATCTTGAGAAGAAGAGAGAGCTGTGGAAATACATAAAAGAAAAAGACATTCGTTTATTCCACAAGCTTCGTAATGGAATAATGGGGCATACAATGAATCTTCCTGGAAAGGGTGGACGCAAGATTTCAATTGCGGCATACAGAATTTCGCAGAAAGTAATTGGATTTAACTAATGCAATAGTAAAGAGCCGTTTGCACGGCTCTTTTTATTTACTGTCCAAGCGTAAGCATAGTATTGATGCATGCAAGTGCTTTGTCACGGATCTCGTCTTCGAGAGTGATTTCCTCACCACCGATTCCCTTCACACAGTTATATACATCAACGAGAGTAGTAAGCTTCATATTGTGGCAGACGCAATCCTTAGAAAGTGGATAGAACTTCTTGTCTGGACATTCGAATTGTAAATGCTGGACAATGCTGTTTTCTGTTCCGATAATGAATTCCTCAGCGTCGCTCTTCTTAGCGTAATCCATAATACCAGTTGTGCTTCCGATGTAGTCTGCCATTGCAGAGACCTCTGGAAGACATTCCGGATGAACTAAAAGCTTGGCATTTGGATGTGCTTTTTTTGCTTTTGCAACATCCATTGTAGACATTCTAAGATGAGTAGGACATCCCCCATGTACAAATTTAAAGCTTTTCTCAGGAACCTGCTTTTCAACCCAGGCGCCGAGATTGCAGTCAGGGATAAAAAGAATCTTGTCATTTACAATATTTTTAACTATCTGAACTGCAGAAGATGATGTAACACATACATCACAAAGAGTCTTAAGCTCTGAAGTTGTATTTATGTATGCGACTACAGTATGGTCTGGATTTTGTTCTTTAAGAGATGCTAAAAGCTCAAGGTCAATCTGCTCAGCCATAGGGCATCCGGCGTCACTGTTTGACAAAAGTACTTTCTTGTCCGGGGAAAGAATCTTGACTGTTTCAGCCATAAAGCGGACACCGCACATAAGAACGGTCTTCTGTGGTGCCTTTGAGGCCTGAACGCTAAGTCCGTATGAATCACCAGTATAGTCTGCAATTTCAAGAATCTCATGATTTTGATAAGCATGAGCAAGAATACAAATATCATTTTCTTTTTTTATTCTCAGGATTTCATCCTGCATCTGTCTTGTTGTAAGCATATTTTTTCCTCTCAAATACTAATTGAATAAACGTTAAGTTGTTTCTACGATTATATAAGTCCTTTATAGTAGTTGTCAATAAAAAGTTACAACTGTCTTGTCACCAGTAAAGTTATGTGTTATAATCCACCCATTAAAAAGCGTATCAAGGTGTGTTAAAGGAAAGAAAACTGATGAAGACAGATATTTTAATTGTTGGGACGGGATGTTCCGGCTTGTATTGTGCACTCAATCTGCCGCGGGATAAGAAGATAGTCTTAATCACTAAGTCAGATTTGGAGAGCAGCGATTCCTTTTTAGCTCAGGGCGGCATATGTATGTGGAAAAAAGTAGATGATTACAATAACTTTTTCGAAGATACAATGAAAGCCGGTCATTATGAGAATGACGAGAAGTCCGTTGAGATAATGATAAAATCATCTCCGGATGTAATTGAAGAGCTGATATCATACGGGGTTGATTTTCAAAGAGATGATGACGGAAGACTTGCGTTTACGCGAGAAGGGGCTCACTCGGACAAACGAATTTTATTTCATGAGGATGTCACGGGGAAAGAGATTACAAGTCATCTCCTAGAGCAGGTCAAAAAGCTTGAAAATGTCACAATTTATGAGCATACAACATTAGTTGACATAATAAGTGATAACAACAGATGTTATGGTGGCATAATTAGATGTGAGGATGGAAGCATTGAGACTGTAGAGGCGGCGTATACCGTACTTGCAAGTGGCGGAATTGGAGGACTGTATAAGCATTCTACGAACTTCAGACATCTGACAGGAGACGCACTTGCCATAGCCATAAGACATGGTGTTGAGCTTAAGAATGCTAACTATGTTCAGATACATCCGACTACCCTGTATTCAGAGAGACCGGAGGACAGAAGCTTTCTTATTTCGGAGTCTGTCCGTGGAGAGGGAGCGAAGTTATATGACAAGAATATGAACCGCTTTGTCGATGAGCTTCTTCCAAGAGACGTAGTTGCAGATGCAATCAGGAAACAGATGGAGATAGATGGGACAGAATTTGTCTGGGAGGATTTAAGGCCGATACCGCCGGAAGAGTTAAAAAGTCACTTTCCGAATATAGTGGAGCATTGCAGGAAAATGGGATATGACGTCTTTAATGAATGTATCCCTATTGTACCGGCGCAGCATTATTTTATGGGTGGAATTAAGGTTGACCATCAGAGCAGGACTTCAATGGAAGCATTATATGCGGTGGGAGAGACTGCCTGCAACGGTGTGCATGGCAAAAACAGACTTGCAAGTAATTCACTTTTGGAAAGTCTTGTGTTTGCAAGAAGAGCAGCAAGAGAGATAAGAAGTCTCTGGACAGAGGCGGATGATGCGAAGACCGCAGAAATAATTAGCCAGATTAATTTGGAAGAATATAAAGATGAGAAAGCTCTTGCGGAAAAATATAGAGATTTGGCATGGAATGAAATTAACAAAGAGGAGGAATAATCATGTACGATCAGGTTACATTAGGGTTAAATGTTGACCCATTTATTTTAAGCGCATTAAAGGAAGATATCACAAGTGAGGATGTTTCAACAAACAGTGTTATGCCACATCCCCAGGCAGGAGAGGTAGAACTTATCTGTAAGCAGGATGGAATCATCTGCGGACTTCAGGTGTTTGAAAGAACTTTTACACTTCTTGATGCTGATACAAAAGTAGAATTTTTTGTACAGGACGGTGACAAAGTAAAAGCCGGACAGCTTATGGCAAAGGTTCATGGTGATATCAGAGTATTACTTTGTGGAGAGAGAACTGCACTCAATTATCTCCAGAGAATGAGTGGAATCGCCACATACACAAATGAAGTTGCAAGTCTTTTGGAAGGTACGGGCATCAAGCTTTTAGATACAAGAAAGACAACACCAAATAACAGGATTTTTGAAAAATATGCAGTAAGAGTTGGTGGAGGAAATAACCACAGATACAATCTCTCTGATGGTGTGCTTCTCAAGGATAACCATATAGGTGCAGCAGGTGGAGTGAAAGAGGCTATTGAAATGGCAAAAGAATATGCACCTTTTGTCAGAAAAATTGAAGTCGAAGTAGAGACATTTGATATGGTCAAGGATGCAGTTGAGGCTGGCGCACATATCATAATGCTTGATAACATGACTACAGAACAGCTCAAGGAAGCTATTGATTACATAGATGGACGAGCTGAAATTGAAGTATCAGGAAATGTTACTAAAGAAAATATTGAAAGAATAAAAGGTCTTGGCGTGGACTATGTATCAAGTGGTGCGCTCACACATTCGGCGCCAATTATGGATATATCTCTTAAAAATCTGCATGCAGTTTAGTAGAAAGGAATAGAAAATGAACGGTGAGGAGAGGAGAAAAAATATTCTACATATTTTGACCAGCAGCGATAAGCCGGTGGCCGGAGTGGCTCTTGCCAGAGAACTTTCTGTAAGCAGGCAGGTAATTGTACAGGATATCGCATTACTTCGAGCAAACGGAGTAAATATTTTTTCTACGAATCGTGGATATCTGATTCAGGAGAAAGATGAAGCAGTAAGCAGGGTATTTAAGGTTCGGCATGAGGAGAATGAGGCTGAAGAAGAACTGAATATGATTATTGACATTGGCGGAATAGTCAAAGATGTATTTGTTTATCACAAAGTATATGGTGTTTTGAAAGCAGATATGAATATCAAATCAAGACGTGATATACGCAGATACATGGATGATATTACAAGTGGAAAATCAAATCTTCTTATGAATGTTACGTCGGGGTATCATTATCATACAATTATTGCAGATGATGAGCAGACCCTTGATCTGATTCAGGAGGAACTTCAAAAGAGAGGTTTCTGGGCAAAGCTCCAGGATTACGAGCCTGTTAATTTCTGGGGTGAAGAAGAAAATACTTAAGATTGCAGGTCTGATTCCTGCGATAGTACTGATTTTATCTGGTTGCGGTGGTTCAGCTTCACAAAGTAATACGAGTACTGCAACTGAAGTGTTTGAAGAGACAGATGAGACAGGTGGTGAAGTGTCCCTTCGAGTATGGGGCGCTGAGGAAGATGCAGAGCTTTTCGTCAGGCAAGAAAATGACTATGGATTGTAGTTCTGGATGGGGCTAAAGATGATACTGTTGTTGCCGGAGTCAGTGGTGTGTGGATGGCAACTCAGCTTGAAGAAATCTGGGGTGATGACCTTGGCGCAGTTAAGCTTCCTACATATACATGTGCAGGACAGCAGGTTCAGATGTCTTCATATGCAGGCTTTTCTTGACAAGATAGTTGAGAGAATTACTGCATCGAATTCATAAACTGTGGAAAGGAGAGCAATATGATTTTGATACCAGTAGTCATTCTTGGTATCGTAGGTGTGTTATCAAATATTATGGCTGTTGTAAGTATTAAGAACATAAATGATACAGCTACAGTTATTTCAGATGAATATCTGACAGGAATACAGTGCCTTTCAGATATTCAGGGACAGACAGAACAGATTCACAACGTTGCACTGTCACATATCATAGCGACACAATTTACCACTATGATTACTCTTTCTGAGGAAGTAGAATAGAAATACCAATTCTGTAAACAACGAAGTAAACAATATTGCAGAAAAATTAAATGCTACCTATATTGAGAATGCAATGGAAAGCTTCAATGAGAAAACGGATTCACTGCAGGAGGTAATGGCAGAGATTAC
>JAXELM010000065.1:0-2516 GCA_034100525.1 Agathobacter sp.
TGGAATCATCATAGCAAGTCCATGTCTAATCACAGTAAGAAAAAAGCTTGTCTCAAGCGTAAACGTAAATTGTTTAATTTTTTCCTTCATATAAATTTACCCCAATAAATATAAATCCTAGTTAGTACTATTTTACCAACACAACATAAATAATGCAAGCATGAGAACAAAATAAAACTTATATAAAATAAGAACCTACTGTATTGAACTGAAATGCATATTATTTTATTATATTTATACCATGTGTATAAATTTGGAGGAAAAAGTATGGGTTTTTTTGAAAAAGAATTAACCGTAAATGAGGGTATTAATCGCTCAAGAACAGAACAGGGAGCATACATGATAGACATAAGACCAAAGGAAGATTTTAAAGCAGGTCATGTAAAAGGTGCAATTAATATACCTCTTGATAGATTGGAATTAATAGAAAACAGAATAAGGGACAAGCAAGCCCATTTATATCTGGTTGGTTCATACAGTAACAGACCGAAGAAAGCAAAGAAGGCTCTGAAAAAAATGGGATATACCAATATCACACTTAGTGGTTATATGGAAGAGCATCACAGTGGCATGTTGGCGAAGTAAGAGGAGTATAAAATGAAAAGTATTTATTTTGTTCGTCATGGACAGACAGTATGGAACGTTGAAAATAAAATATGTGGAGCAACAGATATTGAGCTCACAGACTTTGGGCATGAACAGGCAATAAAGACAGGAGAGGAAATATTAAAGCAGGGCATTAAGGCCGATGAAATTTTGTATTCACCACTTATTCGTGCTAAGGATACAGCACTTCATATTTCAGAAATAACAGGCATACCGGCGCGTGAGGAGCTTCGTCTCAAGGAGCAGAATTTCGGGAAATACGAGTCTACACCCAGAGATGGCGAGGACTTTAAATTGGCGAAAAAGCAGTTTGTATCCTCATACGAAGGTGGAGAGTCTATGCTTCGCCTTGCGCAGAGAATCTATAATCTTTTAGATGAACTCAAAGAGGATGATAAGACTTATATACTTGTTGCGCACAATGGCATCGCCAGAATGGTGAATTCGTATTTCAACGAGATGACAAATGATGAGTATGGTGCATTTGGTGTGGCAAATTGCGCTGTTGTAAAATACACTTATGAAAGATGAGGAAAAATCATGAAATCAAATCTTATTAAAGACACTACAAAAGAGGAAAGAATTGCGCTGATTAAGCAGTGGATTCCAGATGATGATGGTCTGCAGGACTGTGATATGGATTTATGGGATATCTATGCAGATTACATAAATGGGAAAAAAGAAATTGCTGAGATAAATGCGGAAATGACAGGTGCTTTCTATACAGAGGAAGATTTATGAGTTATACACCAAGAGATATTTTAAATTTTGTATATGAAAACAAGCTTGATTCGGATTTTCTCTTTGCACTTGCAAATCATGTGCAGAATTTTTCTATCGGGGAGATTACAGATAAGAAGATAGAAAAAAGAGACGATGAATATTTTCTTGTGTCAAAGGCATATTCACTGGATATAAAACTCGTAGATGATGAGATTCTTACAGCTGCTATCAATGGTTTATATATCAGTGCATTTGTATCCCGAAAAGAGGATAAGTACAACATACATTTTCTGGTGCACCAGTATCCAGCGAGCATGAAATCAAGATTTGAGGAAGAAATAACTAAGGATGTGATTGATTACATGATTCATGGAACAATCATTGCGCTTAGACTTGACACACCTGAGAAGGTTAAAGAGTATATAAAATAATAAAAAATAATTTGGACATAATAAAAAATAAAAAGGAAATATTATTATGTCTGAAATTCTTTATATTATAGCACTTTCTTTAGGATCGATTATAGCGATTTTCATCCTTACAAAAATAATGGGATATCGTCAGATGTCCCAGATGAGCATGTTTGACTATATTATAAGCATAACGATTGGTTCAATTGCAGCGGAAATGTCTACAGCGTTGGATAAGAATTTTGCGCAACCATTAACTGCAATGATTGTGTATGCGTTATCAGCAGTATTGTTATCGTGGATAAGTTCAAAATCGATAAGAATACGAAGAGTTGTCGAGGGAAAACCACTTGTACTTCTCAATAATGGTGAATTGTATCTTGGAAATCTAAAACGGGCAAAAATAGATGTTTCGGAATTCTTAGAGCAGTGTCGTGTAAGCGGGTATTTTGATGTATCGAAACTGGAAACTGCTGTATTAGAGGCAAATGGAAAGATTAGCTTTCTTCCCAAATCGGCAGATCGTCCAATGACGCCCTCTGATATGAACTTATCACCACAGCAGGATTTCATGGTGGCTAATGTCATAGTAGATGGGAAAGTAATGAAAGAAAACCTTCGTCACACGGGAAATGATGAAAAGTGGTTGAATAGTCAAATAAAGGGACAGGGTGCAAAACAGATAGAGGATATACTGCTTGCAACCTGTGATTCAAATAATCAGCTTACTGTATTTATGAAGGAAAACAAGAAAAAAGCAAAGGATGTTTTTATTTA
>JAXELM010000260.1:0-3920 GCA_034100525.1 Agathobacter sp.
AAAGTTTTTCATATTCAGTTTGATAATAAAAAAGAGATACTTCTTCATTTGATAAAAAATACTCTCATGAATGTTGAAGTCGGAAAAGAATTTAGAATTCATGTGTCACAGAATAATTATAAATTTATTAATTCACATTTAGATGACATCAAATTAAATATTGGTAATGATGTTAATATTGAAGTGGTTAATGATGCAAGTCTGGGTACAGAAGATTGTCAGATAGAGACTAATTTTGGAGTATTTGATTGCGGAATTGATATGGAGCTTAACACTCTTATTAAAGATATCAGGACATTATGCTGTTAAGCGTTAGGAGTTTTTATATTGGTTGAACAGGCAGAGAAGTATTTGCAACTTCTTGACGGCAGGTATTATAAATGTTTTGGGAAGGTTGCAAAAATTATTGGACTTACAATTGAATCTATTGGACCGGAAGCAAGGCTTAACGATTTATGCTGGATTTATCTCGATGCTGAGCGTACAAATTATGTAATGGCTGAGGTGGTAGGATTTAGAGATAACAGACTTATTTTGATGCCGTTTGATAATGTTGAAGGTGTTGGTGTTGGATGTATCGTTGAAAATACGGGACATCCATTATCTGTTTTGGTAGGAGAAGAATTGTTAGGCCATACAGTGGATGGCATAGGACGAATTACAGACAGTGATGTTACATACAAGTTTAAGAACAAGTATCCTGTTGAAGCACTACCCCCAGATCCAATGCATAGAGCAATCATCAGTGAGGTTTTGCCATTAGGCGTAAAAGCGGTTGATGGATGCATTACTGTTGGCAAGGGACAGCGTATAGGTATATTTGCGGGATCTGGAGTTGGTAAGAGTACATTACTTGGAATGTTTGCAAGAAATACAAAGGCAGATATTAACGTTATAGCTCTTATTGGTGAACGAGGCCGAGAGGTCAGGGAGTTCATAGAAAGAGATTTAGGACCAGAGGGGATGGCTCGTTCAGTTGTAGTTGTTGCAACTTCTGATAAGCCTGCACTTATAAGAAATAAAGCGGCAAAGACAGCTACAACTATAGCAGAATTCTATAGAGACCAGGGAAAGGATGTACTTCTTATGATGGATTCTCTTACAAGATTTTCTATGGCTCAAAGAGAAATTGGTCTCGCATCAGGTGAACCGCCTGTTACTCGAGGGTATCCGCCGAGTGTTTATTCTGAGATGCCTAAACTTCTTGAAAGGGCAGGAACTTCTGATGTTGGTTCTATAACAGGCTTGTATACAGTACTTGTTGATGGTGATGATTTTAATGAACCAATAACGGATACAGCCAGAGGAATTCTTGATGGTCATATTATGCTTGACAGAAAGCTTGGTCATAAAAATCATTATCCGGCTATTGACATTCTTCAGAGTATATCCCGTGTAATGAGCGCAATTGCCACTAAAGAGCATAAAGAATTGGCTAGTAAGCTTAAATCTGTACTTGCCACATATAATGAGGCGGAGGATTTGATTAATATAGGTGCTTACAAAAATGGCTCAAATCCTGATATTGATTATGCGATAAAGAAGATAAGTGATGTTAATCAATTTTTGTGTCAGGAAACGGATGAAAAGTTTCAATTTGATGAAGAAATAGAATTATTGGAAGCTGTGTTTAAGGATTAGTAGGTGTTTATATGGCAAAGTTTAAATACAGGATGCAAAATATTCTTGATATAAAAACAAAGCTTGAGACTCAGGCTCAAAACGAGTATGGAATTGCGAATCGAAAGTATCTTGAAGAGCAGGCTGCGTTGCAGGAATTGATGATACGTAGAGTTGAGTATGAGAAAAGCTTGAAAGAACTGGTTGAAGGAATGCTTGATATAAAGTCCATTAATAATGCCAGAAATGATGTCAATAATATAAAGACTCTGGTGAGACGGCAAATGATGGAAGTACATAAAGCTGAAATTGTTCTTGAAAAAACTCGTAATGAATTAAACGAGAAAATGAAAGAACGTAAAACCCATGAAAAGCTTAAGGAGCATGCGCTTGATGAGTTCAAAGCTGATTTGCAGATGGCTGAAACAAAGGAAATAGACGAACTTGTAAGTTATACTTTTAATGGAAAGTAACGGAGAATAAATATGGCAAATATTAATGAAACTGAAGAGAATGTAGACAACAAAGAGTTGTCAAAAAAAGAGTTGAAAGCACTTAAGAAAAAAGAAAAAAAAGAGAAAAAAGAAAAAGCAAAGTCTGAGTCCGGGTTGGAAGGTTATGAAGAAGAGGAAGAAACAATAGGTTCCAAGCTTATGATTTTTTTTGTGACACTTTTAATAATTGTTATATGGCTTGGAATTATCGCTATATTGATAAAAAGTGATTTTGGGGGATTTGGTTCCACGGTTCTCGCACCTATGTTGAAGAATGTTCCATATGTTAACAAAATTCTTCCAGAATCTGAAGTTGTTGTAAATACAGAGAATACAGAATACCCATATGATTCTATAGAGGAAGCTGTTGAAAAGATAAAAGAACTTGAAATTGAGTTAGATAATGCAACTTCCTCCGGGTCTACAGATGCGCAGACAATAGCCGAACTGCAGGCTCAGATAGAAGAACTTATGGTGTACAAGCAAGAGCAGGCAGATTTTGAAAAAGAAAAAGAAAAATACTATGAAGAGGTTGTTTTTTCTGATAAAGCACCCGATATAAATGAATATAAGACTTATTATGAAAGTATAGATCCTGAAAATGCTGAGGTCTTATATAAAAGAGTCATAGAACAAATCGAAGAGGATCAGAAGATTAAAGATTATGCTGCGACATATTCTACTATGAAGCCGAAAGAAGCCGCTGCGATTTTTGATACTATGACGGGTGATCTTAAGCTGGTTGCTAAAATTCTTATGGCAATGGATACAGAGTCCAGAGCGTCGATATTAGGAAAAATGAATACTGATACAGCAGCTAAGCTTACACAGATGATGAAACCATAATTAAAGAAAGGAGGAGAGAGGTATATAATGACAATAGCAAATATTGCAGATGTTGTATTAGGTGGGATTGATAGTACTGTTTCTGGCAAGAAGTCAGTTCAGAAAGATACATCAGCTTCTACAAATAAAAAGTTTACTGATTTTATGTCACAGACATCTGGTGGAAATCAGAATGAAAAATACAAATTTGTAGAAAAAAAAACAGACATATCAACTGACAGCTATAAGTATGATGGCAGAAAAATTATTAAGGAAGATACATCTAATCCTATCATAGAAAAGATAGATTCTTCGAAAGATACAATAGAAAAGTTTGAAAAGGAGATAGTTGAAACTATTTCAGAGGATTTAGATGTTGAAACTGAAGACGTTGAGAAGGCAATGGAAGTTTTAGGACTCAGTATTTTTGATTTGCTTAATCCACAGAATCTTGCAGATATAACAGTCGAGATAAAAGGACTGGCTGATTCTGCCACATTAATTCTCAATGGAGATTTTCAACAGTTATTGGGTGATATTTCATTAGTTGGAAAAAATCTTATGCAGGAGTTGAATGTGACGCAGAATGAATTAGCGGATATTGTATCAATGATGGATACAGCAGCTGATATGGAATTTAATACTGAACTGAATCAGGAAGGTATGAATATTGATAGTAATATTGCCAGTGATATAGATAGTACGGATAATGCTGATTCTTTTTTGGGTTTGAAGGATAATATATCCGACGATAAAATGGAGAATGATATAGCAGTTGCAATTGAAACAATTGAGGACAGCGAACAGAGTCTTGTAAACGAGAATCAAAACAATAATTTGAATGATTCAAAACAAAACAAAGAACAGTTTGGCGATACTTTAAGCGGTGTATTCGAGGAGAGTTCATCAGATAAAAAGGAGTCAACAAAAATAAATGCATTTGAAAGAACAATTGAACAATCCATTGTGACAAATTCCAGC
>JAXELM010000160.1:0-14508 GCA_034100525.1 Agathobacter sp.
TTTTTACTATTTGTACAAATTTTTTGCCAAAATATGTTGTGAATTTTTGATTGAAATTATGCACATGATAAAGTATAATGAAATTACCACAAAAGTTGTGAATGTTAAGCCTGAGATGTACGACAATCTTGTATATTTAGAACCTACATTTACTTTTATGGGATTCCTATATTTTCTATTTAATGTCAGGCCACATCAGTGCGTACGATGAGCTGCCATGCATTCTGCGTGGGACGACAGCCAGTGGAAGACAGCGGATAGATTGCGGTTACCCACCTAGCGGTCGCTAGGAGTCTAAATTGCAGGAAACGGCATTTTGGGTATTCACAAAAGATAAATATTTTGTTGTACAGAAGATACGGCTGTTGCATGTATATGCAACAGCTTATTTTGTGTTGTTTAAGCAGCAAATACAATAAAACAAAGAGGATTGGACTAGTTATGAAGAAAATATTTATTACTATATTTGTTATTATTGCGATATGTCTTTTTTTTACGGGATTAATTATCTTTATTGATATGGGAAGCGAAAATGCAAAAACAAATCTTGACGGTAATATTAATTATGAGGATGCATATATTACATCTTGTTCTGGTGGTTATGTAAGATTCGTCTGTGATGGAAATGAATACGTTGGTGAAGGTGAACTTCAGTATGAGTATACAGGTCAGGCAAATATAGTGATAAAAAATGGAAAGATAAAAAAAGTATATGCTATAATCGAAAAAGACGAGACTGATGAGTCAGCAAATACAGAAACAAATACAGAAGTAAATACAGAAGTAAATACAGAGGCAAGTGTTCCAAGTAATGGGGAACAGATTAGTATTGATTGCATAAGTGTTTTGCTGAAAAATAAAAGTAAGCTATTTTTTAAAGATATAAAGTTAAAAGGTGAAAAGGATTTATTTATCGACGGAAATGCAATAGGCAAGGAGTTCGTTGCATCTGAGTATTTTAATGAATCTGATACTGAAAGTGTGTTGGTCTATAATGATAATTATGTGAATTTCAATGGCCGAAAATATGAAGGGAATTTTGTGGTAACAAAGCAAACGAAAGGATTCGTAATTGTAAACCAATTGCCGGTAGAGACGTATCTAAAGTATGTAATTCCATCAGAGATGCCGCAGTCATTTGAAAGTGAAGCATTAAAGACGCAGGCAATATGTGCCAGAACATTCGCCTACAAGAATATGCAGAACCCTGCTTATCCGGACTATAATGCTGATTTGGACGATTCAACATCGTATCAGGTTTATAATTTAGGCGGTACATATGCGACGACAGATAAAGCTGTTGAGGAGACTGACAAACAGGTTATCGTATGCAAGGATAAGCTGATAACATGCTTCTATTTTTCTACAAGCTCAGGATGTACCGGGAATATGTCAATCTGGAAGAGTAAAACCCCGGAATACATCAAATCCGTTGAATCAAAGGATGACAATTCTCCGTATTATCGTTGGACTGCTAAGGTAAATGCAAATAGCATTGTCAATGCAGATTATGGAAAACTAACCGGGTTAAAGGTGTTAAAAAAAAGTACTCAGGGTTATGTGATAAAACTCAAAGCCATTTTTGAGAAAGGTGATATAGTCTATGAAGATGAGAACAAAATAAGGAAGTTTCTGGGGGCTGGAATGGAGTCACTTTTGCTGTATAATAATGAAATACGAAGTGATATATCGACATTGCCGAGTGCCTGTTTTATTATTGCGGAAAAGAAGGATGGCTGTTATACAATAAATGGAGCGGGTTTCGGACATGACATTGGCATGAGTCAGTATGGTGCGAATAAGCTTGCTGCCAGCGGAAAGAAATGTGAGGACATAATAAAATATTACTATAAAAATATTGAAATAAAGGATGTAACTACGATATACTAAACCAATCAAAAAACAGGTGGGATAAAATGGAATTTATATTACCGGAAGGATTCGAAGAGAAAATCAAAAATCTAATACAGGGACAGTGGGAGCAGTTTAGATATTGCTATGAAAACAACAGATATCAGTCGCTGCGATTAAATCCACTAAAGCTGGATAAAAGTGATTATGAACATATTTTGACAACAGTTGGTGCGTCTGGAGAGATGGTGCCATGGGAAGAAAACGGCAGATATTATGATGAAAAGAGTCATCCGGGCAAGCATCCATATCATGAGATGGGGCTCTATTATATACAGGAGCCAAGTGCAATGTCTGCGGCATCATTACTTTCTGTTGAACCGGGAATGAGAGTACTGGATTTATGTGCCGCACCGGGCGGAAAAAGCACACAGCTAGCATCATATCTCGGTCAGCAGGGACTGCTTGTGTCAAATGAAATAAACAATTCCAGATGCAGGATATTATCTTCAAATATAGAAAGACTTGGAGTTAGAAATGCAGTCGTCACAAATGAGGACAGCTTTAAACTGGCTGAGAAATTCCAGTCTTTTTTCCATGCAATTCTGGTTGATGCGCCTTGTTCAGGAGAGGGAATGTTTAGAAAAAATCCTGAGGCAGTAAATGAATGGAGTCCAAATCAGGTTTTAGTGTGTGCTAAACGCCAAAGCGAGATATTACATAATGCAGCACAGATGTTAATGCCCGGTGGAAATTTGGTTTATTCTACATGCACTTTTTCTAAAGAAGAAAATGAGGATGTTATCTCACAATTTCTTGAAGAACATAGTGATTTTGTGCTTGAGGAAAGAGATGTATCGTGGTTTGCCCCTTCGTTTTTACAAGCAAAGGGAGCATATAGATTATGGCCTCATATGTTAAAGGGTGAGGGGCATTTCGTTGCTGTACTTAGAAAGGCCGGAGTATTAAATCAAGCTATTGAGCCTGTTATACAGAGTAGAAAGAAAAAGATTAAATTAGGGTTAACAAAGGAGAAATTAAAGTATTTTCAGGAATTTTTAGAGCAGACTATGTCGGACGAGGTTGCAAATTGGATAGATCCAGAAAGAATGGCGGAGTTTGGAGAACAGCTTTATCTGCTTCCAAAAGGATGTCCTGATTTATCAGGAATACATGTAGTTCGGGCCGGATTGCATCTAGGAGAGTTCAAGAAGAATAGATTTGAACCGTCACATGCACTTGCAATTACTCTTTCAATTGATGATGTGAAGAATTACATAGACCTTACAATTGAGGATGACAGAGCATATTCATATTTCATGGGTGAGAGTATATTCGTAAATAACGAAGACAAGCTTCAAGGAAAAAAAGGATGGTGCATGGTTTGCATAGATGGTTATTCTGCAGGCTGGGGTAAGATAGCTGGAGGGACAATTAAGAATCATTATCCTAAAGGGTTGCGCAAAGATTTGAGAAAAGGCACAATTTAGTGCCCTTTCTTTTTTTTGTTGAGATTGACTACGAGATAAACACTGAAAATTGCTACTGCAAATAGAAGCTGTATTCCAAGGTTACTCCAGTATGTTGTCATGTTTACGGCTTCCCCTGTAAATCCTGAAATCATATTGTTATTGCTGATGTACCAGTATGCAGGCAGGAATTTGGAGAATGCAATAACGTTATCAGCTAGCATCCAAAGAGGAACGAAGACTCCACATAAGAAACTTGTTCCAAGGCTTATTATATTTGATACTAGACTGAACGATGATGCCCCCAAGTTGAATGAACCAATAAGTAATGTGATTGTTATTATTACTATAGTATATACGAAACTATTTAGCATACAAAGTAGTCCGTTAGTTGATAATGCATGGACCGGACCATAAACAGCTATGGCACATATTATAAGTAGGAACCATAATCCAAGGGAATAAGTAATGCATCCTAATCCAATTTCAGCAGACTGTTTTATTCTTGAGTAAGAGGAACAGGTTACTCTTGCAGCGAGATCCTCTTTATGGAAAGACATCAGAATCGGTGATATTCCAACAATGAGTACGGAAATTACAATATAAGCAAAATACTGGAAGAAGTAAAATACGCCATTATCTTTATTCTTTGCTATTTCTTCAAATTCAATAGTTTCCACCTCAGATTTTGTGTTTTTAATTGTTTTGGCTGTTTCTTCTAATGCCTCATCAAAGCTGTATCCACCCTTGATATTGAGTCTAAGAGTATTGATGTATGCACTTAGATCTTGATTAAAGAAGTAACCAGCGGCAGAATCTGTCTTCATAGTGTGAGATAGAAGATTGTCATAGTCTTCATTTTTAAGCTTCTCTTCGTATCCCTTAGGTATATTTAAAATATATCTAATCTCTTCATAATATAGGTTATCCTGAAGTGTTTCGGTATCATACGAATTCATTTCGACAAGTTCGTGTTTGTCGGCAAGATAATCTATTAGTGCGTTACTGGCATCAGAGTTATCTTCATCAATAACTGTAAATTTAACTGTTGAAGCCACAAATTTATTATTTGTATCGTTAGAGCTTAAGTAACTCATTCCAACCATAAGGAAGAGGAATACAGCAAGATATACCAAACAACCACCTGTATATTTTTTTGCTACTTTGAAAAAAGTCTTATAAACTTGCATATTTTTTTCTCCTTGTCATCAAAAATCCTGCCATGATGAAAATTATAACAAATATCAATAGTGAAATAATATCGAAGATAAATCTGTCATATGATTCATAAATTGCTAAACTGTAAAAACTATCAGTGATAATTGTAGCAGGGTTGATTTTATTTAAAATTGGACAATTATTCTGGATAATGATTTTCATATTGCCCATCATAAGTCCACTTAAGAAGCAAAGTGGCATAGTAACGGCAAAAATCATTCCCTGTTTGAAGTCCTGGCTCTTTTGTCCGAAGGAACCAATAAAGAATCCAAGGGATACTCCTGTCAGACAACCAACAAATGTAGTTAAAATAGCAAGTGGAAGTCTTGATGCTATATCCACTTTAAGAACATATGCAACGTATATAAATCCAATAAAGTTTAGTGCAAATTCATAAGTAGATGTTGCAATCAGTTCAGATACAATTGATTTAAGCTTGTGAGTAGGAGATAAGCATTTTCGCATACCAAGGTCAGACAGGTTAGCCTGATTGTGGGTAGCAACTAATACTCCGCCCATTGATGTATATAAACAGGCCATGGCCAATAAGTTATAGAAGTATTGAGAAAATGGGTCAGCATCTGGTTTTCTACTTATTGTTACTTCATTATTAAAATCTGAGATTGATTCAAAGTTACTTAACACATTTTCTATATTTTCAGGATGATTAATCATGATTTTGGCGATTGAATCCTGGTACATATTGTATTCATTTATAAATGCCTGAAGAATACTCTGATTAATAGATTCAGTTGACATATTTGCAGAAATTGATAATTTTGCAGTTTTACCAGAATGAATAATTCCCACAACGTCTTTTTTCTCGAGCAATTCAGTTGCCTTTTTATCATCACAGAAGATTGCGTTAAGCATTGCATCTTTACCTTCTGAAATTGTTTCAATGGATTGCTTTAAGGCTTCACCGTATAAATCATCTTCACATATGACCGCAACATTTATGGCACTCATATCTTCTGAGGCTGCCATATTTGAAAACGCTACATTGAAAAGTGTTCCTAGAATAATGGGAAAACAAAGGATCCAAAAGGTATTGGCTTTGTCGCGAAGAAGTCTTTTCCAGGTTGTAATAATTATATTTACCATAAGTTCCTCCTAATCTCTTAATTCCTTACCTGTTATTTCAAGAAATACGTCATTTAATGTTGGAAGCTCTGAATGAACGTGTCCGAATGAGTATTCTTTTTGCTGCAGGAAATCAAGAACACGAATAAGATTATGTTTTCCACCATCGCAGAGTATAGATAACTGATGATTGTTAAACTCAACTTTATATACATGAGGAAGTTTCTTGATTTCTGCAATATCTGCTAGAGAAATATCAAGGATATCTATTGTAATAATTTCACGTTTCTTGATTAATTTCTTAAGCTCATCTTTGGTTCCAAGGGCCAGATTTTTACCTTTATCTACAATGGCTATTCTTGAACATATCTGTTCAACCTCTTCCATATAGTGTGAAGTGTATATAATAGTTGCTCCTGCTTTGTTAAGCTCAAGAATGCCCTCTAAGATTTTATTTCTACTTTGAGGGTCAACTGCTACGGTTGGCTCGTCAAGAATAATAAGTCTTGGTTTGTGGGCAATTCCACAAGCAATATTTAATCGTCGAAGTAGACCGCCGGATAATTTCTTTGGATAGAATTTTTTAAAGTCATTCAAACCAGTGAACTGGATGGCTTCTTCTACATATTGTTTTCTAAGTGCTTTGTCAGAAATGTATAATCCGCAGAAGTAGTTGATGTTCTCATATACTGTCAATTCATCAAAGACTGCAACATTCTGCATCACAACTCCAATTTTTGATTTGATATCATAATTATCAGGAGTCATTTTCTGACCAAATATTTCGATATCACCCTTGTCATATGCAAGAAGTGAAAGAATACAATTAATGGTTGTTGTCTTTCCGGAACCGTTAGGTCCAAGTAAGCCGAAGATGTCACCTTCTTTGATATCAAGATTAAGATGGTCAACGGCTACTAATTCTTTATATCTTTTAACAAGATTTGTTACTTTTACAGCTGAATCACTCATTATATTTTCCTTTCAAAAATGTTTTATTTGTTACACTAAGATAGTAATACAAATAAATGTCATATGTTAGTGTCGTACGTCAGAATGTTATATGACAATTGTCATATTTATTCTTTTATGTTAAATTTTTATTATGTTAAGAATAGTAGAGAAAAATATAATTTTAATAGCTTCATTGATTGCATCAATAATTTTATATGGTAAAAATTTCTTCAGTGTTGATACACAGGTCGTCATTTTTTTAGTTGCCCTGATACTTACGGAATTGGGCAGTTATGTGGAGAATAGAAAAACAAGACTTGGTATCTTAGGTTTGTTTACTGTTTTGTGTCTTATACAATGGCAGTTTATATTCTTTATACCAGTGGCAGTATTTTTTATAGTAGAAGAAAGCTTTAATTATGGATATTTGATATTAGCATTATATTTGCTTTTTTATGTAAAAACAGAGTCGTTATCTGCTATATTTGCTGAGATGATGATATGTGTGTTTTCAGCGCTACTTGCCTATGAGAATATGCAGGCGATCTATTACAGACAGAAATATATGGAGACAAGGGATTCTTCGACTGAATTAGAGAATAAGCTGAAACAGAAAAACAGGGAGTTAATAGAGAGTCAGGATGCAAGTGTTTCAATTGCGACTTTAAAAGAGCGGAACCGAATAGCTCGTGAAATTCATGACAATGTAGGTCATATGCTTTCGAGAACCATCCTTCAGACAGGTGCACTAATGACCATATATAAAGAAGAACCGCTGCATGAACAGATTAAGAGCATTAATACTTCTTTGAATGAAGCAATGAATAATATCAGAGAAAGTGTACATGACCTGCATGACGAATCTATAGATTTAAAACTGTCTATTTTAGAAGTGCTTAAGCCATTGCAAAGTAAATATGTGATTGATTTTGATTATGACATGTCGGATAAAGTATCAAGAAATATTAAATACTGCTTTATATCAATTGTAAAGGAAGCCACTTCGAACATCGTAAAACATAGCTTGGCATCAAATATATATATATTGGTGAGAGAACATCCGGGATTTTATCAGTTAGCTGTAGATGATAACGGAAATGGGAAAATAGATATAAAGAATGCTGGAATCGGACTTGCGAATATGAGAGACCGTGTGGAAAGTCTGAATGGAAATATTTCAATATCGGATAATAGTGGTTTTAAAATTCATATTACGATACCTAAAATAGAGGAGAATAAATAATGAGATTAGTTGTAGTAGATGATGATCAGATTGTTGCAATATCTTTAAAGACAATTCTAGAGGCGGATGAAGAAATAGATGTTGTTGCCTGTGGAAACGATGGTGAAGATGCCATTATGTTATACGAAAGAGAAAAGCCGGATATATTGCTTATGGATATTCAAATGAAGAATGTATCAGGACTAAGCGCAGCTGAAGAGATAATGAAAAAGGATTCAGATGCTAAAATATTGTTACTGACCACTTTTTCAGATGATGAATACATAGTAAAGGCATTGGACATAGGAGTAAAAGGATATATATTAAAGCAGGATTTTGATGGAATCGTACCTGCTGTCAAAGCAGTATTTCGTGGACAAAGTGTATTCGGTGGAGAGATTGTAAGCAAAATTCCTGTTCTATCATCTACAAAATCCGAATTTGATTTTGCTGCATATGACATTGGACAGAAGGAACAGGAAGTAATGGCGCAGGTTGCACTTGGTAAGAGCAACAGAGAAATTGCTGAGACATTATTTTTGTCAGAAGGAACGGTCAGAAATTATATTAGTTCTGTTTTGGAGAAATTGTCACTGCGGGATAGAACACAGTTGGCAGTATTTTATTTGAATAAAGTGGTAAAGTAAAATTTGCTTTTTAAGTTTTATTCTTATTAATCATATGGTATAATGGTCATAGTATTTTTAATGGAGTGTTATACTAATGAAGAATAAAAAAGAATACATAATAATAATCTATACGATTTTTGCGTTAATGATTAACCTATTGGGACGAACTTTGGCAACCAAACTAATGCTACCAGTCTGGTGTGATTCTATAGGAACATTTTTGATAGCATATGTTGCTGGACCGGTATGCGGTGGTATTGTTGGTTTTACTAACAATATTATCTATGGTACATTTGTTGAGCAGAAAATAATATATTGTATTATAGGTGCTTTTCTTGGCATTATAGTTGGATACATGGCAAAAAAGAAGGTTTTTGAGACGCAGTTTTCCACTATGACACTGGGTATGGATTTAGCTATATTTTCTACTATTGTTGCGTTTATTATTAATTTTGCTCTGTATGATGGAAGATGTGGAAATGTCTGGGGCGAGCAGGTAATGATGCTGTGTCTGGAAAGCGGATTTCCAAAATTTGTCGCATATTTGGTTAGTCAGTTTTGTGTTGAATTTTTGGATAAATTGTTAAGTGTAGAAATTGTCTATATAGTTATTAAAATAGTTCGACACAAAAGGCAAAATCGTGGATTGATATTTCTTGCTGTTATCTTTATAAGCTTTTTGGTTAAAGGTGAAGTGGTAATGGCGGAGGAAAAATCATTAGATTATAATTCTTATGTTCAGATAGAGTATTCGCAAGAAGAAGGACTCTTATCCGGTGAGGCAAACGATATAGAACAGACTAAGGATGGAAAACTATGGATAGGTACATATGCCGGATTGTTCAAATATGATGGGACTAAATTTAAGCTCTTTCAGGATGTTCCTTCTGTAAAAAATGTAAATTGTCTGTATGTAGATGAGGAAGGCAGACTATGGGTAGGAACCAATGATGATGGGGTTACTATTTTTATCAATGAACATGTGATGAATGTTATTGAAGAAGAAAATGGTTTGCTGTCCAATTCTGTCAAAAGCATTGTCTGTGATTCAAATGGAAATTATTATATTGGAACAACAGATGGAATTTCTCTAGTGTCACTAAGTAGTGGTGTGAAAGTGACGAAATCCTTTGACCAGATTAAAAATGTGATGAAAATGTCTGCAGACCACAATGGAAATGTTGTGGTTGTAACTGAAAGAGGCGAGATTTACTGGATAAGTGATGGTGAAATTGTCTCATCACCATTGGAGTCTGTATCGGATGTTGTTACTGCTGTTCATTTTACAGAGGATGGCAGACTTCTTATTGGAACAACAGATAATAAAGTGTTGATTTATGACATGACTATGGATAGTCCAGGTCTGATACATACTGTGACTTTAAAAGATATAGAACATATCAATTCATTTTATGATACAGATAATAATGAAATTTTTATCTGTTCAGATACCGGAGTGGCGGTACTGCAGAATGACTATACATACAACAAACTAAATACGAACAACTTCACAAGCTCTATTGATAATATGCTTGTAGATTATCAAGGTAATCTTTGGTTTAGTTCATCAAGATTAGGCTTATTGGAACTATATCAATCCTCATTTTTGGAATTGTTTTCTAAAATAGGAGAAAATGCAGTAGTGAATTCCACAGAAAAATGGCAGGGATTGCTTTTTTGTGGAACAGATGATGGTCTTATAATTGTAGATGAAAATAAAAACAGTAAAGTTGATAATGAGATAAGTGAATTATTGGAAAATACCAGAATACGATATTTGAAATCGGATAGTAAAAATAACCTATGGATTGCAACAGCCGGAATGGGGGTATATAAGGTAAGCGAGAATGAGCAGGGAGAATATGACATAAAGAATTTTACTGAAGATGATGGAATGCCTGGAATGCGTTTTAGGAATGTCTGTGAATTAGCGGATGGAAGAATTGCAGTTGCAGGTGACTATGGTGTTGCAGTTCTGCAGGATGATTCTGTTAAGCAGGTATTTACTGCGCAAAATGGTCTTGACAATGAAAAATCGCTCTGTATGCTGGAATATAAGAATTCTTATTATATAGGTTCTGATGGTGGCGGGATTGCTAAAATCAAGGATGATAAAGTAGTACGTATTATTGATAAAAAGGACGGATTATCATCGAATGTTATTCTTCGCATGGTTTATGATCCATTTTCAGATGGAGTATTTATAGTTACCAGCAATGGGCTGTGTTATATTTCCCCGAATGGAGAGATAAAATATCTCGAAAATTTTCCATATAGTAATAATTTCGACATGATTTGTGATGCTGATGGAATCAGCTGGGTTATGGGGAGTGCTGGAATCTATGTGGCAGAGACTGAATATCTGATTGCTGATGCAAAGCGAGACTATACACTTGTGAATTCAAAAAGAGGATTCAGGTCATCACTAACTGCTAATTCATGGGTATGCAGAGAGGGGGATGATGTATATCTGTGCTGTGATACTGGTGTGGTGAAGGTAAATATGTCACAGTATGATATGTCAGTAAAGTCATATCGTATGATTTTGGATTATGTAGAAGTAGATGGGATAAGATACGAAATCGATCGTGTTGATGCATTTAAGTTGTCATCGCAGATGGACAGAATCGTATTTGAACCTGAAGTGCTGAATTATTCAATGAATGATCCATATGTTAGTGTTTTTATGGAAGGGTATGATACAGAGGAGACTGTATGTTTACTGAGTGAGCTTGATAAAGTCTCTTATTCCAAGTTAAAGTCTGGGACTTATATATTTAGAATTTCCATACTTGATGGTATAGATGGTAATGTTGTGGAATCAAGCAGCTATACCATTGAAAAAGAAATTGAAATGTATCAGAGTTGGTGGTTTAAACTATATGTTCTTTTAATTTCAAGTCTTGTGTTGATATGGATTACATGGTATTTTACAAGAACGCATACACAAAAAACCTTATTGAAGCAGAAATACGAACTCGAATATGCGAAAAAGCAGATTGAAATGGGCAATGAAACCATTCTATCGATTGCCAGAACTGTTGATGCGAAGGATTCAAATACAAGTGAACATTCTTTCAGGGTATCAGAGTATTCTGTAGCGATTGCAAAGCGTTTAAATTATTCGGATAAAAAGTGTGAGAATCTTCGTCAGATGGCCTTACTTCACGATATTGGTAAAATAGGAATACCAGATGCTATTTTGAATAAGCCGGGCAAATTAACTGATGAAGAATACGAGATCATGAAGTCGCATGTAATCAGAGGCGGCGAAATATTAAAAGATTTTACTATAATTGATAATGTGAGTGTAGGAGCTCTCTATCATCACGAAAAATATGATGGAACAGGTTATTGTCATGGCTTAAAGGGAGAAGAGATTCCGCTTGATGCAAGAATTATTGGTATTGCAGATGCCTTTGATGCAATGACGGCTAATCGTGTTTATCGTAAACAATTGGATATTGATGTGGTTATTGCCGAATTGAAAAGATGTAGCGGAACCCAGTTTGATCCGAAATTAGTTGAAATCATGCTTTCTTTGATTGATGATGGAACCATCAATGTGGAATGCTTGTACGAACAATCAAAGGAGGACAGATAAAATGAAAAAAGTATATTCTTTATGTCTCATAACTTGTCTCATTATGATTCTGTTATCCTTTGGGATTCGTAATTTGACTAAAACTGAGGAGAAGCATATAAAAGTAGGATTCATTTTTGTGGGTGATGAAATAACACCATATACCGAGAATTTTATCAAGGCGAGAAATCATGTTGAGGAAGTCTATGGAGACCAGATTGAGTGTGTAACAAAATATAATGTCGGTGAGGAGCAGATAGAGGAACCTCTTAATGAACTGGTAAATGAGAAATGTGATTATATTGTTGCAGCTAGTTATGGATATGGTCCGAAAGTAAAGGATATGGCCCAAAAGCATCCCGAAATACAGTTTTGTGTACCAACAGGTGACAATGCAAATGCTGAACCGGTTCTCCCTAATTACCATAATTGTCTTGGAACAATCTATCAAGGACGATATGTTTGCGGAGTTGTTGCAGGTGTAAAGCTAAAAGAAATGATTGAAGAAGGGATTATCACTCCGGAGCAGGCAAAGATAGGTTATGTAGCTGCATTCCCTTATGCCGAAGTTATTTCCGGATATACGTCCTTTTATCTGGGGGTGCAGTCGGTTGTACCTGAGGCAACCATGCTTGTTAAGTATACAGACACATGGTCTAATTATTCTTTGGAAAAACAGGTGGCAATAGAACTGATAGACCAGGAATGTGTCATTATTTCTCAACATTCAGATACCAAAGGACCTGCAACTGCCTGTGAAAATGCAGAAGGAAAGGTGCCGGTTTATCATGTTGGATATAACCAGAGCATGACGGATATTGCTCCTACAAGATCTTTGGTCAGCTGTTGCGTGGATTATTCATACTATTTTGAACAGTCGATTTATGCACTTATACATGGAAAGAACATTGAAGCTTGCATAGATGGCAAGGTTTATGGGCAGGATGCAATGGCTGGATTCGAAAAAGGATGGGTACGTATTCTTGATATTAACTATGCAATTGTTCCAGATGAAACAGGTCAGGTTGTTGATGATACCATTGATGGTCTTGTGAATGGAAAGATAAATGTTTTTTCTGGTTCTTTTACGGGAGTTAATCCATATGATGAGAATGACAGGATTGACCTTAGTACGCCTTTTATTGAAAATGAAAAGTCCTCATCACCGGCATTTTGTTATGTTTTAGATGACGTCATTACTGTTTTACCATAGCATTATAGTTGAAAATATACTTGATGTTTTATTGTTGCTATGCTAGAATAACACAAGTGAAAAGGCAATGAATGTGCATAGTAGTACATAATACCGCTATCAGAGATAGAAAGTCACCGGCTGAGAGCTTTCTTTAGTAGGATTATGCATCGAAGTTCCCACAGGAGCTGCGCAGATGAATTAGTAGTAGTTTGCGACGTCTGACTACACGTTACGTAGTAATTGAGAGCCTGTATTTATACTGGAATCAGAGTGGTATCGCGGAACTTTGGTTTCGTCCCTATATATTAGGGGCGGAGCCTTTTTTATTGTACTGAAATACAATAAACAGTTCCATAGTAACTTGTAGGTATTTGATTCATACACAAGAATTTTTTTGATATGAGAGGAGAGAAATGATGAAAGAAAAATTGCAGAAAATCAAAGAATGTGCAATAGCAGAGATTGAAAAATCAGAAGGACTTGAGAAATTAAACGAAGTCCGTCAGTCGGTTCTTGGAAAAAAAGGTGAGCTTACTGCTGTACTTAAGGGAATGAAGGATGTTGCTCCTGAAGACAGACCAAAGGTTGGCCAGTGGGTAAACGAGACAAGAGAAGCAATCGAAGCTTTGCTTGAAGCTAAGAAGATTAAATTCGAGGAAGAGGCACTAAAACGCAGATATGAGAGCGAGAAAATAGATGTCACAATGCCAGCAGTCAAAAATGTTCGCGGTAACCTTCATCCTGTAACACAGGTTAAAAACCAGCTTACTGACATTTTCGCATCTATGGGATTTGAGATTTATGAGGGAACAGAGATAGAGACAGATTATTATAACTTTACTGCTCTTAATACTCCTCAGGATCATCCTGCCCGTGATATGCAGGATACATTTTATCTGTCACCTGAATTCTTGCTTCGTACACAGACTTCGGCAGGGCAGGTTCATGTAATGGAAGCTAAGAAGCCACCTATTAAGGTTGTATCTCCTGGAAAAGTATTCCGTTCTGATGATGATGCTACACACTCACCAATGTTTACACAGATGGAGGGACTTGTAGTTGATAAGGGAATTACACTTTGTGACCTTAAGGGTATGCTCGATGAATTCGTTAAGAAGATATTTGGAAAAGATACTTCGACAAGACTTCGTCCATCATATTTCCCATTTACAGAGCCATCTGTAGAGGTAGATGTAAGCTGCTTCCAGTGTGGTGGAAAAGGCTGCAAGCTCTGCAAAGGAACAGGCTGGATAGAAGTGCTTGGTGCTGGTGTTGTCAACAAGAAAGTACTTGAGGGGTGCGGA
>JAXELM010000173.1:0-7386 GCA_034100525.1 Agathobacter sp.
CGGTCGCGACCTCGCGCATACAAGAGGCTACAGCGAAGGTGTTGCCTCTGTCATTGATCAGGAAGTAAAGAAAATAATTGATGATGCTTATACAAAAGCCAAAGAAATGATTACATCGTACAGAAGTGTGCTTGATAAATGCGCAGAACTTCTTCTTGAGAAAGAGAAAATCTCACGCGAAGAATTCGAAGCATTGTTCTAGTACAACGAGCAGAACAGAGAATCGGGGGATAGATAGTTTGACGAAAGATATCTTTGATGAGAATAAAAGAACAGGGATAGATTATCAAATTAATATATATACTATTAAATGCTTGAAAATCATGTTTTTATCTATTATATTAATGTGGTTTTTGAATGTAGTCCATATTTTTATCGTCAATATGGAACTGGTAACAAGCGGCTTTTTGGTATCCTGCGGAGTACTTGCATTGATTATAATAACTTCATGGATAGTTGATATGCATAAGAAGTGGGTTAAATATTTTCTTATTACTGGAACAATAATTACAATTACAGTATTAGGAATTACATTGACATATCATACTCTGTTGCTTAGCATGCTGCCATTATTAATTGCGACACAATATGCTAATAAGTGGACTACAATGTACACATATGTGCTTACATTGATTAGTACTTTTTTGATTGTAATGGGAGGATATTTCTGGGGCTTATGTGATGCCAATATGCTTTTGCTTACCACGGAGCCTGCGTCTTCATATGTGAAATTATTTGACAATGGCGTATATTTAGGTGAGACTAATTCAAATCCGTGGTATACACTGATTATGTATTTTGTAGTTCCACGTTGTGCGTTGCTTTCTTTGACACTTCCGGTTATTCAGAGTATTTCGCGTAATATCTTGAATTATGAGAAGTATGCCGTTGATATGAAGAAGCTTAGTGAACGCGATGAAATGACCGGAGTATACAATAGGAATAAATACTTAAGCATGATTGAGAACGAATATCCTAAGGTTGAGGATGTAGCGGTACTATTCTGTGATGTAAATAATCTCAAAGAGGTAAATGATAACGAGGGACATGATAAAGGTGATATACTTATTACGAATGTGGCTCAGATTATTCTAAGTCTGACAGATTCGAATAAGAAAGCATATAGAATTGGTGGAGATGAGTTTGTTCTTATTGTCGAAAATCCCAAGGAGGGAGAGCTGGAACGATTACTTGAAAAGTGGCATGAGCTTATAGAGCTGAAATCGAAAGCTGCTTCATTGGACTTGTCGGCTGCAATTGGATATGCATCAGGTAAAGGAAAAGATATAGAGGAAATTGTTCAAAGAGCGGATGAAAAAATGTATGACAATAAAAGTAAACAAAAGAAATTGGCAAAAATGCACAAAAAATAATTATAGAAATTGTGAAGTTTGTGAACACTTATTGTTATAATCATGATATTATAATGACTGTAAAAACCCCCCAATACATTATATATAATTTTTGCTATACCCCATAGTGAAAATACCTTCTCCTAAAAAGACAGCAGATCGAATTGGCTGTCTTTTTTGTGTTATTTTAAAACCGTTTCCCATGGTAGCAAGTAATCCCATCCGCTCGTATCGAATCCGTCGCGTATGCATGAACTGTAATAATTCATCTTCTTGTAGATGTTGGAATTTTGAGCAAAAACTTCATCATCATGAATATCGCTTAGATAATCATCCATAGCGCGACCAAATATTTCAGCTCTATCTTCGGTTGCAAATGTTGTTCCATATGAATCGATAAAATACGAAGGATATATGTGGTAATCCGCATTATCTTTATATCCGTTGTAGCTGTTCATATATTCAAATGTAGATGGATTGAGTTTATCCCAGGCTTTTTCGCTAAATAGCGAGTCCTTCGCATATTGTGAACGGAATTCCAGACGTTTATCTATCATGTGTGAAATTTCATGGTTAACAGTGTAATCCCAATCCCAGCTATATGTAATATCAAGTGTTATTACGAGGTATGAGTCTATAGTAGACGCAAAACCGCTTGCATTTTCTATCATTTTGTCGGATTTACGGTCTATTTTTCCGGTAAGATATATCTTTAATCCTTTGATATCGCCATAGCAAAGCTGTGGGAAAAAATTCTCCGGGTAGCAGTTTAACAGGCGGTCGAGATTATTTAATGCCGCCATAATTTCATCATGGTTAGTATTTTTTGAAGGTGAAAAAACATCAACTTCGTCAGGTATCTCGTCGCCAAAATAAATGGAAATTCCATATTTTTCCTCTAGCTCACAGGCAATTTTATCAGCGTCAGACAAATCTCCCCATTCCTTGATTTTCTTTTCTTTACCACCGTCTTTGATTATATATATATCGCTATCGGCATTTTCAGCATTCAAATCCCAGATAAGAACATATGGGTTGACATCAGCCGTATATGTCAAAAACATGACGCAATTACAGTCCTCTAAATAAGCAAAATCAGAAGAGAAATATTTGTATCCTGCCATGTTCGGATTTCCGCAATCGAAGGTGAAAGAAGAAAGAATTTTACCTGTTGCATCTATATGGTAATAGCTAAGCTCATGAGAATCAGCTTCTTCATCATAGGCCTCCTCCTGATGAAGTATAAATGAACCATCAGGAAGAAGCATGGTATTTCTTATGTCGTTTATAGAAAAGGTAATTTCATTTTCTTCTTTGTGGTTTAAATATGTCCATTCATTTTTGGAAACATCAGTCTGCGCAATAAAAGCTGTGTCAGAAATATCGGTAGCGGAGTAATTCTGCGCATATGTCAAACCGGTCTGTTTCATTGTTGAGGTATCGTAGGACGCAATGGTGTATTTGAGTGTGGTTCGGTCGATTCCTGATATAAGAGCGCGTGTCCCATCACTACTTACATCATTTAAAACACATTCATACATATTGAAATCGAGCTTTTCAACCTCAAATGATGATGAAGTATCTATTTTCATAATAGAATTGTTGGAAGAGTCATAGGCAAGAAGCTGATTAGCTGCGGAGCCTGGATAAAAGCTTAAATCACTCAGTTCTCCGGCGTCAGTTGAATTGTATCGTTCAACAAATTCAAGTGCTTCATCATATACATCAATAGTATTTTTTTCGTAGTTATACAAAAATAGCCTATCTCCCACTATCTGATAGCTGTCACATGATATATCATCATGGTTTAAAGTGGAGATAAGCTGATTGCTCCATGGATTGTAGACACTAAAAGAAAACTCAAAATCAGTTGAGTTTGAGTTGACTAAATCGTTTACATCCTCAAGGTAAGTGCCCTGGCCAATCAGGAGAACATTGTCACCGAATGACATTATGTTGTTGTAGGGCTGACGCTTGAAATATTCATTGTATAAGACATAAAGTCCGTCGGATTCGGAATATGCAGAGACATCATTCCAAAATCGAGGGGACTTATGTAATTCGGCGGATAATTTATCAGGGTCGCGCATTTGGTCAATTAAGCCAGTTATTGAGCAACCGGACAGACTTATAGATAAAGAACAAATTATTGAGCCAACAATAAGTTTTTTAAGGATAAGTCTCTTCTTCATAAATAATACCTATTCTGAATCGATAGTTCTAGGAGTAGAGGATACTCGTGTAGTCGATTCTCTTTCAATTAATTTTGGTCTGAGCAGGGTCATACTTACTGAAATATGGTGTATCAATGAGTTAAGGATTACATAGGCACAGCGACCGATAGCATTCCTATCCTGCGCAATGGTTGAAAGCGGTGGATTGAGCGTGGCTGCAATAGGAATATCATCAAAACCTATTACACTAATATCTGCAGGAACATTAAATCCTCGTGCGGTACATTCTTCAATAACACCTTTGGCAATAAGATCATTGCCACAGACAATAGCCGTAGCCCCCTCAGCAAGAAAGCCGGGTACATGATACTGGGCACTGTCGGCAACATAATATCCATATGCCATCAATTTAGGATTAATCTCAAGCCCGGCCTCCTGCATGGCTGCTTCAAAGGCTTCCTGACGCTGGTCGGATACTCTTGAATAAAGAGAACCATTAAGAAAAGCTATTTTCTTATGTCCAAGATTGTTAAGGTGATTAACTGCCTGCTGGATACCTTCTCTACTGTCTGTTCCGATGCAGCATACATTAGGATTGTTTGCGATGAAGTTATCCAGAAGAACGGTAGGGACAGTTGTCTGTTCTAAATGTTTCATCCATTCATCGTGGAGCGCAAACCCCATAAGAAAAGCACCACAGTAACCATTTTTTAACATATATGTATCGTATTTTTCTTCCATCTGAAAGCTTTGGTTGATTGGCATGATATCAACATCCCATTTATGTCTGAAGGCATTCTGCTTGAATCCAAGAACCAAATCATAACCGAATTCATCAATTGATTCGTAATTCATATTTTCAACGAACACACAGAGCTTGCGATTTTCCTCTTTGCGTGAACGCTTGGTGCGATATCCCATCTCGACGGCTGTATCAAGCACCATCTGTCGTAATTCCTCGCTTATATCACTTGCGCCGTTAAGACCTTTTGAAACAGTGCTTACAGAGACGCCAAGTCTGTTTGCGATATCCTTTATAGTAGCCATATGACTTCCATCCTTGTTATATATGCATATAAGTAATTATAAATAATCTGAAAGAACTATTCAATTGTCTTAGAATAAATATTTTCGAAAAATATTATGTGTTTCGTTGTGATTATATACAAAAATTGATAAAAAAATCCGTTAAAAACGGCAAAAATATGTTTCGGAAGCAGGAATTGGTTGACAAAATGACGAAATGGACATAAAATTATCTCAGATACGAAAATAAACGAAACTTTTGCAGAGCAAATAAACAGTATGTTATGTAAGAGTAAGGCGGGAGATTTGGTTTGGATACACAAGAAATGATCAGAGGGTCTGGAATTCTTCTGGCTGTCTCGAGTTTGCCATCACCATATGGGATAGGTACATTGGGAAAGGCGGCTTTAAATTTCATAGATTTGTTAGCTGATATGAAACAGAAGTATTGGCAAGTCCTTCCAGTAGGTCCTACTAGTTTTGGAGATAGTCCTTACCAACCGTTATCTTCGTGTGCTGGTAATTTCTATTTGATTGATTTAGTTGATGAAATCAGATGCTATAACTGGGGAACAGATAGTGCTTGAATTGATTATGCAATTATAGCAGAGAACCGTCAGAAGATTTTACAAAAAGCGTTTGAGAGATTTGATGAAAGTGCACAAGAGTATCAGGAATATGTAGCGAAAAACGAAGAATGGCTTGATGATTTTGCCCTTTACATGAGCTTGAAATTAGAGAATTTCAACAAAAGTTGGCTGGATTGGCCAGAAGAGGAAAAAAACAGACAACCGGTTGTGCTTATAAATCGACGAAAAGCTATGTATAATGAAATTAGTTTTTGGAAGTTTTGTCAATACGAATTCTTTAAACAGTGGAAGAAATTAAAAGAATATGCAAATTCAAGAGGAGTTCAGATAATTGGAGATATTTCCTTCTTTGTAGGACTTGATAGTGTTGATGTCTGGGTGAACAAAGACTTATTTCTTCTTGATGCAAACGGTAAACCAAAATGTGTTTCGGCAGCCCTTCCTGACAAATTTGCAGAAGAAGGTCAGATATGGGGAAATCCAGTATATGACTGGGATGCGATGGAGGCTGACGAATATAGATGGTGGAAACGAAGAGTGAAGATTTGTTCAGAACTCTTCGATGTAATAAGGTTAGATCATTTTGTCGGCGTCGTTAAAAACTACACAGTGCCGTATGGTGCAAAGAGCACAGCGAATGGTAAGTGGGTAAAAGGACCTGGCAAAAAGCTTATAGAAGCAATCAAAGAAAGTCTTGGCGATGCAAAGGTTATAGCTGATGACTATACAGGCGCGTCGTTATTACCTGGTGTGAAGAAGCTTCTCGCACGAACAGGCTGGACGGGAACCAAGGTGCTTATGTTCGCTTTCGATGGCAATACAGCCAATGAACATTTGCCACATAATTATACAGATAACAATATAGTGGTGTATGCCGGCACTCATGACAATGAGACGATAGTTGGTTCGTTTCATGATAAGACAGAATATGAACTGGCATACTTGTATGAATACCTTGGTATATCCGGTAAAGAGGAAATACCGGATGCGTTGATAAGAGCGGCATATGCAAGCACTGCAGATGTAGCGATTATTCAAATGCAGGATATTTTGAAGCTTGGCAATGAAGCCAGAATGAATTTTCCTTCAACAGTTGGAAATAACTGGAGATGGAGAATGTTAGCAGACCAGCTCGAAGATGGAAGAAGAGCATGGATAAGAAACCTTGCGGCAGTGTACCGCAGATGATTTACGATATAAGATGCACGGCATTTTATATATATACTTTTAAACATATTTAAAAAGGAGAGGAAAAGAGTATGAAAAAGAAAGTATTATCAGCTTTACTCGTTGCTTCAATGACAGCTACTATGTTTGCTGGATGTGGCGAGAAAAAAGAGGAAACAACAACTCCAGCAGGAAATGACACACAGGCAGAAGCACCAGCCGGTGATGATGCAGCTGCTGAGGAGGAGACTGTTGACTACGGTTCAGGAGAGGTTAAGATTTGGGCTGCAAAGGAAAGCGCAGACCTTACAAAGACATTAGCTGAGAAATTTATCGCAGACAAGGGTGCTGATTACACAGTAACAGTTGAGTCTGTTGGTGAAGGTGATGCAGCTAATAACATGATTACAGACGTTCAGGCAGGTGCTGATATCTACGCATTCGCTCAGGATCAGTTGACTCGTCTTGTTGCTGCTGGTGCACTTCAGCAGTGGAATGAAACAGGATATGATGAGTGGATTAAATCAGCTAACGAAGCTGGTGCAGTAGAAGCAGCTATAGTTGGTGACAACATTTATGCATTCCCATTTACAGCAGATAATGGATACTTCTTATATTATGATAAGAGTGTTGTAACAGACCCTTCATCATTAGAGAAAATCGTTGAGGATTGTGAAGCGGCAGGAAAGAACTTCTACTTCGAAATCAACTCTGGTTGGTATCAGCCATCATTTTTCTTCGCAACAGGATGTAATGTTGCATATGAAACTGATAAAGATGGAAACTTTACATCATGTAACATCGATTACGCTTCAGACAAGGGTGTAGTTGCATTAAAAGAGATTATTGAGTTGCAGTCATCTAAGGCGTTTCAGAATGGTTCAGATGTACCAAAAGCTATAAACTGTGCAGCTATCGTTAGTGGAACATGGAATTCAAGTCCAGCAAAAGATATGTTCGGTGACAACTATGCATGTGCTAAACTTCCTTCATTCACAGGTTCTGACGGAAACACATATGAGTTAGGAGGATTTAGAGGTTATAAGCTTATGGGTGTTAAGCCACAGACAGAGGCTG
>JAXELM010000209.1:0-3132 GCA_034100525.1 Agathobacter sp.
CAAAAGAGGAAGCTGAAGAGATTTACAACCAGGGTCTTGATCAGGAAATGGATGCATTCATTTCAGGTGCAGGTATTTCAGTATCTGATGAAATCAAAGCTGATTTCAGACAGTTATTCGCTGATTTATATGCAGCAACAGACTACACAGTTGGTGAGTCAGAGAAGCAGGATGATGGTTCTTACAAGGTAACTGTAGAGTACAAGAAGCTTAAAGTATTTGCTCCAGCATACGAAGCTTACATGAAAGAGCTTGAGAGCGTAGATACATCTTCATTTGAGAACGAGCAGGAGCTTTACGACAAGGTATTTACAGTTCTTTCTGACTGTCTCAAAGCAGAGCTTGCTAATCCACAGTATGGTGATACAGAGACAACTACAATCACTGTTTCATTAAAGGATAAATTATATACTCCTAATGAGACTGACTTATACAACTTAGAGCAGGCATTATTCGATATCGATGAAATGGGTAAATAAATTTACCATTGACAATTACTCTTACTCGTCGCTATAATATATGCAATTGAAGCATGAAAAGCGATGATAAGAATAAGTACACTTTTGTGGAACAAACAGAAAGTTGCCGGTCGATGAGAGGCGCATGGAAAGCAATTGTGGAATACATCTTTGAGCTTTGCACCGAACACATTTGATATATCAATTTCAGTAAGTAGGCTGCAACGTAGTGGCGAACGTTACAATCGCTGATGTCTTGTCGGAGACATACGGAGGCATTTCCACGTGAGTGGTTTGCAAAATAAGGTGGTAACACGAGATAATCCCCCTCGTCCTTATATGGATGAGGGGATTTTTTATTTCAGTTTGGAAGACACACATTCCGCAGCAATAACGCCAAGGCGTTATTGAATATATTCAGGAGGAAAAAATTATGACAATTTATGATGAATTAGTTGCCCGTGGTCTTATTGCACAGGTGACAGATGAAGAAGAAATTAAAGAACTTATTAACAATGGTAAAGCTACTTTCTACATCGGCTTTGACCCTACTGCTGACAGCCTTCATGTTGGACACTTCATGGCTCTTTGCCTTATGAAGAGACTTCAGATGGCTGGAAACAAGCCAGTAGTTCTTATCGGTGGTGGTACAGCACAAATCGGTGACCCATCAGGACGTTCCGACATGCGTCAGATGATGACAACTGAGACTATCAATCACAATGTTGAATGCTTCAAGAAACAGATGAGCCGCTTTATCGACTTTTCTGATGATAAAGCGATTCTTGTAAATAATGCGGACTGGATTATGGATTTGAATTACATTGATGTACTTCGCGAGATTGGACCTCATTTCTCAGTTAACCGCATGCTTACTGCTGAGTGCTACAAGCAGCGTATGGAAAAGGGGCTTTCTTTCCTTGAGTTTAACTACATGATTATGCAGTCTTACGACTTCTTTAAGCTATTTCAGGACTACGGATGTAATATGCAGTTCGGTGGAGATGACCAGTGGAGCAACATGCTCGGTGGTACAGAGCTTATCCGCCGTAAGCTTGGCAAGGACGCATATGCTATGACTATCAATCTTCTTCTTAACTCTGAAGGTAAGAAGATGGGAAAGACACAGTCAGGTGCTGTATGGCTTGATCCTAACAAGACTTCACCTTTCGAGTTCTTCCAGTACTGGAGAAATGTTGCAGATTCAGATGTTCTTAAGTGCATCCGTATGCTTACATTCCTTCCACTTGAAGAGATTGAAAAGATGGATAGCTGGGAAGGCGCACAGCTTAACGAGGCTAAAGAAATTCTTGCTTACGAACTTACTAAGCTTGTTCACGGTGAGGAAGAGGCTTCTAAAGCACGCGAGGCCTCACATGCACTTTTCGCAGGTGGTGGTAATCTTGCCAACATGCCAACTGTTGAGCTTAGTGATGAAGACTTTGCTGACGGAGACCTCGACATTATCTCGGTTCTTGTAAAAGCAGGTCTTTGTGAATCACGTGGAGACGCACGTCGTAATATCCAGCAGGGCGGTGTTTCTGTTGCAGACGAGAAAGTCACAGATATTGCTACAAAATACAGTAAAGATGCCTTCGCAGGTGATGGTCTCATCGTAAAACGTGGTAAAAAGAAATTTGCAAAAGTAGTTACTAAATAATTCTTTATCACTGCAAAATAAAACTTCGGATGTTCTCAATGAGAATTTCCGAAGTTTTTGTTTTACTGATTATTATTGTTATTATTGTCGTTGTATGGATTCCACTGTTGCTGATTCTGATTCCATACTTCTTGATTATTATTTTGATAATTATTCTGATAATTATTTTGATTATAGTACTGGTCATTGTACTGACTATTGTATTGGTTATTAAACTGACCATACTGAGCGTTATACTGCTGATTGTATGGCTGTCCATATGGCTGATTGTATGGCTGTCCGTATGGTTGATTATATGGCTGTCCGTATGGCTGACTATATGCATTGGCCATGTATACGATTTTCTTATCAAATGCAAGAATTGGGTAGAAGATAATCGGGAAGAAAATAAGTCCTGCTGCAAATCCTCCACCTTTTCCAAAACTTTTTGCTAATGATATTATCATAATAATATTAATAACCATGCAGGCGATTAATGTAGCTATAAAAGCAATTGCAGAGATTACTACAACAAGTAATGATGACTGAATATCTATTGGTGCTCCAACTACAAAACATATGCTCCAAAATACAGAACACATTAATACTATATAAGATATAGCTAATACTATTGATAATACTAATGTTACCCAGAATAATTTTGCTTTGCCAGCTATTTTAAACAATACATACTGACCATAATATGGAACAATTGCTGCCCATCCTGGTTCATTTGCTTTTTGATTAATTTTCCATTTTGCGACAATAACTAAAATTGTGGTTCCCAAATTTATGCCCAGCACAAACAAATAATATACTAATCCTACCACTGTGCTAATTGCATCTGCATTTGACATAACTAACTCCTTTTCTTTTTACTTTAATAATTCCTCAACAAACTCCATGTAATCAATCATAGTATTACATTTCGGTGCATAATCTATCAAAAGCTTTTTCTTTTCCTGAGCCTCTTTTGTTTTTACGCACTCTCTTATCGCTGTATCAAACAGCTTTGTTCCCATTTCCTTTGCCTGC
>JAXELM010000214.1:0-2915 GCA_034100525.1 Agathobacter sp.
ATTAAAACCAAAATGCTTGTATCAATACTTCCTGTAATTGCGGTAGTACTTATAGCACTGACACTGATTGCCGCAGTATCATGCCTTAATATGGTAAATACTAAGGTTCAGGAAAGTATGACTGCAACACTGGACGCAGAATCAGGCAGCATCAATTAGGAGCTTGAAGTTGTTAAAGCAACTGCAGCTACTCTTTCAAGTACAGTTGCCTCCTCATATTTCAAGCTTGTGGGTGGTTCTTGTGAGGGCTGCCCTCGTGGTTTTTCATAACAAAAAAAAGACATATGTTTCATCGAAAAAAATTCATTAAAAACTTTAAATTAAGTACTGCTTACAATTTTCCTATAATGCAATAAAAAAGCTCCATGAATTAAATCATGGAGCTTAAATATATATTACATCATACCTATGAATTAGTCATAAATATTATTCTATCCTTTAAATTGCCATAGCCACTCTTTCTATATCACCAGATCTACATGATTAAGTGTACCAACGGCTCCTGTACTTTCTCTTAAGTATATTCCAGTCTTTTTTATTTCAGCATTCAGATTATTCTCATCATCTTTAAGAGAAAACTGCGTATCTGCATTACTAAGATAAATTGCTCCTACATCAGCTTTCTTCAAATCTATCAAATAATCATTTCCATTTTCGTCCTTCGTCCAAACCTTAAGCTTAGAAAAGACACTATCATTCTCATCAATCCATCCGTTTCCGTCTTCATCGTAAGCGGCAAGATCCTTAAAGCCATCTCCGCTACTTGTTCCAAATAGTTCAGAACCATCATTGATTTTTCCATCCCCGTTTTTATCTAATGCCAGGAATCCTGAACCATTTGCTGCAAAAGAAATTTTTTCTTCTTTTCCATCAGAATCTAAATCGAAGAAAAACTTCTGATTACTGACCGAACCAATATTTATATCAAGGTTAATCATAAGTGGATCTGTCTTTATATAATCCTGCACCTCAAGTGTATCTATCTGACACATAAATGCCCGAGACATAGATACCTCAACGTTAAAATCAATACTTCTTCCATCTGCAGTCTGTACAATACCTGTAGAAGCAAAGGTTGTGCTTTCTGATTCACTTGCAAATCCTGAAGTAGCGGTTATCTTCTGCCATGTTGTTCCGGAAGCGTTTGTACCTATCTCTATTGAGCCAAGGCTTACTGATGACTTTGCACTCAGGTCAAACGATACACCTTCGATTTTTTTAAATTCAGCGGATCGAAGATCCAGCACTCCACCGTTTTTCTGTGGCTTATTCTTACAATCTTCTGGGACCTTCTCTCCTCTGAGTGCTGCGAGAATCTGTTTGAGCATTTTAATTTTCATATCATACTCATCCGATATTTCAAACTGATTATCAGTTTTCTGGGTTTTCATCTGCTCCGCCATTTGCTGCAAAGAACGAGCTTCATTTTCCTGTCTTCTCTGCTTTGCCTCTTCCTCTTGTTGCTTCTTATACTCAACCATGGATTCCTTGAGATTCTTTCTTGTACCTTCTGCTGACAGTGTAAGAATTGCTCCTGCTACATCCTTAGATTTTGCTGCTTCAATAGTCATTGACTCCTTATATGTAAAGGATGTCTCATGATGAGTAGATGCCATAGCAATAGAACTATTTGTTATTTTCATATAGGACTCCTTTCCGCGCTAACTGGCAAATCCGTTTACCTGCAATATTCTGCCGAAATTGGATTATGGAAATCTGTAAGAATATACTATAGATACGCAAATAAGATATAGCTGTCCCACTATACCTTAAACTCTCTATCCCTGAGATATTACAGTACGAAATCCTTTTCGACTATTAGTAAATTTTAATTGTATAATTCTCTTATCGGTATATTAGTTGAAATAATTAACCGCCTTGGACCTCTCATTTATATTTGTAATCTATCCTAGCACTTTATTATAACATTTAGGAACATTGTGCTATATATTCTCATTTCAGGAATTCTCAACAAGTGCCCTGTTTGAATGATAAATTGGAGACAAATTTTTCACACTGTCCGGCCAGTTAGAAAACATATATGTTTCAAAGCTTCCTCCAAAAAATCCCATAAACCAGACAGATGTAAATAATATAATAATTGTTATTATCAGATTGTTAAAAATATAGTAAAGCATCAATCCGAATGCAGAACTTGCCATAATAGTTAATAGCACTAATACTGCTGATAAGAATATATTTCCCCAGTGAATACCATATAAAAAGCTTGTAATTCCTACTGCAATTCCCATACCTACAGATACGACAAGAACGTCCGGCAGTAATTTAGCTAAATACAGCTTCCATCCAGATACGGCAGCCACCTGGAATTTGTTGCCAATTCCATATTCCCAAACAATTCTATGGAACCTGCTGTTGGACGTACAATGGAACTAATCATATTCATTGTCGTACTTTTTCCAGCACCATTCGGTCCGAGCAGTCCAAAAATCTCCCCTCTTTTTATCTGAATGTTCAAATTATCCACAACAACCTTGTTTTGATATTTCTTTGTCAAATCCTTTGTCTGCAAAATTATCTCTTCCATATCCGACTTTTCTCTCCTTAATATCACTTTATCAGCCTTATGTTCTTATCCTATCAGTTCGGGAATTCCTTTGGTAGTGAAAAAAGAAATATTCTGTACATGACAAAAGTCATATTATTTAAATTGTTGTACGTAAAAAAGCTCAGGAAATCATAAAATGATTTCCTGAGCTTTCGTTACTAATTGTTGATAGCGATTACATCATTCCGCCCATTCCTGCGCCGCCTGCCGGCATTGCTGGTGTGTCTTCTTTGATGTTTGCTACCGCTGATTCTGTTGTAAGAAGTGTTGATGCAACAGATGTTGCGTTCTGTAATGCACTTCTTGTTACTTTTACCGGATCAAGAATTCCGCTTGCAACCATATC
>JAXELM010000036.1:0-3774 GCA_034100525.1 Agathobacter sp.
CCGCGAGCAGATGCGCAAACTCGCATTTGGCGACCAGACAATCAGTGAGAACGGCAACAACTGGGATATTGACAGTTGCAGTGGCATAGACAGGTGGGCAACGGACATATATGACTTTTGTTGTCGGGAGTTTGGTGAAGAAAATGTCGTTTCGTTCATTGTTCATTTAGACGAACTCAATCCTCATGCACATGCGGTCATTGTCCCCATCACAAAGGACGGCAGACTGAGCGCAAAAGATCTTTTTGGTGGAAACGACATGAATCAAGCAAGAACTAGGATGCGTGAACTTCACAGCCGACTTGCAGAGGTTAATGAAAAGTATGGACTGGAGCGTGGTGATGACATCACCATAACTGGAGCTAAGCACAAGTCAACAGAAACTTATCGCAGGGAATTGGCTGAAGAATGCCGCACTTTGTCAAATGAAGTAGGCATGAAGAATACGCTTCTTTCTGGTCTTAATCGTAGCATTACAAAAGCAGAGACAAAAATCAAGGCTCTGCAGACTATGGTCAGCAATCTGGAGAAAGCGGAAGCAGATAAGCAAGCGACCATAGCCGAACTTGAAGATTACATGAAGAATCATCTTGGTGATGCAGTTGAGATAAAGGCAAAGATTACCGCCACCAGAAAGGAACTCTGGGATGTTCGTGACAAATTGAACGACAAGAAGATGAAACTTGCGCAGGCTAAGTTGCAACTTGATGAGTTGCAGAAGAATACCTCTCATATCGAAGCAAGAAACAGGGAGATTAAAGCTGACTTTGAAAATACAGCTGTTTCATACCAGCAACAGATAATCAATAAGATTTGGGCGCAGGCTGGCATGAAGGCGTTGGCAGAGATTGCAGACATCTATCCTCGTATGACGAGCATTCACGACAGCAGCCTATTTGACGATAGTTTTGCAATGGATTTCATCAATCATGGCGATAAAATCATCTATTGTGCAATGTACCTGTACGTCGGCTATATCAACGAAGCAACCAACTTTGCTGAAAGCCAAGGAGGTGGCGGTAGCGACACCAAGGATTGGGGACGTGACAAGGATGAAGATGAGATAGAATGGATAAGACGATGTTTGCGACAAGCAACGAAGATGATGAAACCTATAAGAAAAAGAGGACTAAGACGATAGATAAGCTATTGGAGAGAGGATATATATCAAACACGCTCTCCCTAATACTTATACCACGGTTAGTAACCTTGTAATTTAAGCTATTAGGAACTGGCATAGCCAATAATCGGGTTCTGTATATGTTTGTATTCAAACTATAATAACGCAGTATGGATTTGAATTGAAATACAAGCAAAATACGAAATACGGCTCATTTTGATCCTTTTTACGTATGTTTTGCGTTGATTTATTGGGACTTCTTCTTTTATTCCGATACTTTTAGCTATTTTTGCAAGGCAATGCATAATGTGCGGATTGTATGCCAATCATAAGAGTTGCAAATTAACAGATTGTCGAACTTAAAATTGATTTAATAAGAAACAGATAGATACACAAGAATGAAACGCTAAGGATTATGCGATTCCAAGAATTGTATTCCTCTAAGAGACTTATGTTGAGGTTTAACCTCATAATATTAACTAAGCGTTTCCGTTCTATACTTTTTGGATATTGAGCTTTTAGCTCTTGTTCTCTTTATCTTGAATACCGCCAATTTTCAACGCATGAGAACAAGCAGACTGGAGGTTCACGCTTATAGGCGTGGACTGTTCGGTGCTTGTTATGCGTGCAGGTCACTTGGCGGTAACCTAAGATAAAGACAAGTTCGAACGGTTGCACGCCTTTATTGTATTTTTATAAGACTCTATTAATGATGTCGGTTTAAAATTATGAGCATAGTAAATTTAGAACACAGATGTCCTGTATGCAATACTTTGTTTAGACTCTCATATGACAAAACAAAATTAGAAAAAGGTTTAGATGGTCTAATACGCTGTGGAGCAATGGTTTCTACAGCATTGGATGGAATGGGAGGATATACAGGAATGAAAATGGCAGATTTGGCAATAAAAGGCCGGGACATATTAATAAGACAAATTGCTGGTTGTGCACGTTATAAATTCAAGTGTCCGAAATGCAATTATGAATCACAAATAATTTATTAAGAATGAAGTATAACAATATCATACCTGAAGAATTGGTTTACAAAAGAACCAACGAATTAACGCTCGCCATAGCACGAGCAGACAGCCATGAGGATTCTTCACCATTTCAAAGAAGATCCTATGTGTATAGCATGGTGAAAATTTTATGCAATGAAGACCGCAACTCTAAAGAAATAGACAAGTTCTTAGGCGGTAATGACATGAAGTTAGAAATTAAAGTTTTTAACTATAATGGAGTCATGTATTATTGGTGGGATTTGATTTCAGGAAAGGGTGATTGGATTGCATCAGGATTGGAATTCTATCCTTTTGCTGACGACGCTTCTTCTTTTGTGCTTTTTGCGACAAGAGAAGGGCAAGGTCCCTTTGTGTTCAGAGAGAATGTTAGATTTTAAAACGAAAGTATTATGTCATATACAATAGATGAATATTGGACTGATGCAGATGGCATTCAAAGAATTAAAGACGATGATTCATATCTATATGGTCTCTTGGATAAATATGGAAATGTAATAGTTCCATGCAAATATGATATGATTATACATTTTGATGAAGATGTTCGTCTTGCAGCAGTTTGCAGTCCTTATGGGAAATGGGGATATATAAACACATCAGGAAAAGAGGTTCTTCCTTGTGAATATGAGCATGTTGATGACCGATTTTATTGTGGACGTGCATTAGTTAAAAAATATGGGAAGTATGGCTATATAGACAAATATGGTGATTTGAAAATACAATGTGAATATGATGAAGCATCATTTTTCTGGGACGAGATGGCCGCTGTAAAGAAAAATGGTGTTTGGGGAATTATCACCCCATTTGGTCACCAGAAGTTTTCAATGACATATGATGCTATTTATGTCTTAGGTGATGGCATAATCGTGGCAGGGAAACGAAGTCTTTTAGGCTTTGGTCCCATTAAATATTGCTTATTTGACTATACAGCACATCGTTTGACCGATTTTAAATACGATGCAATTGGAGATAGGGTATTGTCTAATGGTCGTATTCTCTATAAAAAAGGTGCAGAAAAAGGGTATTTAGACAAACAAGGTTTCGAACATAGAACATTTGGATAATATGTTAGATTGGTTTGATATAGATAATGGTGACATTGGATGTTCCAATGATGACTTTGATTCCGATTTTTCCTCTGATACAGATGATGCTTTTTCGTCTGAAACAGATGATACTTTTGATTCAGACCTTTGTACTACAACATTTGTGTCTGATTATGATTCTTCTGAATTATCATTTCGTGGAAATGATGAACAATACTATATGAAGAAAGCTGAAAATGCAACAGACCAGCAAAATTGGAATCTAGAAAGAGCAAAAGTCGCTCTAAAAAATGGTCAAGAGACTGTTTATAAAGATCATATGACCAATGCTGAAATTTGGGCCAAAAGAGCGAAAGAGTTCTTGACAAAAGCAAAAATAGCAAGTAAGAACAACTGATTTCCTAATAGATGGTACTCAGATTTATTGTCTGCTGTACCATCTATTTTATAAATTAGGGTGTCAAGTTTGTGTATAACTTCATAGCCACTTTAAGGGGCTAATTTATAGTCTTTTACGCATTATAATATATTACCAATAAGTAAATATATATTAACTTTATTTCTTTGTTTATCTTGCTGAAAATCAGTA